>DASSIJ010000056.1:0-28767 GCA_035692045.1 Pseudolabrys sp. | reverse complement strand
GCCTGGCGCACGTTGATCGCCGCCGAGCTTGTCTTCGGCACCACGTCAGGGCAGGGCGGACTGGGCTGGTATATTTTCGAGGCGAAGAATCAGCTCAATATTCCCGAGGTTTTTGCCGGACTGCTTTCGATCATTCTCATCGGCCTTTTTATCGAAAACGTCGTGTTCAGACTGATCGAGACGAGGACCATCGGCCGCTGGGGCATGCAGAGCTAAACCCCTCATTGATCACTCCGCTGGCGTTACCGGACGCCGGCCAGAGCGGTCCAGCGCAGTGATTGCTTTCTGCAACAGCGTGCGAATCCGCTCGGCAGAGCCGACGTTGACCATGCTGGGGTCGAGATAGAAATCGAGCCCCGTCGTGTGTTCGCTGAAGATCTCCACCGTCTGCCCCATCGCATCGAGCATGCCTTCGACCGCATAAGGGATAACTTCGCGGCTGATCCCTTTCATCGTAATCGGCGGCAAAGCGTGCGCGACGAGAATGTCGCGCACCAGGGCATAGGTTTCGTAGCTGATAACGATGTGGCCTGGCTCGGCGATTGATTGCAGGCGCGCCGCCAGGTTTGCCTCGGCGCCGATGATCGTATAGTCCATGCGGTCGGCGCTTCCGAAATTGCCGACATTGCAATAGCCGGTGTTGATGCCCATCCGGACGCGGAAGGGGTGCTCGACACCCTCGTTGCGCCATTTAACGTTCAGTTCGGCGAGCCGATGTTGCATGTCGGCGGCCATGTGCAGGCAAGCCTTGGCGTCTTCCGCTTCACCTTTGGATTCCGGATCGCCAAAGAAGATCAGGATGGCATCGCCGACAAATTTGTCGATCGTGCCGCCATGTTTGAGGGCGATGTTCGACATCTCGGTAAAATACTCATTGAGCAACGACGTGACCTGTTCCGGCTGCAGGCGTTCCGTTGTCGCGGTAAAGTCCTTGATGTCGGAAAAGAAGATCGTGAGCTTCTTGCGCTCGGTATGAATCGTCACGTCCTTCTGGCCACTGAAGATGCTCTTGTAGATTTGCGGCGAAAGGTAGCGCGAGATTTTCATCGATAGTTGCGCGAGGAAGTCATTCGCAGTCTCAAGCTCGCGATTCATGCCGCGAATTGTCGCCGCCTGGCGTCGCTGCACACCGATAAAAGTGATTCCGGATGCGGCCATGAAGACGAAGTAAGCCAGCAAATATTTGAATGAAAACAGGTTGGCCGCAATCGGCTGGGTGATGGTGATTTCCTGGATGCCGCGGACATCGCCGACCTTCCAGTCGCGCTTCGGGCTTTCCGGATGGGCGTTGTGGCAGGCCACGCACGCCGCACCCATGATCACCGGTGCAACGAGACGGACGCGGTCGTGGAAGACTGACGCCGACACATCGGTCAATTGCTGATTCACATGATTGCGCAAGTCGGCGAGTGCTCCGGTCTCGAAGCCATCAAGGACGTGCGGTGCACGATTCTTGAAGGGAAAATCCGAGACGAACCGGTAAGTGATGTTCTCCTGTTGCTCGCTGATCACGCGGCCAAGCTCGAGCGAAAGTGTCGCGGGGATCGGTATGGCGCCTGGGATGCTCTCGTAGTTGTGCACGACCTTCGTCTCGCCCGGCGAAGCCAGTACGCGGCCGACGACGTTGGTGGCGTAGTAGCCGCGCACGCTGCTGACGACCGAATTGAGGTCCTTTGCCTGGCGAAGCAGCGAGCTCTCCGACAGATTGCGCAGGTCGAGCCATACAGCGACGGGGAGGCCGGCGAGCATGACGAGAACAAGCAGGATAAGCGCAAGACCATGTGAGCCCGTAGAACGAACCGGTTCCATCGGCTGCTCCTTTCAGATTGCAAAAATCGCGACTCACCCCGGGCCGGATCATAAGGACTTCGGAGGACATTTCGAGGTGCCTGATTTCGGTCAGGCCACAATTTCGCTTCCCGGGAACCTGGGCTAAGCTCGCAGGCAACAAACACGCGACAAGGGGAGAAACCATGGCAAGACGGGTCAACGTCATTGCGAGCGTTTTCGCGGCTCTCATTATCGGCGCGGGGTTGGCTGGTGTGTCCCGCGCGCAGGATTGTCCGCGCGGCGATCTCGATAAGGCCTATTGCGACCGCGACGGCGACTTGGTTGCCGATACACCCGCACAGACCGTCAATCCGTCGACGCTGATCTTTGCCTATACACCCGTCGAAGATCCGGCCGTCTACACCAAGGTGTGGGATGGCTTCATCAAGCACATGGAGAAAGTCACCGGCAAAAAGGTCGTGTTCTTTCCGGTGCAATCGAACGCGGCCGAAATCGAGGCGATGCGCTCCGGCCGCCTTCACATTGCGGGCTTCAATACCGGCTCCAATCCGATTGCGGTGAATTGCGCGGGCTTTGTGCCTTTCGCCATCATGGCCGGCAAGGACGGCACTTTCGGCTACGAAATGGAGATCATCGTGCCGGCCGACAGCGCCATCAAGACGCCGGCCGATATCAAGGGCAAGAAGCTTGCGTTCACTGCGCCGACCTCGAATTCCGGATTCAAGGCGCCATCGGCGCTGCTTGAATCGGAGTTCAATTTGATCGCGAAGCGTGACTATGAGCCGGTATTCTCCGGCAAGCATGACAACTCAGTGCTCGGCGTCGCCAACAAGGATTATGACGCGGCTGCGATCGCCAACGAAGTGATGTTTCGCATGTTCGAACGCAACGTCGTCGACAAGGCGAAGATACGGACGATCTACAAATCGGAAACGTTCCCGACCACCGGCTATGGCGTTGCGCACAATCTTGATCCGGCCCTGCAAGCCAAGATCAAGGAAGCCTTCTTCACCTTCCCCTGGGAAGGCTCATCGCTCCAGGCCGAGTTCAAGGGCCAGGATAAATTTGTTGCGATCACCTACAAGAAAGATTGGAGCGTCATCCGCAAGATCGACGCGGCGAGCGGTGTGAAATACAGCTGCAAGTAAGACGCGCGGCCGGAGGGGACTCGTATGCTGCGCATAAAAGGTCTGACCAAGCGTTATCGCACCGGCGACCTTGCGCTTAAGGGCATCGATATCGATGTGCCCGACGGCCAGGTGATGGCGCTGATCGGGCCTTCCGGTGCCGGAAAATCCACCGTGATCCGCTGCATCAATCGCCTGGTTGAGCCGAGCTCGGGGTCGATCACGCTCAACGACGTCGACATCGTCAAACTCGGCAGCGCCGAATTACGACGCGTGCGGCGGCGCATGGGCATGATCTTCCAGGAATATGCGCTGGTGGAGCGGCTCTCGGTGATGGAGAACGTTCTCACCGGCCGCCTCGGCTATGTCGGTTTCTGGCAAAGCTGGCTGAGGCGTTTTCCGCAATCCGATATCGACGAAGCGTTCCGCCTGCTCGAACGCGTCGGCCTCGACCACATGGCCGACAAGCGCGCAGATGAGCTTTCGGGCGGACAGCGCCAGCGCGTTGGCATATGCCGCGCGCTGATCCAGAATCCCAAGCTGCTGCTGGTGGACGAGCCAACCGCTTCGCTCGACCCGAAAACGTCACGGCAGATCATGCGCCTGATCACCGAACTCTGTAGCGAGCGCAAGTTGTCGGCGATCATCAATATCCATGATGTCATGCTGGCGCAGATGTTTGCCGAGCGAATCGTTGGCTTACGCCTTGGTGAGATCGTCTATGACGGTCCGCCCGACAAGCTGACACCTGCCGTGCTCACATCGATCTATGGCGAGGAGGACTGGTCGGCGACGATCCGCAAGGTCGACGAACAGGCAGGCGAGGCGGACGAGGACAATGTGGTGCCTTTCGAACCGCCGCGCCCGGATCGCAACCGATTGGCAGGAATGACGTGAGCGTTGCCGCCACCTCGCCCCGTCAATGGAAAAAACCGCCGCTGATCAGGTCGGCCTGGCTTCGCTGGGCGCTTGTCGTTGGCGCTGTGGTCTATCTTGGGCTGGTATTCCAGACGACACCGGTGAACTGGACGCGCGTGTGGGAAGGGCTGCCGCGCGGTGCTGCATTTCTGAAAGCATTTTTCCCCCCGGATTTCGTGAGTCGCTGGGACGAAATCGCCGAGGGCATCGCCGAAAGCCTCTGGATGACGGTCGTTTCGACCGTGGTCGGCATCGCCTTGTCGATTCCGGTCGGCATCGGGGCAGCAAAGAACATCGCGCCGGCCCCGGTCTATTATTTCTGCCGCGCTGTGCTTGCGGTCTCGCGCAGCTTCCAGGAAATCATCCTCGCGATTTTTTTCGTCAAGTTGTTCGGCTTTGGGCCGTTCGCGGGCTTTGTGACACTGTCGTTTGCCACCATTGGCTTTTACGGCAAGCTTCTCGCGGAAGACATTGAGGATATGGATGCGGGCCAGGCGGAAGCCGTGCGCGCATCGGGTGCAAGCTGGCTGCAGTGGATCAACTACGGGGTCCAGCCGCAGGTGATGCCGCGCATGATCGGGCTCGGTCTCTACCGCTTCGACATCAATTTCCGTGAATCCGCGGTGATCGGCATTGTCGGAGGCGGTGGCATCGGGGCGACGCTCAACACTGCATTTGATCGCTACGAATTCGATTCAGCGGCCGCCATCATCATCGTGATCATCGCCATCGTCATGGTGTGTGAATACGGCTCCGGCTATTTGCGGCGTTGGGTGCAGTAATGAGCACGATCGCAGCAGGGGCGCGGACCTGGCGGCGGCGCGACCGTCGCATCCAGTTGTTGGTCTGGGCGGCCTGGCTGTTCGCCGTTGCCCTGTTCGTCGGCTGTTTCCAGCTCATTTCCGACAAGACTATCTGGGCCTTCGTCTGGGACGCGCCGGCCCAGGCGGGCGATCTCGCCGTCCGCATGGTGCCGCCTGATTGGCGGTATATCCGCGTGCTCGGCCGGCCGATCTGGGACACCATCAATATCGCCACCATCGGCACGCTCGTCGCCGTGCTGCTCGGCATCCCGGTAGCCTACTGCGCCGCGCGCAACACCACGCCAAGCGTCAGCGTGGTGCGGCCAATCGCTCTGTTCATCATCGTATCGTCGCGTTCGATCAATGCGCTGATCTGGGCGCTGATGCTGGTGACAATTATCGGCCCCGGCGTGTTCGCGGGCATCATTGCAATTGCACTGCGTTCGATCGGCTTCTGCGCCAAGCTGCTTTACGAGGCTATCGAGGAGATCGACGAAGGGCAGGTTGAGGCCGTGCGCGCAACTGGCGCCTCCGGGGGGCAGGTGACGGCTTACGGGATCGTGCCACAGGTGCTGCCCGCTTTTGCCGGCATTTCGGTGTTCCGCTGGGACATCAATATCCGCGAGTCGACCGTTCTCGGTCTTGTCGGCGCGGGCGGCATCGGTCTCGAGCTCAATGCCGCGATTACCCAGCTCTACTGGACACAGGTCTCGCTGATTCTGCTCGTCATCATCGGCACCGTGATCGTCAGTGAATGGGTGTCGGCCAAGATCCGTCACGCGATCATCTGAGTCATGCGCTCATTAGCGCCGGGCAGAACGCGTATTGCGCCTAGCCCCCGCCGTAGCTCTGGATCAGCGAGCCGGCGACCAGGCTCCAGCCATCCACCAGCACGAAGAATATCAGCTTGAACGGCAGCGATACGACGACTGGCGGCAACATCATCATGCCCATCGACATCAGCACCGAGGCCACGACGAGATCGATGATGAGAAATGGCAAGAACAACAAGAAGCCGATTTCGAAAGCGCGCTTGAGCTCGGAGATCATGAAGGCCGGCACCAGCACGCGCAGCGAAAGCTCTTCAGGCTTGGCCGGTTCGGCTTCCTTGGCCATATCGGAGAAGAGTTTGAGGTCCTTCTCGCGCACGTTCTTTTGCATGAAAGCGCGCAGCGGCTGCGAGCCGCGTTCGAAGGCCTGCTCGGCAGTGATTTCATTGGCCACGAGCGGCTTGATGCCCGTGTCATAAGCGCGTTGCAGAGCAGGGCCCATCACGAATGCGGTCAGGAACAGCGCCAGCGATACGATGACGGCGTTGGGCGGAGCTGTCGCGGTGCCGAGCGCAGTGCGGAGCAGCGACAGCACCACGACGATGCGCGTGAACGACGTCATCATGACGAGGATGGAGGGCGCCAGCGACAGAACGGTCAGCAGCGCGATCATCTGGATCACGCGCTCGGTCAGCCCGTTGCCCTGTCCGAAGTTGACGCTGATGTCCTGAGCGGCGGCCGGCGCCATCGCTACGAGGAGGATCCCTGCTACTCCGACCGCCACCGTCACAAGACGGACACGGCGGTCGGAAGCGGCTATCACGTTTTTCCTGGCGGACGGCCCAGCAAGCTGGCCATCTCCTCTTCGAGATTTTCGTAGAGATTCTTGCCGGGCGTCGCCGCCGGCTCACGCGATTCGGGCTTCGCGTCGAACTTGGGCTCGGCCTTGTGCTCGGTTTTGTGCTCGGTTTTCGGCTCAGCCTTGGGCTCGAACTTCGGCTCTGCCTTTGCCTCGAATTTCGGTTCAACACGCGCCCTGAGGTCGCGTGCGGGGCGCGCCGTCACATTGCCACTCAGTTGCGCCGCCAGCGGATCGGTGACCGGGGGCCGGCCTTCCGGCGAGGGCGCGCGGCGCAGCGCGGCTTCAAGCTGCTGCGCCATCTCCGCAAGATTGTGGTCGGCTTGCGCTGGCGCTGCCTCTGGCATTGCTGCCGGCGCACGCGGAGCCGGTTCGGCGCGCGACGGCGATCCATGCTCGGGTGGGTTCAGACGCGTCGACAATTCCGCGGCCAGGCCGGTAAGGCTGTCAGCAGGACGCGCACGCGCGCCTGGCTCCGGCGCCAGCCAGGGTTCTTCGGTCGGAGCGGAGCGGTAGGGCCGGGCTGCCGCCGAGGGCGCAGGCTCGCCAGCTGGCTGCAACGGCCAGCCGTTCTCAAGTGTCGCGGCAGGCCGCGCGGCGGATTCAGCAGGAGTGGCGCGCGAGGGCTCGCGCGCGACATCACGCGCCGAAACTGCACGCACGATATTCGGTTCCACCACCAGATCGGTGGGCCCACCGATCATCAGAAGATGTTCGATGTTGTCGCGGCGAATCAGGACCAGGCGCCGGCGTCCATCGACCGTTGCGGCGTCGATCACCGCGAGCCGTGGTTGACGTCCACGGGTCGCTGTTCCGAGCCGGCTTGAGCCGAAACGCCGCACCAGCCATGCGGTCAATCCGATCAGTGCCAGCACGATCAAGAAGGCGATGAAGAACCGGGCAGCCAGCGGCATCTCCGAGCCGAACAAGCTCTCGAACATCAATGCGCTCCGTTCTTCATGCGACGACTCATCGGGCGAGAATCGCCCGAATGGTTAACGCGGCCAGGCACAATTTGCCGCCCTCAATACTAACAGAGTATTAACAAATAAAGTGGCATTTTGCGGTCGCCGGGCATTTCGGGCCCTCTAGTCTGCCTATTCCCAGCCCCGCAACTCGTTCCCGCATCGGCTTTTTACCCGCCGTTAACCATACCATCGGCAAAGTCTGCCTAGCGCGACGGTGTTGCGGTGGAAAGCGCTTTTGGGGAGCCGGCGATGGCCATTACCGACGTTCCGATTCTGTCCATGCTCCGCACGCGCCTGGATTGGGCGCAGGCGCGGCAGAGGGTTCTGGCTGAAAACGTCGCCAACTCCGACACGCCAAAATTCCGTCCGCGCGATCTCGCGCCGTTGCAGTTCGATAGTGCGCCGGGATCCAGTTCGGGCGCGCTCACGCCCGTTTCGCTCTCGCGCACCGCGGATAGCCATATCGAGGGCGTCGGCTTGAGCCAATCGCCTTACCGGAATTCCAATTCTCGCAGCTTCGAAGTGCGCCCGGCCGGCAATGCGGTGAACCTCGAGGAAGAAATGATGAAAGTCGCCAGCAACCAGATGGATTTCCAGGCGGCGACGGCCCTCTACACACGCAGCCTCAATCTCATCAAGACCGCGCTTGGCAAGCGCTGAGCGGACATAAGGACGGCGGAGGACAACGATGGATTTCGTCAAGACGCTGTCGATTGCAGCTTCCGGTTTGCGTGCGCAAGCCGGGCGCATGCGCATCATTTCGGAAAACATCGCCAATGCCGACTCGACACCGCAGCGGCCCGGCGCTGATCCTTACCGCCGCAAGATCCCGACCTTTCGCAGCGAACTCGATCGCACGCTCGACACCCGGGTGGTCGAACTCGGCAAGGTGCAAAACGACAGCTCGGACTTCCGCCTGAAATACGAACCGGGCCATCCCGCTGCCGACGTCAACGGCAACGTCAAATACCCCAATGTCAATCCGGTCATCGAAATGACCGACATGCGCGACGCCCAGCGCTCCTACGAAGCCAACATCAACGTGATCACCGCCACGCGGCGGATGATTCAGCGCACCATCGACATCCTCAAAGCCTGAAAGGCGTAGATCACCATGGCCACACCACTCGCTGCCGCCAGCGCTTATGCCAGCGTTGCGCGTATCGCATCCGATGCCAATTCGCTCGCGCTTGCCCGCCAACCAGCGGGCGATGCCGCGGGCGGCGCAAGTTTCGCCAGCGTGCTCAAGGACGCGATCGGCTCGGTCGCCGAAATGGGCCGCAAGTCCGACGCACAGACCCAGGCCGCAGCCAGCGGCAAGGCCAATATCGTCGACGTCGTCACTGCCGTCTCTGAAACCGAGGTTGCTATCGATGCCGTCGTTGCCGTGCGCGACCGCGTCATCGCGGCTTATGAAGACATCATGAAGATGCCGATCTAGGTATTGATCGACATGACCGGTCCGGAAGTCCTCGACGTTTCCCGCGATGCGATCTTCACGCTTATCGTTGTCGTGAGTCCGGTAATGCTCGTCGGATTGGCTGTCGGCGTCGCAATTTCTCTCCTTCAGGCGCTCACGCAAATTCAGGAAATGACCATCGCCTTCGTGCCGAAGATACTGGCGGTCTTCATTTCACTGCTGGTCGCGTTGCCTTTCATGGCGGAGAAAATGCATGCCGAGATGATGCGGATCGTGGCGCGTATCATCAGCGGCTAGCCCAACCATGCGGATCGACATCTCATTCCTGCCGGCCCTGGCAACCGCATTCCTGCTGACTTTTGCACGTGTGGGCGCCATGGTCATGCTGCTGCCGGGCGTCGGCGAATTAAGCGTCCCCTCGCGGGTGCGTCTCACCATCGCGCTGGTGCTGACCGCAATTCTGCTCCCTGCACACCAGAAGGCCTATGCGGTCGATCTCAAGACGTTCGGGCCGGTGCTGATTCTGCTCCTCCAGGAGTTGATCGTCGGCGCGGTACTGGGCTTCACCGCACGACTGGCGATTTCGGCGCTGCAAGTGACAGGAACCATCGTCGCGCAACAACTGGGTCTGGGCTTCGTTACGGCCGTCGATCCGACCCAGAACGAACAAGGCGCGCTGGTCGGAAATTTTCTGACCGTGCTCGGTGTCGCAATGGTGTTTGCCACTGATCTCCACCACCTGGTGATCGTGGCGATGAATGACAGCTACTCGATCTTTGCGCCGGGTGAATTGCCTCTCATGGGCGACGCGGCGCAACACGTGACGCGAGTCATCACGACGGCATTCCGAATCGGTGTTCAGCTCTCAGCGCCGTTTCTGGTCTTCGGGCTGCTGTTCAATCTCGGGCTCGGCGTGTTGTCGCGGCTGATGCCGCAAATGCAGGTCTTCTTTATAGGCCTGCCCCTGTCGATCCTGCTCGGGTTACTGCTGCTGGTGCTGGTGATCGGCGCAATGATGGGGACCTTTGTCGGATACCTCGAAGGCGTGCTTGCCGACCTTGCGCAGGGCGGTTGAGGAACGCGCATGGCTGAGGAATCCAACGATACCGACAAGACAGAAGAACCGACGCAAAAGCGACTCGAGGAAGCGCTCAAACGCGGCGACGTGGTCAAGAGTCAGGAAGTCAATACCTGGTTCGTCATTGCAGGTGCCGCGCTCGTATTGATGACGTTCTCCGGCTCTATGAGCAAAGACCTGACTACGATGATGCGCGGGCTTATCGCCAATTCCTACAACATCAGCGTCGATGGTCCCGCTTTGCCGCGGCTGTTTCAGAAAATCGGCAGCGAGATGATGGCGACCGTCGCCATTCCTTTCCTGGTGCTGATGTTGGCGGCTCTCTGCGGCAATATTATCCAGCACCGTCTGGTCTGGTCGTTCGATGTACTGACGCCCAAGCTTTCCAAAATTTCGCCGGCCGCCGGTCTCAAGCGAATATTTTCCAAACAGGCGCTCGCTAATCTGGCCAAGGGCCTTGTCAAGCTGGTGCTGATTGGCGCCGTGCTCACGACGCTGATGTGGCCGGAGCGGGAAAAGCTCGAGGCGTTGACGCATAGCGATGCGTCAGTAATCGTTCCGATGTGTCTGTCTCTTTCGCTCAAGCTGCTGGGCGCCGTGGTCGCCATGCTCGCGATCGTCGCTGCAGCCGACTATCTTTTCCAATATCGGCAATGGCACGAGCGTCAGAAAATGACGCTGCGAGAGTTGAAAGAAGAATTCAAACAGAGCGAGGGCGATCCGGCCATCAAAGGCAAGATGAAGCAGGTGCGGCAGGTCCGCATGCGTCGGCGCATGATGGCGGCAGTCCCGAAAGCCGCGGTGGTCATCACCAACCCGACGCATTATGCGATCGCGCTGGAATACGAACGGGGCATGGACGCGCCGGTCTGCGTCGCCAAGGGCGTCGACGCGCTCGCCCTGAAGATCAGGGAGGTTGCCGGCAAACATTCGGTTCCCATCGTGGAAAATCCGCCGCTGGCCCGCGCCCTCCATGCTACGGTCGAGATCGACCAGAAAATCCCGCCTGAGCACTACAAGGCAGTCGCCGAGGTGATCGGCTATGTCATGCGGCTGCGGCGGACGGTGTTGGGCAGGCGCTGACAAGGGTAATTATCCCAAGGCTTCGCCGGGGCTGGCTCTTGCGCCAATAGGGCGGCTTAAGGCACTCAGGGACTATGGCAAGTCAGGATCCGGCAACGTTGTTGCGGGGTCGTGCCCAAGGGCACGAACGCAAGGCTTTTGACAAGAGTCAGAGCGCGCCGCGCAGCGGTTCGATCACTCTGGTGTTGGCGGTTGCGGCAGCCCTGATCGCGGCCGCTGGCGGGCTGGTCTATGTCGGCCGCGACTATGTGGAAGCCTATGTCCTGACCCTGTTAGCGGTGCTTGGGACCATCGGTGTTTTTGCGCTGTTCGCCGCGGCTGCCGGCATCATGAGATTTGGCGGCAGGGACCAGGGCAATCCCTTGCTCAAAGCGGTCGTCGACGGGGCCTTCGACGGCATTCTGGTCACCGATCATGCGGGGCGCGTGTTTTATGCAAACGCCACTTATCTCGATCTGACCGGCGCTACCGGCACAAATGACGTGAGGCCCATCGAACGGGTGTTCATCGGCGATCCCGACGTGTCCGAGTCGATCTACCGATTGCTCAAGGCCGCGCGCGAGGGCCGCCGGCTGCAGGAAGAGGTGCGGATTACCGGGGCGGCCGGCGAGGGTGGCCGGTGGTTGCGTATGCGCGTACGCCCGCTCGGCGAGAAACGGAGCGACGCGCGCATGACGGTATGGTCGATCGCCGACGTCACACGTGAACGCGAGCGCCAGGAGAACGTGTTCCAGGAGCTGCAGCACGCCATCGACTATCTCGATCACGCGCCAGCCGGGTTCTTTTCGGTCGATGCCAGTGGCGACATTGTCTATCTGAACGCCACTCTCGCGGCCTGGCTCGATCACGACCTCGCTCAGGTCGGCGCCGGCTCGCTGAGGCTCGGGAACATCATTGCGGGCGAGGGCGCGGCGCTGCTGACGACGTTGAATGCAGCGCCAGGTGAGGTGAAGACCGAGGTTCTCGACCTTGATCTCAAGACCCGCGGGGGCAAGCCGGTACCGGTGCGGCTCTTCCATAAAGTTGCGTTCGGAACCGATGGGACGCCCGGCCCCTCGCGCACGCTGGCGCTCAACCGTGCAAGAGACGAGGGCAGCGATCCGCAACGCGCCGCCGAAGTACGCTTCATGCGGTTCTTTCAGAACACTCCGATGGCGATTGCCACGGTGGACAAGAATGGCCGGATCGGACGCAGCAATGCGCGCTTTGCCACCACGTTCGAAGGGCTGCTCAAAAACGACGACCGGTCCATTTTGTCTGTCGTTGTAGAACGTGACCGGCCGGCCCTCGAAGCTGCGATCCGCAAGGCGGCGGAAGGTCAAAGCAACATTGCGCCGGTCGAAGCCCCCTTGACGGGCAGCGCCGAGCGTTGGGCCAGCTTCTTCGTATTGGCGGTCGATGAGGAAGATCGCGACGGTGAAGCGGCGATCGTCTACGCGCTGGAAACGACCGCGCAGCGGACACTCGAAAATCGCTTTCAACAACAGCAAAAGATGGAGTCGGTCGGCCAGCTCGCCGGCGGCATCGCGCACGATTTCAACAACGTGCTCTCCGCCATCATGATGGCGACCGACTTTTTGCTCAACGCGCACAAGCCGACCGATCCGTCCTTCAAGGACATCATGCAGATCAAGCAAAACGCCAATCGTGCGGCGGCGCTGGTACGGCAATTGTTGGCATTCTCGCGCAAGCAGACATTGCGGCCGCAGGTGCTCGATCTCGGCGAAACGCTGAGCGATCTGGGAATGTTGCTGAAGCGTCTCATCGGCGAAAAGGTGGCGCTCGAAATCGTCCATGGACGCGACTTGTGGCCGGTGAAGGTCGACATTTCGCAGTTCGAACAGGTGATCGTGAATCTGGCGGTCAACGCCCGCGATGCCATGCCGGACGGCGGCAAGCTGATGCTGCGAACGAGCAATGTTCAGGCTGAGGAATGCGAGCAATTTTCCCACAAAGGCATGCCGAAAGCCGACTATGTGCTGGTTGAGGTGAGCGACAGCGGGACCGGCATTCCGCCGGACATCATCGACAAGATCTTCGAACCGTTTTTCACCACCAAGGACGTGGGCAAGGGTACGGGACTGGGGCTTTCCACCGTTTACGGCATCGTCAAACAGACCGGCGGATTTATCTACGCCGACTCGCAGCCGGGCCGCACGTCATTCCGTATCTTCCTGCCACGCCATGTTCCGGGAGCCGAGGAAGTGCTGGCGCAAATTCCTGCAGGGGAAGCCCCCGCCATCGCGGGTGCGCTGGCGGCCGCTGACTCGCTGGCGCGCGCTGCCGCTGCCGATCTAACAGGCCAAGGCACGATCCTGCTGGTGGAAGATGAAGAAGGCCTGCGCGCGCTCAATGCACGCGGGCTCATTTCGCGCGGCTACACGGTGCTGGAAGCCGGCAACGGCGTTGAGGCGATCGAGGCCTTCGAAAAACATGGTGATGTCGATCTTGTCGTCTCCGACGTGGTGATGCCGGAAATGGACGGGCCGACGCTGCTCAAGGAGCTGCGCCAGCGCGATCCTGAGGTGAAGATAATATTCGTGTCCGGCTATGCCGAGGAAGCCTTCAGCAAGAATCTGCCGAGCCAGGAGCAATATGCGTTCCTGGCCAAGCCATTCACGCTGAAACAGCTTGTGGCCGAGGTAAAGAAAACCCTCGTGCAGTAGCTGGGGCTAGACGCGGCCGGTCAGTGCCAAAATCAGCACGACTAGCAAGATCACGCCTAGAATGCCGGACGGTCCATAACCCCAGCCGGAGTTGTAGCCCCAACGCGGGAACGCGCCGACAAGAGCCAGGATCAGGACAATAACAAGAATAGTGCCAAGCATTGTTGTGCCCCATCAGTCGTAGCCGCGGCCCGATGCCGCGACTTACACAGTTCCGCCGCAACAACGATTTTGTCCGGGGCTTAGTTCCAGCGCCTCAGTTCCGGGGCGTCAGTTGCAAGCTTCGGTGAGGCGGGTCTTGTCGAACACGCTCAACTGCAACCGGCAGGAGACGTTCAACTGTGGTTGCGGCGCCTCAAAATAGCTTCGCTCAAGCAGCGCGCCTGACGGCCCGGTGTTGACGTCGGTGTCATTCCGAACCGACGTCTGAATAAGATCCTGATACTGGTTAAGGCTGCTGACCGGCGTCGGCTTCGCGGTTGCGACAACCGTCAGAGATAAAAACATCATCGTGGCCGCCAGGGCTTTCATTGGTCGACCTCCATCACTGAGAGGGCAATCGTTGGCCGGGCGGCCCGTTCCACGCGACATATGTGATATTTACGTGAACAGGGCCCATCCGCCGCGACTTTGTGGCACTGGCGCCGCCCCTTACAAAATGCTCCACCGGTACATATTGTTGTGCGCGCTGATTTTGCCGGGGGAGACAACAATGATGCGCCATCGCTTTCTGGTCACCATAGCCGCGGTTGCGGCCCTAGTGCTTGTTGCGGCCGATGCGCATGCGCGCGCCGGTGGTGGCTTCTCCGGCGGCAGTAGGGGGACACGTACATTCTCGGCGCCGCCGGCCACGCAAACCGCGCCGAATGCGGCCACGCCAATGCAGCGCACGCTGACCCAGCCCGGAAAGCCCGGCACGGTTGGACAGACCGCAGCTCGCCCAGGTCTCTTTGGCGGCGGATTGCTTGGCGGTCTTGCCGGCGGATTTCTCGCCGCGGGACTGTTCGGCCTGCTGTTCGGGCATGGCCTCTTCGGCGGCATGGGCGGCTTTGCATCGCTGCTCGGGTTGATGCTGCAAATCGGGTTGATCGTGATTGTCGCGCGGCTGCTGTTCGCCTGGTGGCAACGTCGCAGCCAGCCTGCCTATGCGGCCGCGCATCCGGCGACCGGTCATTCCTTCAGCGGCCTCGGTGGCATGTTCGGTGCCAATGCACCCGCTGGCGAGGCGCTCACCATCGCCAAGACGGACTACGATGCGTTCGAACGCCTGCTCCAGGAAGTCCAGGCCGATTTTTCGGCGGAAGACCTCAATGCGCTGCGCACGAAAGTGACGCCGGAGATGCTGTCTTATTTCTCCGAGCAGCTCGCTGAAAACGCGAGCCGTGGTCTCCTCAACAAAGTCACCGACGTGAAGTTGGAGCAGGGCGACCTGGCGGAAGCCTGGCGTGAAGGCGGGGTCGACTATGCGACCGTCGCCATGCGCTTCGCGTTAACCGACCGGATGGTCGAGCGTGCAAGCGGCCGCACCGTGGAAGACAGCGGGCCCGGCGAGGTCACCGAACTGTGGACCTTTATGCGGGCAAGTGGAGGCGGCTGGCTGGTGTCGGCGATTCAGCAGGCGTAGCGAAGCGCGATCACGCGCCGCTTTCAGCCGGCTCTCCTTGAGCTGACGCGACGGTGCCGCCGGGCTTTGGCGTGGCTGCACGTATGCGATCGTCAAGCCACGTCTCGAATTTCACGCCCAGCTCGCGCGGCTTGCGCCATATCACCCGGCAGCGGCGCCGCGCCGTGCCGTTCGCCGCCAGTAACAACAGAAAATTGTCGGGAATTACGTCCGAGTCGGGGATATTGATCCGCGCTCCTATGTGCGAAATATCGGACAAGGCGCAGCCACGACGCTCGCCGCCATCGAGCATAAGCCATGCGTCGTGACGCATGCGATGGCGTCTTGCCCTTCGCTTGTCTCCGCGCATCTCGGCCCCACCGTCGCCACATTCAGATGGCGCGGCCCTGGCTTCACAATCCATTAAGAATTTTAACCAAGGCCCGTATGACAGTAGCGAGTTGTCATTACGAATTCATAAAAGGTTATCTGACGTGCGTGTTTGCGCGCTGAGCCGTTGACGTGGCAGCGAAATCCGTCTATGTGGCCGCCCGCAACCTGGTTTTCGGCCTCAGCTTGCTGCTACGCTCCCGCCTTCGGGCAGCGCCTCAAGTGAACTCCCAAAACTTTGGCTTGTGACCGCCCAAGCGATGATCGCGCGGGCGTTCAAAAGGAAAGCGTGAAAGGAAACACTTGATGCCTGTCGGAACTGTGAAGTTTTTCAATACCCAAAAGGGCTTCGGCTTCATTCAGCCGGACGATGGTTCGAAGGATGTGTTCGTGCACATCACTGCAGTGGAGCGCGCCGGCATGCGCTCGTTGAACGAGGGCCAGAAGGTCAGCTTCGAAATCGTAACCGAGCGCGGCAAGCAGGCCGCCGGCAATATCCAGCCGGTCTGATTGTCCGTACCCGTGGCCTTGAAGTCGAAGCCCGGCGGAGACGCCGGGCTTTTTGCATCCGTTGCATTTAAAGTATCGCATTTAAAGTATTGCGTTAGAAAGGCTGCTGGCAGAACACCGCTCAGGGAGGAATTGACATGGACATCATTGCTTGCGGGTCACGGCCATCGCGCCGAATGGGGGCACCGAGTTTCACCGGAACGGTGTGGCAGGATCCTGTTATTCAGGCACCCGATCCTGCGCGCATTCGGTCGGCGTGGGTGCGATTCGAGCCCGGTGCGCGAACCGCCTGGCATCACCATCCGCTCGGTCAGACGCTTTTTGTCACGTCCGGTATTGGCCGGGTGCAGACTTGGGGCGGCCCGGTGCGTGAAATTCGCGCAGGCGATACCGTCTGGATTCCGCCAGGCGAGAAACATTGGCATGGGGCGACCGCCGACCATGGCATGGAACATATCGCCATGCAGGAAGCTCAAGGCGGCGAACATGTAACCTGGCTCGAGCCGGTGACCGACGCGCAATATTCCGGAAAACCCGGCTGAGTTGCGGAATTCAACCCCGCGTGAATGGCGGAATAGAATTTTGGTGCCGGGGTTTCCCTCCCGATGGCGGGGCAGCGGGCCTTCGCCAATGCCGGGAGGTAAAAATGATATTCGTTCGACTCGGAGCGCCGCTGGCGGCGTGCCTTGTGTGTCTATGCGCCGCGCCAGCACTGGCGCAACAGGCCACGATGTCTTTCTTCGTTACCAGTGCCGGGGAAGGCAAGGGAGCCGATCTCGGCGGCCTTGCCGGCGCAGACCAGCTTTGCCAGCGGCTGGCGGCGTCCGCCGGTGCGGGCGCAAAGACGTGGCGCGCCTACCTCTCGACACAGGGCGCCGGCGCGGTCAATGCGCGTGACCGCATCGGCAGTGGTCCCTGGGTGAACGCAAAAGGCGTAACGATTGCCAAGGACGTTGCCGAACTGCACGGCACCAATGGCCTCACCAAGCAGACCGCTTTGACTGAAAAGGGCGAGGTCAATAATGGGCGAGGCGACACTCCGAACCGGCACGATGTCCTGACGGGGTCGAAACCGGACGGCACCGCATTCACCGACGACCAGGATCACACCTGCAAAAACTATACGAGTAGCACGCAAGGCGCGGTCATGGTCGGCCACGCCGACCGCATCGGCCTGCGCGATGACGATGCGTCCAAATCATGGAACTCGTCGCATCCCTCACGCGGCCCGGATGGAGGCTGCTCGCAGGCCGATCTTCGCAGTACGGGCGGGGATGGCTTGCTTTATTGCTTCGCAGCGAACTAACCGCCGCTTAAGAAATAACTTCAACGCCGGCGAATGCGTGGAATTTCTGCGCATTGCCGGCGTTTCTTGCTTTTTCAGGCGAATCGGCCGTGATATCGAAAGTACCGGGGAACCATGTGGGGAGCCTTCTGCGCCGTGCCAGGCGGCGTGAGGCTTGATGGGGTAATGGCTGAAATCGAAAACGTGCTGCTCCTGGCCGGGGATGCTCTTCTTTATTTTGTGGTGCTCGCCGCGTTGTTGCGTGCGCGCACCCGTATCGGGCTGGGCGCCTTCTTTACCGCGCTCGGGGTGATGCATTTCCTCGAGACCTATCTCGCCAGCATACTCTACGTCTCGCTGCCGTTCGGCATCGTCACCTCGCCGGGCTCCACCGTATTGTTCACCGGCAAGCTGATGATGTTGCTTCTGCTCTACATCCGCGAAGACGCGGTGGTCGTGCGCCAGCCGATCTACGGTCTTCTGTTCGGTAATGTCCTGCTGTTTGCGCTCGCTTTCGTCATGCGACACCACAATCTCGTAACGCTGACGCCGGGCCGCGCGGCCGATTTCGTGTTCCTCAATGAGATGGGCGCGCTGATGGTGTGGGGAACAGCGATCCTGTTCTTCGACTGCATCCTCATGATCCTGCTCTACGAGCGCTCGCGCAGTTGGTTCCGCGACCGGATATTTCCGCGACTGGCCCTGTGTGGCGTGGTGGTGCTCACCTTCGACCAAGTGGCCTTCTTCGCCGGCCTGCACATGCTCACTGGCGCGGGTCTCGATGTCCTGATCGGGGGCTGGTTTGCCAAAATGGCCGCCGTCGCGCTCTACACCGTCCTTGCGGGCGTTTACCTCGTCTATTTCGAACGGCCCATCAGGCGTCGCACGGATATGCCGCGCATCTGGGACGTGTTTGATACGCTCACCTATCGCGAGCGCTATGAGGATCTGCTGGCGCGTACCGGTTGCGATGCGCTCACCGGTGCTCTTGATCGCCATTCGCTGGAAGCGCATGGCCGTCGCGCCGTCGAGCACGCCGCGGCGGCGGGCCGGCCGCTGGCTCTCTTGCTGATCGACATCGATCATTTCAAATCCTTCAACGATCGTTTCGGTCATGCCTCCGGCGACAAGATGCTCAAGCGCATCGCGCTCGACATTATGTCCGCCGCACGCGTCTCTGATTTCACCTATCGCTTTGGCGGCGAGGAATTCGTTGTCATTGCGGACGGCGTCAATGCCGAGGACGCACTGACGCTCGGCGAGCGCATGCGACGCCGTATCGCTGGTGGCCCCGCGGGTGAGGAGGACGCGCGCGTGACGGTGAGCATCGGCATCGCCAGTTGTTCGCGCGACGCGACCGATTACGACGCGCTTTTCGAAGTTGCAGACAAGCGGCTCTATCAGGCGAAGGCCGCGGGCCGTAACTGCATCGTGGGCAGCGGCAAGCCCGTTCGCCTGGTGCAGGCTGGCTAAGGCCTCACGCCGTTCCGCCGAAACGTCAAATCGTCATGGCCTTTCACAAGTCACGTTTACCCGACTTGTGCTTGTCCTAGCGGCGGAACTCGGGCAAGCCCGATTTTCGCCGCCATCTACGACTTGCTTCAATGGCAAGACGAACAGAAATGGGTGCCAGCATGCGCTATCAACTGTTCTACTGGCCGGACATTCAGGGCCGTGGCGAATTTGTCCGGCTGGCGCTTGAGGATGCCGGAGCCGCCTACGACGACGTGGCGCGCAAATCCGGCGGTATGGACCGCATGATGGCAATGATGAACGGCGCGCGGGACAAGCACCCGCCGTTTGCACCGCCATTCCTGAAGGCAGGCAAATTGGTGATAGCGCAGGTCGCCAATGTTTTATTCTATCTCGGTCCGCGCTTGAAGCTCGCGCCTCGCGACGAAGCCGGCCGTCTCTGGTTGCACCAGCTGCAGCTGACGGTCACCGACTTCGTGAAGGAGATCCACGACACGCATCACCCGGTTGCCTCGGGTCTCTACTATGAGGATCAGAAACCGGAGGCGAAACGCTACGCCGATAATTTTATCGACGAGCGGGCGCCGAAATATCTCGACTACTTCGAGACAGTGCTCAGGAAGAGTGGCGGTCCCTATTTGGCCGGTCGCAAGGCGACCTATGTCGACCTGTCGGTCTTTCAGCTGATCGAGGGCATGCGTTACGCCTTTCCGGAGGCGATGAGGGGCATTGAGCGGAAGGTATCCGGTCTTGTCACGGTTCGTGACAAGGTTGCGCTGCGGCCTGGCATCAAGGCCTACCTCGCATCGCCGCGGCGGATTGCCTTCAATGAGATGGGAATCTTCCGGCACTATCCAGAGCTGGATCGGTGAGGGGCGCAGTCAGCCCTGGGCAGGCAGCATCTTCCCGCCCGCGGTCACCGACTTTGCAGACACGAGCGTGAAGGCGATGACACACGGTTCGCTACCGGTGTTCACCCAGTTATGGATGGTGCCACGCTGCACCAACACATCGCCGGCCTTGAGGTGCACTTTTCCGACGTCGAGTTCCATATCGATCTCACCCGACATGACAACCGCATAGTCGATTGAATCGGTACGATGGTTGCGCGGCGCCACGCCGGGGCCGAAGCTGACAATGCGGAACACCGTTCCATCGGAAATCGTCGTGCCGATTTTGTTGCCGGACGGATCAGCGTCGCCATCGTTGTTGACCGGGAAACCTTCACTCGACCAGATCACGCTATAGAGCGCGCCGGGACGCTGCGAGGCCACGTTCTTGACGGTTTCGTCGATCAGCACCTTGGCGCGGCCGTGATCGTCGTGGCCGGTCACCACGCGGCGAACATTGATAGTCATCGGTATACTCCTTGGGTTTAGTCGGCCGCCAACGGCTTTTTCGCCGTTTCGTGCCAGAGCAGGAACAGGCCGGAGCCCACCACGATCGCGGAGCCGGCCAGGAGCGCAAGCGTCGGTACATCGCCCCAGAACACAAAGCCGAGCGCGGCCGACCAGACCAGCATGAAATAGTAGAATGGACCGACTGCAGAGGGCGGCGCCAACGAGAGCGCACGCGTCCACCAATATTGTCCGATTGCGTTGATGACACCATTGCCGATCATTGCGGTCGCATCAGCCGGCGTCGGCCAGGCGAAGAAGAATGGCAACGGCAGCGCAAAAAACAGTGTCAGGAAAATCATTTGGTACATGGTCAGCGTTTCGGCCGATTCGGTCGTGGTCATGCCACGCACGGCCGCGGTGACGCTGCCGAACAGGACAGCGTTGGCGAGTGCGAACATTGCGCCCAGGCGGAAGCTGTCGGCACCAGGCGCCGCAACCAGCAGCACGCCCAGGAAGCCAATGGCGAGCGCCCCGGCGCGGGCAAGTCCGACCTTTTCCTTGAGCCATAGCGCCGCGAACAACGTTGCGAAGAGCGGCGACGAGAAATTAATGGCGACGGCGCCCGCCAGCGGCATCAAGCCGAATGCAACGATGATCAGGCTCTGGGCAGTGGCTTGCGTCGCGCTGCGTCCGAAATGGTCACGCAGCCGGTTCGTTCGTAACACCAGGAGACCTGTGCGCGGCAGGATCAGCGCAGCGCAAGTGACGAGCGAGGCGATCGCCCGGAAGAACAGAACTTCTATGAAAGAGTACTCGGCGACCTGCCATTTCGACAGGGCGCTGGAGAGCGCGAACATGACGGTCGCGCCGAGCATAAACAAAATGCCGAGCGGGATACGATCGGCGCGCAAGCTCGCGCGCTGGTCAAGGCTGTCGGTGGTCAAGGCAGGCCCCAGCGGATTCCGGAGCCTGCCTAGCATGGGTGAAGGAACGCGGGCAGGGGCAAATGCGTATGGCAACCCTGTGCCCGCGCATGGCGCGCGGGACCGCCAGGTTCAGTCGAAACGCGCGGACTTACGGCAGCTCGGAAACGAGTTTCGCGTATTCCTCCTCGGTCCAGGCGCGTGCCGTGCGTGAACGCACATTGCCCTGACTGCCGATCGCCAATGCGAGCTTGGCAATGTTGTCGCCGTTCGGTGTCTCGGCGAGGACGAGGAGATCGGACTCGCCGGACGTCAGATAGACCTGTTTGATGTCGACGCCGATTTT
The DNA here is from genome assembly GCA_035692045.1 of Pseudolabrys sp. Lineage (GTDB taxonomy): Bacteria > Pseudomonadota > Alphaproteobacteria > Rhizobiales > Xanthobacteraceae > Pseudolabrys. The sequence goes on along the minus strand of DASSIJ010000056.1, from coordinate 7,414 downwards.
CTTCGCCATCTCACGCGCGGCCTTTGCGCGTTTGGGGCCATCCTTGATATTGCGGATACCCTGGTCGGTGAAGTTCAGTGACAAGATGAACAACATGGTGATGCTCCCTTTTCGCCACTGTTGCGCCCCCACGTCGCGATCATCGGACAATGCCGGCGCGCGGACAAGACGGCAGGGGAGAGCTAACGCGCGCTGCGCCTGCGTCGCCGCAAGCGCGCAAGTCGCGCGGCCCGGCGTTTCTTCAGCGCGCGCACTTCGCGCTGCTTGCGTGCCCGTCGCCGGCGGCAGCGACCGCATTGGCAGCGTGAACGGCCGATGACGTATTTGAGATAGTCAGAGCCGTAATCGTAAGTGATTTCCTCGTCCGTCTTGATATTGCGCATAGCCCGGATGAACACGCGGCCGCCATACGTGTAGCTCTCCGCATTTGGATTGCAGGAATGGTTGGCATAGCGGGCGAGATTGCTGCGCGGGGTGCCATCGATGGTGACCCGCGGATTGATCTCGTAGAGATAGCGGTTGCCGCGCCGTTCGAGCCGTCCGGCCTCCTCGGCGTCGACACGCGGGCCCTTATATTCGGCAATTTTTTCGCGCGCCTTGATTGGCCTATTGGCGAACAGGCCGAGACCCGTGAAGGAACGGCCGATACGGAACGATCTTCGGGGCATTGAAGGGGACTTGAAATAAACGACGGAAGACCGCTGCGGATGACAGATGAAAGGCCGCGCGTCAATCGTCCGTTTTCGAGCGGATCATGTTGGGGAGATCGCGCCTCGTCCGTAACGTTGCTGCAGGCGCCGGAAAAATATTGCGCGCGGCGTTGGCGCAGTCCGCTAGTGCACGTAGTGACCCGCCCAGCCAAGCAGCGCACCGAACTGGTCCGGAAAGACCACGAAGTAAATGATGAGCGCTACCGGGGCCAACATGAATATCAGATCTCGCATGGGTCTTTCCCCGCGCTGATATGTTGAGTCCATGTGCACCCTTTCCAGACGAGTCATCAGGTTGCGTCAATAACGTCGGCATAAAAAAAGCCAGCAAATAACAGGCTGATTCCGTGGCGGGACGCGCGTCTGGTTCCAATTCCCCCGCGTTGGGAATGAAATGCGGCGACGGTTATATAGTACCGGGAACGTGTGGCTTCTCGATCACGGTCGCGAAAATTTACAAATCGGTCGCATCGAAATCATTCGAAGTTAATTGTCGTTACTACCTAACGAGCGTATTTCACGCTCAAGTCATTCCGGAGAGTTAGCTCATGGAGCGCCAAGCTCGAATACCTCTACATCAATTTTGGGGACGGACCGACGGTACCGGTGGGCACGGCGTTTGTTGGCGCCAGCGGGAAGCTGACGGACAACATCGTGCACGTCGGTGTGAACTATAAATTTTTCTAGTTCCGAACGGTCACTGGGGCATACTGAGGCCGCCTGGGGTTGGCGGCCTCTTTGTTTTCAGGCCAAACGGTTGGCGCGGCGCAAATCAGATTCCGTATTTCACGACCGTGATGAAGAAGATAAGGACGCCGATCCACCTGAATAGCGTCGAGAGACTGACGAGCAGGCTGGCAAGTCCGGGCCGCCGTTTTCTCAGCGCCAGCGCGCCGGCGGCCAGCGCGGCGATTGGCGTAATGATGTAGAGGAAGACATCCTCCAGGCCGCCATAGTCGAATGACAGGCTCATGCCGTGGAGCACGATCGTCGGCACGCCGTCCAGCAACCATACCATGAGATTGAACGCAGCCAGGGCGAGAATGGCGCGGTGAATATTACCCATCGCGCAAAAGACCAGCGCAGCGGCGACAATCAACGGCGTCAGCAAAAGCCTTATGTTGGTGAGCGTCTGGGCGAACCGCAGTGCCGTGGTATCGTTAGCATGATCGGTGAAGATGGTTTGAATGCTCGTCAGGGCATCCACCAATTCGATCGTTGCAATAACGGCAAGGAAAAAGCAAAGCCAGCGATGGCGTGATGGTGCCGCTTCGGTCGTTACCGCAGTGGTCATCGATACCCCCCATGACTACTATAAGCGAAAAAATTGTCGGCGGGGCGGGATTTGGAGGCCGCTAGCCGGCGACGATGTGGATCGGGACGCCGCGCCGGACCGAATTGCTGACGGATGAGATTTCCTTCGCGCGCCGGATGACGCCGTCGACGTCTGCACCCTTGTCGGCAGCTGTCACCGCAACGTGCATGCTCGCCTGCGTGGCGAGGAGCGGGCTGCCTTCGAAGGCGACCATGACATCCACCTCGATCGAGGTCAGACGGACGCCCATATCGTGGGCGACATACTGCAGATCGTTGCAGAAGCAGCCGCCTATCGCGAGACCGAGCAGCTGGCCCCCGTTAAACCCCAGACCCATCCCGCCGGCTTTGCCGTCGGGTCGATCGACGACAATCGTGTGACCTTCTGCCCAGCCCATCGCGGCTTGCGTGTCTGGAATGCTGCGAAGTTGCACCGACATTGTGGTCATGGGCGGCGGCCTCCGTTAGGAAGGGGTAAATATACGCTAACGAACGCGAGCAAGGACTGACATGTCGTCTCCCTCAAAGACTGAACGCTGGCCGGAACTTCCCTATGCGGCATGGAAGGATACGCGTGACACGCTGCATCTGTGGACGCAGGTCGTGGGAAAAGTGCGGCTTGCACTGACCCCGTGGCTCAATCATTCGTGGCACGTCACTCTGTATGTCACCGCGCGCGGCCTCACCACATCGCCAATTCCCTGGTCCGGCGGCAGTTGCCAGATCGACTTTGACTTCATCGACCACGTGCTGTGGGTAAGAACGAGCAGCGGGCAATTTCGTCAGATCATGCTCAGGCCGACGAGCGTGGCTGAATTCTATGAAGATGTGGCGATCGCGCTGCGCGAACTCTCGATCGATGTTCACATCACGACGATGCCGTGTGAGATCGCCGATTGCATTCCGTTCGAGCAGGATACGGTGCATGCAGCCTATGATGCCGATTATGCAAACCGTTTCTGGCGCGTGCTGCTCTCCACCAGCGAGGTCTTCGCCCATTTCCGCACCGGCTTTCTCGGCAAGACGAGTCCGGTGCATTTCTTCTGGGGGAGCTTCGATCTGGCGGTGACGCGCTTTTCCGGCCGTCCGGCACCGCGCCATCCCGGCGGTGTGCCGCATCTGCCGAACGCCGTCGCCCAGGAGGCCTATTCGCACGAGGTTTCGAGTGCCGGCTTCTGGCCGGGCGGCGGTGGGCCCATCGACTATGCGGCGTTCTATTCCTACGCCTATCCGGCGCCGGAGGGTTTTGGGGCGGCGAAAGTGAACCCGGCGCAGGCATTTTTCTCGAAAGAGCTGGGCGAGTTTCTTATCCCCTACGATGCCGTACGAACCGCGCGCGACCCCGACGGGGCGCTGATGGAGTTTCTGCAAAGCACCTACGACGCGGCGGCCGATCTGGCGAAATGGGATCGAAAGACGCTGGAATGCGGGCTTGGCGAGAGGGGGAAGGTGAGGCCCGTATAGCCTCGAAGCCGCATCCCCAGCCCCTCTAGATGAATATTTAACCTTTCAGGTTACGATCCTGGACCTAGGCGGGCGCACATCACCGCCGCTGTTCGTTTTCGGGTCACGCCATGGCAACAGATCAGACCACCCAGGCGCTATGCCACACGTGCCGGACTGCGATGGTCTATGTCACCGCCATGCCGCATCCGACTGTCCGGCATATGCGGAAAACCACGTTCGTCTGCTACACGTGCCATCAGACCCGAAGCTACATGCTCTCGTCGCTCATGGCGGACGCTTACGCCGCTGTATCTGGTCGCGACGCAAAGGTCGTGGCGGAAAATGCGCCGGATCAATCACTGCCTCTCCCAAGGAAGCCGGCGTAGCGGCGGTTACTGGATTGTCACCAGTCCGACCTGATTAGTGAGGCTGTTGGCGGTAACCGCATTGCCGTCCGGCGTCACATCCATATTGCGCACGATGTCGCCGCCGCCGGGGATCGGCCAGCTCTGGAATTTTTCGGTTCCCGGATCGAAGCGCACGATGGTGTTCGGCTTGGCGGCGGATTCGTTGTACCAAAGCGCGCCTTTGGTGAAGACGATGCCGTAGGGCTCCGACTTCGGCCCGCTCGGCGACGGCCATTCCTTGACGTTGCCTGTCTTGAGGTCGAGGCGGCCGAGCATGCCGCGCGGAAAGTCGGTGTACCAGATGGTATCGTCATCGGAGAAGGCGAGACGGCGCGGGCGGGCGCCGGCGTCCGGCAGCGGGTATTCCTTGATCGCCATGCTTTGCGGATCGATGCTGGCGATCTTCGGCGCGCCGAATTCGACGAAATAGGGCACGCCCTTTGAGTTGATCATCAGCCCGTAGGGCCGCGATTTCTCGGTCGGCGAGGTGACCAGCTTGATGTCGCCGCTTTTCGGGTCGAGCCGGCCGATCATGTTGCCGCCCTGCACGGTGAACCACACCATGCCGTCGGGCGCGATGTTGATAGTGTGTGGGTCCTTTGCCGACTTGTCGGGCAACGGATATTCGGTGGTGATACCGGTCTTCGGATCGAGCTTGCCGATCAGACCGAGATTGTTGCCGGTGAACCAGATGTTGCCATCTTTGTCCTCGGCGAGTCCGTGCGGGCCGGTGTGGGCCGACTTCAGGCTGTATTCGCGAATCGTGCCGGTCTTGGGATCGATGCGGCCAAGCTTGTTGGCGAGCTGCCCGGTCCACCAGATCGAGCCGTCCTTGGCTGCACGCGGATCGTGTGGGCGCGACCCTTGCGTCGGCACGTCCCACAGATCGATGCGAGCCTTGACCGGGCCTTCGACGAGCACTGCCGGCGGACGTTTACGCTCGGTGAAATTCTTCATCAGGTAGTCGGCCATCGCCGGCCATTCCTCGGCGGGGACAGGTGTGTCCATGTTCTGCATCATGCGCACGACCGTGAGCCAGCCTTCGGGGGTGTAGCCGACGCGGACGCGGTTGATGTCATGACAAGCGCCGCAGGTGTCGGTGAAGCGCTGCTTCATCATGCCTTCCGGCCATTCCTTGGCCGTGTATTGGGCCTGCGCGGGAGTGACTTGCGCCAACGCGAGCGTGAGCAGCGCGCAGAATCCGAGCGGCTGGGCGAACTTGTTACGCAATTTGATTGTCATGGGGCGTCTCCCGGAAGCGGGCGTCTTGTTGTGCGTACGCTTCGTTCTTGGCGTTAGCTTGGCGCAAATTGGCCAAAAGCGCTATCGGCCTTTACGCTCGAAAATGTGACGCTCTGCGTCTATCGCTTCGAAAAAGGTACTATTGGTTTCGGGCAGTGGTTTGGTAGACGTAATAGTTGATGCTGTAGGTCCGGACTTCAACGAGGCTCCAAAATGAACGCCCCTGTCACGCCCCCCACTGTTCCGCCCTATCACCACACGCCGCTGTTTCCGCTCGGCCCCGACAGGACGCCCTATCGCAAGCTGGAGATCGGCGGCGTCAAGCTCGAAAAGGTAATGGGCAAGGATATGCTGGTGATTGAGCGCGAGGCTTTGCGCGCACTGTCGGAGGCCGCGTTTACGGATATCAATCATCTGCTGCGCCCGGCACATCTCAAGCAACTGCGCAAGATCCTCGACGATCCGGAGGCGAGCGACAATGACAAGTTCGTCGCTTACGACTTCCTCAAGAACGCCAACATTTCCGCCGGCGGCGTGCTGCCGATGTGCCAGGACACCGGCACGGCGATTATCATGGGCAAGAAGGGCCGTATGGTGTTCACCGTTGGCGATGACGAGGCCGCGCTCGCGGAGGGCGCGCGCGATGCGTACCTGAGGCGCAATTTGCGCTATTCGCAGCTCGCGCCGATTTCCATGTTCGAGGAGAAGAACACCAAGTCGAACATGCCGGCGCAGGTGGAGATCTATGCCGAGGGCGAGGACGCCTACAAATTGCTGTTCATCGCCAAGGGTGGCGGCTCGGCCAACAAGGCGTTCCTGTTCCAGGCGACGCCGTCGATTTTGACGCATGAACGCATGCTGGCCTTCCTGAAGGAAAAGGTGCTCACGCTCGGAACGGCCGCGTGCCCGCCTTATCACCTGGCCATCGTCATTGGCGGAACGAGCGCCGAGCTGACGATGACGACCGTGAAGCTCGCCTCGACGAAATATCTCGACGAGCTGCCCACCAAGGGCAGCGAGGACGGCCACGCCTTCCGCGATCTTGAGATGGAAAAGGAAATGCTGGCGATGACGCAGTCGACCGGCGTTGGTGCGCAGTTCGGCGGCAAATATTTCTGCCACGACGTGCGCGTGATCCGCCTGCCGCGGCACGGTGCGTCATTGCCGATCGGACTCGGCGTGTCCTGCGCCGCCGATCGCCAGGCCCTCGGCAAGATCACCAAAGACGGCGTGTTCCTGGAGGAGCTTGAGCATCATCCGGCGCAATATCTGCCGGAGATCGATCAGGAGAAGCTGGGCGGGCAGGTGGTCAAGGTGGACCTGCGCAAGCCGATGAAGGACATCCTCGCGCAGCTGTCGAAATATCCGGTGAAGACGCGGCTCTCGCTCACCGGCACCATGATCGTCGCGCGCGATCTCGCGCACGCCAAATTGCGCGAGCGGCTTGAGGCCGGGCAGGGGCTGCCCGATTATTTCAAGAACCATCCGATTTATTACGCGGGACCAGCGAAGACACCCGCAGGTTACGCATCGGGCTCGTTCGGCCCGACCACGGCGGGGCGAATGGACAGCTACATCGACCAGTTCCAGGCCGCCGGTGGCTCAATGATTTCACTGGCCAAGGGCAACCGTTCAGCGCAGGTGCGCGACGCGTGCAAGAAGCATGGTGGCTTTTATCTCGCTTCCATTGGCGGCAGTGCGGCGAACCTTGCCGAGCATTGCATCAAGAAGGTTGATGTGCAGGAGTATCCCGAGCTCGGCATGGAAGCGATCTGGAAGATCGAGGTCGAGAATTTTCCCGCCTTCATCGTCATCGACGATAAAGGCAACGACTTCTTCAAAGAATTGAATCTCGGATAAAGGGTCGCGATGATGATGAGGAAGCAGCAGACGAACCCGACGCTGCCGCGTTGAGTCAGCAGATGCTGACGATTGCGCGGGCGCTGATCCGCGATCCAAAAATCATCCTGTTGGAGGAACCCGTTCGAGGGTCTTGCGCCGGTGATCGTGCGCGACCAGGTGGAGACCTGCCGCAAACTGGCGGCGGCCGGACAGACGATCGTGCTGGTGGAGCAGAACCTGGCAGCGACGCTCGCGCTTGCCGATCGCGCCTGCATCATCAACAACGATCATATTGTGTACGAAGGCCCCCGCGCAGGAAATCAAAGCGCGGCCGGGAATATTGCACCGGCACCTCGGTGTCTAGCCACTATCCCGGGAGCCGCTCGCACGTCAGGCGATTGCCGCTACTGCCACCATGAGCAGTGAGATGCCGACATATTTCGCGGTCTGCAT
>DASSIJ010000055.1:0-2874 GCA_035692045.1 Pseudolabrys sp. | reverse complement strand
AACGGACTCGAGATCACAGCCATCCACAATCACATCCTCCGTGCGCAACCGCCGACGTTCTACATGCACGTCAGCGGGCACGGCGACCCTGTGAAACTGGCAAACGCCCTGCACACAGCCCTTGCCGCGAGCAAAACTCCTCTGGTCATTTCTGCCGCTCCTGCCGCCGCCCCCGACATTGGTCTCGACACCGCAGAGCTGGATCGCATTGTCGGCGTCAAAGGTAAGCCCGTCGGCGGTGTCTATCAGTTTGGCATTGCCCGGCGCGACCACATCACCCAGAGCGGAATGTCGCTCGACCCCGCTGGCCCGCTCGGGGTTGCTACCGGTGTCAACTTCCAACCAACAGGAAATGGAAAGGCTGCAATCACTGGCGACTTCGTTCTTGCAGCGCCAGAAGTCAATCCAGTGATCCGCGCCTTGCGTACCAACGGTATAGAAGTCACGGCCTTGCACAGCCACATGCTCGACGAGCAACCGCGCCTGTTCTTCATGCATTTTTGGGCAAACGACGACGCGCTCAAGCTCGCCAAGGGCATACGTGCCGCGCTCGATAAAATGGAGAACGCAGAGTCGGTCGGCCGCAGCCCCGAGATGAAATAAGTCCTGCTGGGCTTATTGCGGCAAACGAAACCGGGATGAGAAGTGCTACGCCGGGTGCGTTGCATCTGCCGGATTGATGTCCGCTATTGGCAAAAAGCGGACATACGAGAGCCGCCGAACGCGCGGCGATTCATTGATAGCGGTGCCGAAGTTCATCCTGGTTGTTCATCGGATTTCTCCTTTGCATGGAATGTGGTTTGGCCGTTTGCCTGTCCATTGCCGGTGCGCTGCGGCTATTTGAGTTGGGTGTTTGCGATCGGTAGTATGGTCTCAATTCTTTGCCGATTTTGAGAGCTGACGGTCTTGAACCATGCGCCGCCCGCAACGGCGGCTGCATTGCCAAGTCCGTAAATTACGAGTGCACCGGCGATCACAACGAACAGGGCGGTGCTGCCACCAACGATCGTGACCGCGAGCCATCCACCGCCGGCGGCGATCATGACGCGCAGTACCGCCACCATCATGGCCCAGCCCACGCGGCCCGCACCTTGCGAGGCGAAATACAACGCGAGACCCCCGCCGAAGAAGCCGTAGGTCGGACCAACGATGCGCAAATAAAGCGATCCGGTTTCGATCATGCTTGGATCGTTCCCGAACAACGACAGCCAGGCTGACGGAAACAACGCGGCCGCGAGACCAATTGCTCCAGTAAGACCGCCGGCGATGGCCGCGCCGGTCCATGCAACGCGCAGCGCCCGTTCTCGGCGGCCGGCACCGATGCAAGTGCCGACCATCGCGGCCATTGGCGCGCCCAGGCCGAACACCAGCGGTACCAGCAGGTATTCGAGCCGCGCACCGGTGCCGTAACCGGCGACTGCGGCAGGGCCGATGAGACCGGCAAGACCAGTTGCAGTCGCGATACTGACATTGGTCGACAGGCTCACGATTGAAGAGACTGCACCGACACGGAGAATGTCGCGCGCCGGCGCCCAGGTGAGGCGCGGTGGAATAAAGGGAGGATTGAGTACTCCGCGACGAGACCAGATGTAGCTCGCGAAGACAACGCAGCCGGCTACATAATAGAGCAAGACTGCGGCAGCGCCGCCGGCGATGCCGAGATGGGGAAACGGGCCAAGGCCGAAGATCAGCAGCGGCGACAGCGGAATAAGAACCAACGCGCCAGCGACAATCACCGCAGCCGGGAAGAACATATTGCCGGTGCCGCGGATGATCGCAGCGAAAGAATTGAACAGCCAAAGCGGAATCGCGCCGGCGAACACGATCGCGGAGTACGTGGTTGCCGCGGCGAGCGATCCGTCTCGGCCACCCATCAGGGCATAGAGCTTGGGTCCGAGCACAAGCGCGGCGATGGTGGTGAGCGCACCCAGTCCTGTTGTTATGGCGACGGCGGACCAAACCAGTTCATTGGCACGATCACGCTCACCCGCGCCCAAGGCGCGCGCAATGGCCGACAGAATGCCGCCTCCCATCGCGCCCGCCGATACCATCTGCAGCAACATGAACAGGGGGAACACCAGCGCTATGCCGGCGAGGGCGTCGAGCCCAAGCTTCGCGACGAAATAGGTTTCAATCAGGCCAATCGAGGCCTGCACCATCATGACCACGACATTCGGAAGAGCCAGCCGCAGGATCGTGCGGGTGACCGGCGCCTCCAGCAGCATTCGGGTTCGCGGGTCCATCGCAGCGCCCTTTTGGCCTAATCGACAGAACAGTGCATATGCACTTTTCAATTGACACTGATACGTGTGTATGCACATCTTGGCAAGAGCAACCATCGTCATTTCAGGAATGCGAGCCATGCCAAAACATGCGGAGCCGGCCGCCGGCGTCGATCAGACGCCATGCAATTGCTTGGCGCTTCGTCAGGCCGCGCGCCACGTCAGTCAGCTCTACGACCAGCATCTCGCGGAGGTAGGTCTGCGCACCACGCAATATTCGATCTTGTCGAAGCTGAGCCGTTTGGGTGCGATGCCGATCGGCAAACTAGCCGCGACCATGGTCATGGAGCGCACTGCGCTCAGCCGTGCCATCGGCCCGCTTGAGCGCGACGGGATGGTAAAAGTCGGGGCCGGGCCCAATGGCCGCACCCGCAGCGTAAAGCTCACCCCGACGGGCGAGACCCGTCTCAAGGCCGCCGCGCCGCACTGGCGTCGGGCGCAAAAGGAATTCGAAATAGCCGTCGGCGCGGCCGACGCCGCAGACCTGCGCACCGTACTGCAGCACGTGATCTCCGTAACCTGAAGGCCGGCCGTCATATCGCCTTAGACAAGAAGACCGCCCTGACATCGGCGTCCCACGCCCGGACAGCGG
>DASSIJ010000054.1:0-16766 GCA_035692045.1 Pseudolabrys sp. | reverse complement strand
CGTCCCATTGCCCGAGACGATTTCGGCGATGAGCCGCTGATGCGGCTTGAGTTCGCCATGCAAGCCGCGGATCGTCACTTGCTCGTCGCCCTTGAGCCCAAGGGACTGCCAGGACGTCCCATCCTCAAAAACCAGTGGCATCACGCCCATGCCCACCAGGTTGGAACGATGTATGCGTTCAAACGATTGGGCAACCACGGCACGAATCCCTAGTAATACTGAGCCTTTTGCGGCCCAATCGCGTGAGGAGCCGCTGCCGTATTCTTTCCCGGCGAATACCACCAGTGGGACCCTGTCGGCTTTGTACTTCATAGCCGCATCGTAGATCGGCATGCGCTGCTTTGAGGGGTAGTGGACCGTAAGCCCGCCTTCGACACCCGGCACCATCTGATTCTTGATGCGAATGTTGCCGAAAGTGCCGCGCATCATCACTTCATGATTGCCGCGACGCGTACCGTACTGGTTGAAATCGGCAGGTTTGACCTTGTGCCCGACCAGATATTTGCCGGCCGGCGAGTCAACCTTGATCGAGCCCGCAGGCGAAATGTGGTCGGCGGTGATCGAATCGAGCAGCAAGGCCAGCACGCGCGCGTCCACGATATCCTCAAGCGGCTTTGGATGGCGTCCCATGCTGACGAAATACGGCGGGTTCTGCACGTAAGTTGATTTTTTGTCCCAGTCGTAGGTGACGCCACCTTTGACACTGATCTTGCGCCAATTAGCGTCACCCTTGAACACGTCGGCATATTTGCTGGAGAACATCTGACGCGTGATGTTCTTGGCGACGAATTCGCCGATTTCCTTGTTCGATGGCCAAATGTCCTTCAGGAAGACCTTCTTGCCTTTCTGGTCGACGCCGAGTGGTTCCTTCGCGACGTCCACATTCATCGAGCCGGCGATGGCATAGGACACCACGAGCGGCGGCGATGCGAGATAATTGGCGCGCACGTCAGCATTCACGCGGCCTTCGAAATTGCGATTACCCGACAGGACGGCAGCGGCGACCAGGTCATTGTCGTTGATCGCCTTTGAATTCTCCGGCGGCAGAGGACCGGAATTGCCGATGCACGTCGTGCAACCGAAGCCGACGAGATTGAACCCGAGCTTGTCCAGATCCTTTTGCAGTCCCGACTTGTCGAGATATTCGGCGACCACCTGCGAGCCCGGCGCAAGTGAAGTCTTGACCCAGGGCTTGGCGGTCAAGCCTTTCTCAGCGGCCTTTCGGGCGAGAAGGCCTGCCCCAATCATCACATTGGGATTTGACGTATTGGTGCAGGACGTGATCGCCGCGATCACGACATCCCCGTGGCCGAGATCATAGGTTTTACCGCTCACCTTCACGCGCTTTTTAGCTTCGGCACTCTTGCCGAATTCCTTGTCCATCGAATTTGCAAACCCAGCTTTCACTTCTTTCAGAGCGACGCGATCCTGCGGGCGCTTCGGTCCCGCGAGCGAGGGCTCGACCGAATTCAAATCGAGCTTGAGCACGTCGGTGAATATCGGATCGGGCGTGGTTTTCACACGATACATGCCTTGCGCCTTGGCATAGGCAGCGACCAGCGCGATCAACTCGGGCGGGCGGCCTGTGTCCTTGAGATAGCGCATCGTATCGTCGTCGATCGGCGAAAAGCCGCAGGTGGCACCATATTCCGGTGACATGTTGCCGAGCGTGGCACGGTCCGCGATGGTGAGATGCGCGAGACCTGGCCCAAAGAACTCGACGAACTTGCCAACCACGCCACGCTTGCGCAGCATCTCGGTAACGGTGAGTACCAGGTCGGTGGCGGTAACGCCTTCTTTCAGCTTCCCCGCGAATTTGAAACCGATCACCTCGGGCAGCACCATCGACAGCGGCTGACCGAGCATGGCCGCCTCCGCCTCGATTCCGCCCACGCCCCAGCCGAGCACCGAGAGACCGTTCACCATCGTGGTGTGCGAGTCGGTGCCGACAAGCGTGTCGGGATAGGCAAGTTCCATGGTGGCGGCCTTGCCATCGGCCTTGACCTTCTCTTTGCGGTGCCAGACGACACGCGAGAGGTACTCAAGGTTCACTTGATGACAGATACCGGTGCCGGGCGGCACCACGCTGAAATTATCGAATGAACGCTGCGCCCATTTCAGGAACTTGTAGCGCTCCTGGTTTTGCCGGTACTCCTCATCGACGTTCTTCTTGAACGCAGCATTGTTGCCGAAGAAGGTCACCGCCACCGAGTGATCGATGACGAGATCGACCGGCACTTGCGGATTGATTTTCTTGGGATCGCCGCCGAGATGCTTCATCGCGTCGCGCATGGCGGCAAGGTCGACCACCGCCGGCACGCCTGTAAAATCCTGCATCAGGACCCGCGCTGGGCGAAATGCAAACTCGTGTTCCGACGTTTTGGTCTTGAGCCATTCGGCAAACGCCTTGATGTCATCCTTCGTCACTGTGCGCCCATCTTCGTTGCGCAACAGATTTTCCAGCAGCACTTTCATCGAGAACGGCAGACGGGAAATACCCTTGAGGCCGTTTCGCTCGGCGGTGGGAAGACTGAAATAGGCGTAAGTCTTGCTCCCAACCTGGAGGGTCTTGCAGCATCTAAAGCTATCGAGCGAAGTCATGTCGACTTTTTCCATTCCCGGCTGCTGACCGGCGCTGGCTCGGACTAAGCTATTGGCAAGGCGATGTTTTTCTCGCGGGCGAGACTTGCGTCCGATTTCGAATTACCTAACGTCGCAAGTTCGGGCTTATAAGGGCTTTTCGTGCCCGACGCTATATTAACCGGGGAACTTCGCCAAAAATGCTTAGAATATCGGGGTTTTCCGGGCCGTATGCTGCATTGCGGGCACCCCTGAACGGGCTGCAGCAGCCGTGATGCGACTCAAGGCCGATGGGCTGGCCTGCACCCGTGGTGGGCGGGAAGTATTCCACAGCGTGAGCTTCGGTCTCTCCTCGGGCGAGGCCATGCTTGTGACCGGGCGCAACGGCGCTGGAAAGTCCTCCCTTTTACGGATGATTGCCGGCCTGGTCCGAATCTCGTCCGGACGGCTGGAACTCGACGAAGGGGGGCCGGACACGCCCCTTGCGGAACAGTGCCACTATCTCGGACATCAGGACGCGATGAAGCCGTCGCTCTCGGTCAGCGAAAACCTGCGGTTCTGGGCCGCGTTCCTTAATGCGGACCGTGCCATTGAACCGGCATTGGAGGCGGTCGATCTCCGCCCACTCGCCAATCTTCCCGCAGCTTATCTGTCGGCGGGGCAGCGGCGGCGTCTGTCGATTGCCCGCCTTGTCGCCGTGCCACGCCCAATCTGGCTGCTGGACGAGCCCACCTCCGCGCTCGATTCCCCCTCACAAAAAAAGCTCACCGACCTCATGAGCGGTCACCTGGCGGGTGGCGGAATGATCGTCGCTGCCGCGCACGGACCGATAGGACTGGAACGCGCGCGCGAACTGAAATTGGGACCGGCATGAGCGCCTTCACCGCCCTTTTGACCCGTGACATACGACTCGCGATCCGCGTCGGCGGCGGCGCGTTGATGGGTGCGTTATTCTTCCTGATCGTTGTCATCATGACGCCGTTCGCCGTCGGCCCGGATCTCGCGTTGCTCGCGCGCATAGGCCCGGCAATTCTTTGGCTTGGAGCGCTGCTGGCTAGTCTTCTGGCGCTCGACCGGCTTTTTGCGACCGATCACGACGACGGTTCGCTCGATCTCTTGATGATGGGATCGTTGCCGCTGGAGCTTTCGGTCGCGACGAAAGCAATCGCGCATTGGCTGACAACCGGCCTGCCGCTTGTCGTGATCGCGCCGCTGCTCGGCTTGATGCTCAATGTCGAATTGAAAGCCACGGGCTGGCTCGCACTGACCTTGCTTGTCGGGACGCCTGCGCTCACCTTCATCGGACTGATCGGCGCCGCATTGGCGGTCGCGCTGAGACGCGGCGGTCTGTTGCTTGCAGTGTTGGTACTGCCGCTCACCGTGCCTGTGTTGATCTTTGGTGTCGCCGCGGCCAATGCCGCGATCGTTGGACCTGCGCCCTTTGGCCCACCTTTCACCATTCTTTGTGCGCTAAGCTTGGCAAGCCTGGTGCTCGGCCCGATTGCCGCCGCCGCCACTTTGCGCCATGGATTGGAATGAGACGAGAGATAAACGATGCCGGTAATCGACCTCGCCAATCCGACGCGCTTCCTGACTGTCGTCAATCGCGTGCTGCCGTGGTTGATCGCGGTGACCGTGATCCTGTTTGCGGTGGGTCTGTTCCGCGCGATGAACGCACCTGACGACTATCAGCAAGGCGCCACTGTGAAAATCATGTTCCTGCATGTGCCTGCCGCCTGGCTTGGCATGTTCGGCTGGGGTCTGATGAGCGTCGCGGCGCTTGGCACGCTGGTCTGGCGACATCCACTGGCGGACGTCGCCGGCAAGGCAGCGGCGCCGCTCGGCGCAGCGTTCACGTTCATCTGTCTCGTGACCGGCTCGCTCTGGGGCCGCCCAACCTGGGGCACCTATTGGGTGTGGGATGCGCGGCTGACATCGATGCTGGTGCTGCTGCTGCTCTACTTCGGGGTGCTTGCACTCTATTGGACCGCCGAAGAGCCTGGCCGCGGCGCACGCGCGGCGGCCATCCTGTCATTGGTCGGCGCGGTCAACCTTCCAATCATCAAGTTTTCAGTCGACTGGTGGAATACGCTGCATCAGCCCGCCTCGATATTCCGAATGGGCGGATCAACGATCGATCCGGCAATCCTGACACCCCTGTTGATCATGGCGCTGGCTTTCACGCTCCTGTTCGTGACTTTGCACCTGGCTGTTATGCGCAATGAAATCCTTCGCCGCCGCGTGCGCAGCATGCGATTGATCCAGGCGCAGGAAATGCACGCATGAGTCTCGGGCCGCACGCCGATTTCATTGTCGCGGCTTATGCGGTGACCCTGTTCGTTGTGGCGTTGCTGGTCGGTTGGATCGTGCTCGACTACTTCGCGCAGCGCCGCATTCTCGGAGGTCTCGAAGAGCAGGGCATAACAAGACGATCGCAGCGCAAGGGTTAGACGATGAGCACCGCGTCGAGCGAAGACTCAGGCAAAAAGCGCGCTAACGTTCTCGTGCTCTTGCCGCTCATTGTGTTCATCGCCCTGGCGGCGCTGTTCTTTTACCGCCTTGGCATCGGCGATCCGTCACGGATTCCGTCGGCACTCATCGGACGCCCGGTGCCGGTGACCGACCTGCCGCCGCTTCCGGGGCTTGAACGTGATGGCAAGGCAGTGCCCGGTGTGACCAACGCCGCGTTCCAAGGAGCGGTCACGCTCGTCAACGTATGGGCATCGTGGTGTGTGCCCTGCCACGACGAGGTCCCATTTCTGGAGCACTTGTCGAAAGACAAACGCATCCAGCTGGTCGGCATCAATTACAAGGACGCAGCCGACAACGCCCGGCGATTCCTCAGCCGATATGGCAATCCTTTTGCCGCTGTCGGCCGGGATGAGGCCGGCCGCGCCTCGATCGATTGGGGTGTCTACGGCGTGCCGGAGACGTTCCTGATCGGCCGCGACGGCCGCATCGCCTACAAGTTGGTGGGCCCGATCACGGCCGATAACCTTGCCCATACGCTCGGGCCGGAAATCGAAAAGGCGCTGCGCTAGCCCTTTTTATCTTTCTCGACGCTGTATTTGGTCAGCAACGGCACCTGCAGCGCCGCGAATAAAAATGTCAGCGGCACCACACCGAACAGCTTAAAGCTGACCCAAAAATCAGTTGTCTGCGTACGCCAGACGATCTCATTCAGAACCGCCAGCACGAAGAAGAACAGCGCCCATCGCCACGTGAGCTTGCGCCAGCCTTCTTCCCGCAAATGAAAAACGGAGTCGAAGACCATGCCAAGCAGCGGTTTGTCGAATGCCAATCCGCCAAGCAGCGTTCCACCAAACAGGACGTAGATGAGGGTCGGTTTGAGTTTAATGAATAACTCGTCGTGCAGAGCCAGCGTCAACCCGCCGAACACCAGCACGATCACCGCGGTGACCAACGGCATGACAGCCAGGTGTCGTGTCAATGCGTAGGAAACGGCAAGTGCAACCAGAATCGCCGCCATGAATGCACCGGTCGCAACGTAGATTCCAAATCTTGAATTGGCGGCGAAGAACAGCACCAACGGTCCAATGTCGAGCACCAGCTTGAGGACAGGATTGAGCTGTTTCTTTTCCGTCATGCGCTTCCTCTGCCTATGATTCCAGACCGACGACCGCGCGTGCAAAATCATGCGCGGTGAATGGCACCAGATCTTCCACGGCCTCGCCAACGCCGATGAAATGCACCGGTAATCCGAATTTGTCGGCGATCGCAACCAGAATGCCACCCTTGGCCGTTCCATCGAGCTTGGTCATCACCAGGCCGGTGACTCCTGCGATTTTGCCAAAGATTTCCACCTGGCTCAGCGCGTTTTGACCGACCGTCGCATCGAGGACAAGCAATACCGCGTGCGGAGCGGTTACCTCGACCTTACGAATGACGCGCACCATCTTTTCCAGCTCGTTCATCAGCTCAGCGCGATTTTGCAGACGGCCCGCCGTATCGATGAGAACCACGTCAACGCCTCGTGTCCTGGCATCCGTGACCGCATCGAATGCAAGGCTGGCGGCGTCGGATCCCGGCTCGCCCGCCATGACGCTTGCATTGGTGCGCGCACCCCAGATTTTCAACTGATCGATCGCCGCGGCGCGAAAAGTGTCGCCGGCCACCAACATCACGCTCTTGTCTTCCGCTCGAAAGCGCGCCGCGAGCTTGCCGATGGTCGTGGTTTTGCCGGAGCCGTTGACCCCCGCCACGAGAATGACAAACGGCCGCGCCGTTACCTCCAGCGGCCTGGCAACGGGCAAAAGCACCTTTTCGATCTCTCCGGCGAGCACCGCCTTCACGTCGTCAGCCGTGATTGCCTTTTCGAAGCGTCCCTCGCCAAGTGCTTCCGCGATACGTGCAGCGAAATCCAGCCCAAGATCGGCGCGGATTAATTCGTTTTCCAGTTCCTCCAGTGTCTCAGCGTCCAGCTTGCGCTTCGCCACGAGGCCCGTAACGGCGCCGCCGAGCGATGATGATGTGCGCTTGAGCCCGCCGCTCAGGCGTTTCCACCAGTTTTCGCGTTGTGTGCTGTCGTCCATGCGGCGCCCGTGATAGCCGTTTCGGCATGACACCGGAAGAGATGCTGGCCCGCCTCCTCTATCGCGACGGCCTGATGCTGGTCGTCGACAAGCCGGCGGGACTGCCGGTACATCGGGGCCCAAAGGGCGGCGATGCTTTCGAGGACTATTTCGATGCACTGCGGTTCGGCTTGCCGCGTCCGCCGGCACTGGCACACCGGCTCGATCGCGCCACCACAGGCTGCCTGGTTCTCGGCCGACACCGCAAGGCGCTGGCGCTGCTCGGCAAACTGTTCAAGCAGGGCAACGTTGGCAAATGCTACTGGGCCGTGGTCGAAGGGGGACCTGAAGCGGATGAGGGCCGTATCGATATCGCGCTCGCCAAGCGAGACGACACGCGCGGTTGGTGGATGAAGGCGGACAGCCACGGTCTGCCATCGGCAAGCACCTGGAAGGTCATGGGCCGGGGACCTGGCATCACCTGGCTTGCGCTCGAGCCATTGACCGGGCGCACTCATCAATTGCGCGTACACTGCGCCGAGATGGGATGGCCGGTCATCGGGGACAATATCTACGGCAAAGCCCCGCGTGCCGGCGGACCGCCGCTTCATTTACATTCGCGCGAAGTGACTGTGCCGATATCCAAGAACAAGCCGCCGGTCAAAGTCACCGCACCGGTGCCTGTCACTATGCGTGAGAAACTCAGCGCCTGTGGCTGGAAAGAAACGGGCGAGTAATCGGCCGACGTTGAGGCGGGAACCTACGTCTCGAAGCTGCGTTCCAGGACTGCGTTCCAAGACTTGTTCCAAGACTGCGTTCCAAGACTGCGTTTCAAGACTGCGTTCAAGACGCATTCAAAATCTAACTCCCGGCACGTAAGGCAGATCCGATGTTCATCGGTCATTACGGACCCAGCTTCGCATGCAAGGCCTGGAAGCCAATCGTTCCCTTGTGGGTCTTGTTCATCGCCGTGCAACTCGTCGACATCGTCTGGGCAGTCCTGGTTCTGTTGGGGGTTGAGAAGGTCCGGATCGTTCCCGGGATCACCGCGACAAATCCGTTCGACCTCTATTACATGCCATTCACGCATAGCCTCCCCGGCGCGATCTTCTGGTCGGTTGGCGCGGCCGTTGTCTATCGAGCTGTTGCGCCTGCGCAAAAATGGAGTGCGGCCGCAATTGTCGGCGGTGCAGTATTCTCGCATTGGATTCTCGATTTGATTGTGCATCGTCCGGACCTCGCACTGTACGACGACGCGCACAAGGTCGGATTTGGTCTCTGGAATTATCCCGCGATCGCCTTCGTTCTCGAGATTGCACTTTTGTTCGGCGGGATTGCTCTCTATCTCCGGGTAACCGAGCCGATTGATGTCATCGGCCGCTATGGCATGATGGTCCTGGGACTCTTTGCGGTTATCTTGCAAGCCTATGTTTTTTTCGGCCCGCCGCCTGTGTCGGACACCGCATTCGCACTCACTGCGCTCGTGCTCTATTTTGCCTTTGCGGTGCTCGTATATTGGGTGGAGGGAAAACGCAGCTCAATTTAATAGAGCTGCGCTTTGATCCGCTCAGGCGCCTCGCGGTCGTAGGTCTCGCCACCCAATTTTCCCTGGCTCAGCTCCGCAATGATGGTACCGGTCGAAGGCAGGCTCTTGCGATCGATCTTGGTCGTTTCATCCCAGAGTTTCGAGCGCACGATCGCCTTCGAGCAATGGAAGTAAATGCTCTCGACATGCACGATCAGTACACAACGCGGCAGCTTGCTATTGACCGCGGAGCTTTGCATCAGTTCGGGATCGATCGAGATCGCCGCGCGGCCATTGACGCGTAAGGTCTCGCCAACGCCGGGAATAAGAAACAGAAGAGCGATGCGCGGATCACGCACAATGTTCCGGAAGCCATCTATGCGATTGTTGCCGGGGCGATCCGGTATGGCGAGTGTCTTGTTGTCGAGAATGCGCACAAAACCTGCCGCATCGCCTTTGGGTGAGCAGTCGAGCCCTTCCGGCCCGGAGGTCGCCACCGCTACGAACGGCGCCGCTTCAATCAGCGTGCGATAGGCATCGTTGATATGGTCGATTTCCTTGATGAGCGAAGCTCCCATCTTCTCGCCGTAGAGAGACTGCAGCTGTTCCAGTGTCGTAATCAGGTGGTCGCGGTAGGCCATCGTCTATCCCCCTAAGCGGCCAGTAACTGCCGGCCGTCATGTCCCGCCATCGTGAGATCAAGAATAACGCCGGGTTCGGTCGGCCTGGCGAGCCGCACCGGCACGAACTGTTCGGTTCGACCGAGCGCGCGTGACTCGGCCAGAATACGGCGGCAGCCACCAATTTCCTGATCGAGGTGACGACGCAGAGCCGTCTCGCCCTTCTCACGCAGACGGCGCGCGCGCTCTTTGGCAATGGCGCGGTGTACTTGCGGCATCAGCGCGGCCGGCGTCCCGGGCCGCGGCGAGAACGGAAAGACATGCAGCTGCGTCAACCCGCATTCGTCGACGAGTTCAAGCGACCGGGCAAACATGTCTTCGCTCTCGGTCGGAAAGCCGGCGATAATGTCGGCGCCGAAGACAACGTCGGATCTCAGACGCCGCACCTGCTCGCAGAAAGCAATTGCATCGCGCCGCGAATGCCGCCGCTTCATACGCTTGAGAATGAGGTCGTCGCCTGCCTGCAACGAGAGATGCAAGTGCGGCATCAGGCGTGGCTCGTTGGCCAGCGCGTCAAGCAGATCGACATCCGCCTCCACCGAGTCGATCGATGACAATCTCAGCCGGGCCAACTCGGGTACTTCGCTCAGGATACGTTTGACTAACGCGCCAAGCCGCGGCCGGTCAGGCAAGTTCGTGCCGTACCCGGTGATGTCGACGCCGGTGAGCACGATCTCGCGGCAGCCATTGGCTACGACGCGCTGCGCCTGGGTCACGATCTCGTCCATTGGCAGCGAACGCGAATTTCCGCGGCCGTATGGGATGATGCAAAAGGTGCAACGATGATCGCAGCCATTCTGCACCTGCACAAAGGCGCGGGCACGTCCCTCGATGCTGTCGATTGCGTGCGGCCGCATCGTCTTCACGGCCATGATGTCAGAAACGGCGACTTTCGCGCTCCCGCCCCAGGCCCCGGCATCAAATTTTTCCTCATTGCCGATCACACGATCGACCTCGGGCATTGCCGTAAATGCCGCTGCTTCGGTTTGCGCCGCGCAGCCTGTCACGACAACGCGGACATCTGGCCCCTCGCGTTTGACGCGGCGAATGGCCTGCTTTGCCTGACGCACCGCCTCCGCGGTCACGGCGCACGTGTTCACGACAACCGCATTGTCGATGCCGGCGGCAGTCGCCTCGCGCCGGATCACCTCTGACTCATAAGCGTTCAAGCGGCAGCCAAATGTGAGGACAGCGACACTCACGACACGCCTGCCCCGGCGAAGAGCGCCGGATCGAAACGACCCTTGAACTCGAATTCCACCCGACCCGTCATCAGGACGTGATCATCCTTTTGACGCCATTCAATCAAGAGCTCGCCGCCCGGAAGCGTCACCTTTACCTTGCGGTCGGTGCGCCTGAGGCGCGCAGCAGCGGCGACGGCGGCGCAGGCGGCTGACCCGCAAGCCTTGGTCAGGCCAGCGCCGCGTTCCCATGTGCGGATAATGATGTGATCACGTGCGACGATCTGCGCCAGCGTGATGTTTGCGCGTTCGGGAAAGATCGGATGATTCTCGAGCAACGGCCCGAGTCGCGCGAGATCATGCTCGTTCACATCATCGACCCAGAAGATTGCATGAGGATTCCCCATGCTTACCACCGAAGGCGAATGCAGAACCGGTTTATCGATAGGGCCGATCTGCAACTCGATGGCGCGCGTGTCGCGAAATTCTTCTGCGAGCGGAATTTCATTCCACTTGAAGCGTGGCGGTCCCATGTCCACCGTGAACAGCCCGTCAGCGCCTTTCCGGCAATTGAGGATGCCTGCCGTGGTCTCGAAAGTGAGGTCGGCCTTGCCGTTCTCCCTGGAAACGAGATCGGCGACGCAACGCATGCCGTTTCCACATGCTCCCGCCTCCGAGCCGTCGTTGTTGTATATCCGGACGAAGGCGTCGGTGCCCGGGGTGCGCGGCGGATAGAGCGCCATCAGCTGATCGTAGGGGGCAGCGTCAGGCCTTCCGGCCGCGCGCGCTTCTTCGGGTTGAATTGTGCCGCCGCCCGTGCGCAGGTCGACAACGACGATTTCGTTGCCGATTCCGTTCATCTTCACGAAGGACTGATTGGCGAGAGCGCCCATAATCTGCTTTGCCCGGGTTTCGCCAGTTTTATATGGCGAATAGGCGCGGATTGGCCAGAGGCCATGGTAGGATGCGTAACACAATGCTGGCGAATCGCCGGACCGCCGCACATCGACGGAGAACCGTGATGTCGCCTTTTAAGCTCGCCCTGCCCGTAGTCGTCCTGGCATTCGCCGTGGCCGCCGGGCCCGCCGTGGCACAAAATTCGCCCGCGCCATCCAGGCCGGGTGCAAGCGAACCAATGCCGCCCCCCGCGGCAGGCCCGACGTCGCCATCGCCGTTGCAGCCCGGGGATGCCTTCGGCGAGCAGGTCACGATGCCGGAGCGGACCATTGTCTACATAAAGGGCTACAGCAAGTGGGATAGCGCCTTCGACACACTGGTCGACGCTTTCAAATCGCTGCACGAATATCTCGACAAACAGGACGTCAAGCCGACGGGTCCCGCTATTACGATCTACACGCAGACCGATGACTCCGGTTTTTCGTTCCAGGCCGCGCTGCCCGTTGCACAAGCGCCGAAAGACCCGCCGAAGGGCGACATTTCCGTCGGCCAGGCGCCGTCGGGCCGCGCACTCAAGTTCGTCCACCGCGGGTCATACGACGCCATGGATTCGACCTATGAGGCGATAACGAACTATCTCGACGACAAGCAGCTTGAAGCGAAAGACCTTTTCATCGAGGAGTACGCCACCGATCCGGTGAATACGGCGCCCGACAAGCTGGTGGTCAATGTGTTTGTTCCGGTGAAGTGATGCTCGTATCGCGTGCTCTGTTAGCCTTGTTTGTGGCCGCGATCGCGCTTGCGCCCGCACGAGCGGTAGAGAGGTCGGTGACTGTGACGGGCGAGGCCACCGTCGCTATTGCGCCGGACGCCGCAGTGATCCGCATTGGCGTCTCAAGCCAGGACAAGACGGCGCGCGAGGCAAGCGATGCAAACGCCAAGCAGATGAGCGCCGTGCTCGCTGCCATCAAAGACACCGGTATTGCCGAACGGGACATCCAGACGTCGCGGCTGTCGTTGCAGCCGCAGTACGACACAAACAAGAGCGGCACGGCCCGCCTCACCGGATTCCAGGCCACCAATCAGGTGACCGTCAGAATCCGGGACATCGACAAGCTGGCGACCGTGCTCGATCGCGCCATCGCGGCTGGCGCGAATGAAATGTCGGGTATCGAATTCGTGGTAACGGAACAATCGAAGATGCTCGACCAGGCGCGCGATGACGCCATCGCCGATGCCCGCCGCAAGGCCGAACTCTATGCCAAGGCTGCGAGTGTGAAACTCGGCAACGTGATTTCGATCAGCGAAGAAGGCCCCGCCGCGCAGCCGCGGCCAATGCAGGCCATGCGCGCCGGCTCGGTGCCGATCGCCCCCGGCGAGCAGACGTTAAGGGCCATAGTGACTGTTAGCTATGAATTGACGCCTTAAATCGGCCTGACCTTGACTTGAGTATGCCCCGATCATAGGTTCCGCCCGTTCTCGATAGAGACGTGGAAATTCAACTCGCCGCCCGGTCCATAGAAGAGGCCGGAGGCAACCGCCCGACAGCGCGATGCGCCCTCGGGTGCAAAATGTGTTTGTCATAGGCCCATCGCGAGATGGACCGGTTCTGGACCGTAAGAAGCGATGTTCGACAACCTGTCGGAAAAACTTGGCGGCATTCTCGACCGCCTTACCCGCCGCGGCGCACTGAGCGAAGTCGAGGTCGACGGCGCATTGCGCGAAGTCCGCCGCGCATTGCTTGAAGCCGACGTCGCGCTCGACGTGGCGCGTGCCTTCAGCGACGGCGTGAAGAAGCAGGCGGTCGGCGTCGAGGTGATGAAGTCGGTCTCTCCCGGGCAGATGGTCGTGAAGATCGTGCACGACCAGCTGATCGCAACGCTCGGCTCTGACAGTCAGGGTATTGATCTCAATGCCACCCCGCCGGTCGCCATCATGATGGTCGGCCTGCAGGGATCCGGCAAAACCACAACCACCGCCAAAATTGCAAAACGTCTCGCCGACCGGCAACGCCGCAAGGTGCTGATGGCCTCGCTCGACGTGCGCCGGCCGGCCGCAATGGAGCAGCTCGCAGTGCTCGGGCGCGAGACCCAGGTCGACACGCTCCCGGTGGTGGAGGGGCAATCGCCGCCACAGATCGCCCGACGCGCTATCGAAGCCGCCAAGCTCGGCGGCTATGACGTGGTCATACTCGACACCGCCGGACGCACGACGCTTGACGATGTGATGATGACCGAGGCGACCGAGGTCAAACGCGCGGTCAATCCGCACGAGGTGCTGCTTGTCGCCGATGCGCTTACGGGACAGGACGCAATCAATCTCGCCCGCTCGTTCGACGAACGCGTGGGCTTGACCGGAATCGTCCTGACCCGCGTCGATGGTGATGGGCGCGGCGGCGCTGCGCTGTCGATGCGCGCGGTTACCGGCAAGCCGATCAAGCTCATTGGCACCGGCGAGAAACTCGACGCGCTTGAGGAATTCGACCCCGCACGCATTGCCGGCCGCATCCTTGGCATGGGCGACATCGTTTCGCTCGTGGAAAAGGCTGCCACCAATATCGACGCTGAAAAAGCGATGCGCACCGCCGAGAAGATGCGCAGGGGCGCCTTCGATCTCGCCGACTTGCGTGAGCAGCTTGCCCAGATGCAGGGCATGGGCGGATTGAGCGGGCTGATGAGCATGCTGCCGGGCGTCGCCAAGATGAAAAACCAGCTGGCGGCCGCCAATCTCGATGAAAATGTCATCAAGCGTCAGATCGCCATTATCGACTCGATGACGCCGCAGGAGCGCCGGCGTCCGGATGTACTCAAGGCCAGCCGCAAGAAACGCATCGCGGCAGGTTCCGGCACGTCGCCGGAAGCGATCAACAAACTTCTCAAGATGCATCGCGGCATGGCCGACATGATGAAGATGATGGGCGGCGCCAAGCGCGGTCCGCTTGCGGGACTCGCGCAGGCCATGGGCATGGGGTCGGGTATGCCCTCGCCGGAACAACTGGCAGAGATGGCAAAGAACATGCCGGATGGTCTGCCTGGCGCCGGCGGGCTGCCACCAACCATGCCGAAGTTGCCGCCAAACATGCCCGGGATCCCCGGCTTGCCGGGGCTCAGCGGAAAGTTTCCTGGATTGCCGGGCGGTCGACCGCCCGGACTCGGAAAGAAGAAGTGATCAACGATCCTATTAGAGTGAGAAAGGACTAAAGAATGTCTCTCGTAATTCGTCTTGCACGTGCCGGCACTAAGAAACGGCCGGTCTATCACATCGTCGTCGCCGACAGCCGTGCGCCGCGCGACGGCCGCTTTATCGAACGGCTCGGCTATTTCAATCCGCTGCTGCCGAAGGAAAAGACCGAGCGGCTCAAACTCGATCTCGACAAGGTCCAGGCCTGGATGAAGAAGGGCGCGCAGCCATCCGATCGCGTGATGCGTTTCCTCGATGCCGCCGGCATCATGAAACGGCCGAACCGCAACAATCCGGAAAAGGCCGTTCCGCGCAAGGAACGCAAGGCCAAGGACGAAGAAGCGACCAAGGCCAAGGAAGCGGGAGATGCGGCCGCCAAGACGGCTGCGACTGCCAAAGCTGCGGCCGACAAGGCCGCCGCGGAAAAGCCGGCCGAAGCACCGGCGGCGAGCTAAGGCTCGCCGCGTTCCGCCGTGGCCAACCGCATCTGCGTTGCCCGTATCGGCGCCGCGCACGGCGTGCGCGGAGAAGTGAAACTGTGGTCGTTCACCGAAGATCCCGCAGCGGTCGCACACTACGGTCCGCTGGAGACGCAGGATGGCACGCGGTGCTTTGAGATCGAGGCCCTGCGCACGGCGAAGGATCACTTCGTCGCGCGCATCGCCGGCGTCAACGATCGCGACGCGGCAGAGAAGCTGCGTAATATCGAATTATATATTCCCCGCGCGCGGCTTCCGAAGATTGAGGAAGCCGATACTTTTTATCATGCCGACCTGGTCGGCCTTGACGCGGTAACGCCGGACGGAGCGCGGGTCGGCACCGTGCACGCACTGCATAATTTTGGCGCAGGCGACATCATCGAAATCGCGCCGGCCGACGGCGGTGACCCCCTGATGCTGCCGTTCAACGAGACGACCGTGCCGAAAATCGATGTTGCGGCCAGACAGATCGTGGTCGTGCCACCAGCGGAGACTGAGTAGTCATGTGGCGTGCCAGCGTATTGACGATCTTTCCGGATATGTTCCCCGGTCCGCTGGCGCATAGCCTCGCCGGCAAGGCGCTTACGTCGGGTATCTGGTCGCTCGACACGGTCGATATCCGCGCGCACGCACCCGACAAGCATCGCACCGTCGACGACACCCCGGCGGGCGGTGGCCCCGGCATGGTCATGAAGGCTGATATCCTCGCGCACGCACTTGACGCTGTTCCGCACGACACGCGCCCGCGGCTGCTGATGAGCCCCCGCGGCCTTAGGCTCACGCAAGGTCGCGTGGCGGAACTGGCGCATGGCCTCGGCGCGGTTGTTGTCTGCGCCCGTTTCGAAGGCGTCGATGAGCGGCTGATCAAGACCCGCAGGCTGGAGGAAGTGTCACTCGGCGATTTCGTGCTCTCGGGCGGCGAGATTGCCGCGCTGGCGCTGCTCGATGCCTGCGTGCGGCTCCTGCCCGGCGTGATGGGCAAGGAAGCTTCCGCCGCCGAGGAAAGTTTCGCGGACGGTCTGCTCGAATATCCGCAGTACACCCGGCCGCCGGTATTCGAGGGCGAGCCAATCCCCGACATTCTCACGTCCGGGGACCACGCCAAGGTCAAGGCCTGGCGCCGGCTTGAGGCCGAAAGGCTTACGGCGGAGCGCCGGCCTGACCTGTGGGCCCTCTACCAGGCCCGAAAAGGGCCTAAAAACAGCTAAAAATCCAAAGGTGACAACCGGGAATCTTTGTAATACAAGCTCGCCAACCCATTCAGACCAGATCAAGACCGCGCGCCGGTTGCTGGCGCTGCCGACGGAGAATTCGCGATGGACATCATTCAGCAGCTCGACAAAGAGCAGGTCGAAAAGCTTTCGACCGGCAAGGAGATTCCCGACTTCCAGCCGGGCGACACCGTGCTCGTCAACGTCAAGGTCGTCGAAGGCGACAAAAGCCGTGTGCAGGCCTACGAGGGCGTGTGCATCGGCCGCTCGGGCCACGGGATCAACGAGAACTTCACTGTCCGCAAGATTTCCTACGGCGAAGGCGTTGAACGCGTGTTCCCGCTCTACGCGCCGATGATCGATTCCATCAAGGTGGTGCGCCGCGGCAAGGTGCGCCGCGCCAAGCTCTATTATCTGCGCGGGCTGCGCGGCAAGAAGGCGCGCATCACCGAGAAGCAGGACCACGCCGAGGCGACCGGAGCGAAGGCGTAGTTTTTTCAT
>DASSIJ010000053.1:0-3636 GCA_035692045.1 Pseudolabrys sp. | reverse complement strand
AGGAGATACGAAGAAAAACCGAACCAGTGGGAGGCAAAGATGGCCGGCATTAAAAATAGAAACGTGACTCGACGTGCGCTGTTGAAAATTGGCGGCGCGATCACCGCGGTACCATTCGTTGGATTTCCGGCGCCCGGCGTGCTGGCGCAGGGACAGATGAAGTCCCCAACCAAGGTACTTGATTTCATGACGAATGCCGATGTGGCCAAGGCCGAGAAGGAAGGTCAACTCGTGTTTTATTGTCACGAGAATGAGCCCGGCACCGCTGGCATCGTGGAAGGGTTTCACAAAGACTTCCCGAAGATAAATACGAGCTACGTCAGAGCGCAGACGGGAGCGCTCTACAACAAGATACTGTCTGAACGGTCTGCCGGCCGTTTTGACGTTGACGTCATTCAACTGTCCGACCTGGCGCCGGCCGTCGATTTCCAGAAAAAAGGCGGTTACGAACAATACGTGTCGCCGGAATCTCCAGCCTACAAGGCGGAGCATCTGAGCACGCCCGTCGGGTCGTTTTTCTGGACTGGAGTCGATCCCGCCGGGATCGCATACAACAAAGCCAAGGTCACTGCGTCCGAGGCGCCGAAGACTTGGCAGGATATTCTCAATCCGCGCTGGAAAGGCGTCATCAGCTGCAAGATTTCCGCGTCCGGATTGCAGTTCGTGCAGTGGTACGCGCTGCGCAAGCTTTATGGGCCCGGCTTCTGGAAAGAGTTTGCAAAGCAAAACCCGCACGCGTTTGATTCTCGCGTGCAATTGTTCGACCGGCTGGCCAAAGGCGACGACAAAATTACTGCGATCGGTGAATACCCCGCCTACATTCTCTTCAAGGAGAAGGGCGCCAACGTCGAATTTGTCGCTCCGCCTGACGGATTGGTCGCAACGCCGCTCATCGTTGGCGCAGTTAGCAAGGCGCCGCATCCGGAAGCGGCCAAGCTGTTCGTCGATTGGGCGATGTCGAAACGCGGACAGGCCTGGTACCAGACCAACCCGAACCTCTATTACGGCTCGGTGCGCACCGATGCGCCGCCGATGCCGACCGGGGTCCGGCTGAGTGAATTTAAACTTCTCTACCCCGCCGACTGGGACGACTACGCCAATCAACGCGACGTGTTTTCCAAAGAATGGAACGGCATGCTCGGGCTGTGATGGTGCCCACGGTGGAATCGGCAAGAACCTGGTTCTCCGCACAGAAAATAGCCGGGTATGGGGTCGCGGCTTTCGCCGCTGTCGTCGTCCTCTATCCGGTCTATTTCCTGCTGCAGGCCGCGTTCGACGTCGGTGATCCACAGGTCCGACCTCCAACCGCCTACGGGCTCGACAATTTCAGCGGCCTGTTCCAGTTCCCGCAGATATTGCTCAATACCCTCAACGTATCGCTCGCGGCCACAGTCATGGCACTCGTGTTCGGGTTCGTTATGGCGTGGATTCTCGCGCGAACCAACGTTCCCGGGCGACGGCTTTTCGAGCAGCTAATGGCAGTGCCTTATTATCTGACGCCTCTGCTCGGCGCGCTGGCCTGGAGCCTGTTGGGCTCGCCAGAAAGCGGTTTCATCAACCAGATCTGGCGCGCGCTCGGCGGTCACGACCATCTGATCGATATCAATACCGGATACGGAATCGCCTGGGTCATGGCGCTGTTCGAAGGGTCGGTCGCTTTCGTCATGATCGCGGCAGTGATGAAATCGATGGATCCTTCGCTTGAGGAGGCCTCTCAGGTCATTGGGGCGAGCCGACTTCGCACCATGCTGCGCATCACACTGCCGCTGGTCGTGCCCGGTGTCCTCGGCGCGGCCATCTTCGTTTTCGCAGAGATGCTCGGCTCGTTCGCCGTCGCGCTCGTGCTCGGCCTGCCCAACCGCTACTACGTCGTCACCACGGC
Source organism: Pseudolabrys sp. (assembly GCA_035692045.1). GTDB lineage: Bacteria > Pseudomonadota > Alphaproteobacteria > Rhizobiales > Xanthobacteraceae > Pseudolabrys. Next base: position 1,754 of record DASSIJ010000053.1, on the reverse strand, counting down.
AATCTACCAACTCGTGCAGCAATACCCGCCGAAGATACAGACTGCGGCCGCGATGGGCGTATCGCTGTTCGCCGTGATGTTCGTCATGCTGTTTCTGTACCGTCGGATCGTGATGGCTGGCAGCTATGTGACGATCACCGGAAAGGCGTTCCGTCCGCGGGTCGCCGATGTTGGTCGACTGCGCTACGTCCTGCTAGGCGTTTGCGTCTTCTATGTCTTTGTTGCGGTGGCCTTGCCCCTGGCAACCTTGCTTTACGCGTCGGTGCAGAAGATCGCTGTCGCTTTCCCCACCGCCGGGAATTTGACGCTCGACAATTTTCGCACCGCCATGTCGATGAACGCGGTGCGCTCGGCGCTCGGCAATAGCCTGCTGCTCGGATTTGGCACCGCAACAATCGGCGTCGTGTTGATGGGCTTGCTCGCCTGGCTCATTTACCGGTCGAGACTGCCAGCCAGTGGCTTGATGGAGTACGTTGTGATGTTTCCGCAGGCGGTGCCCCGCCTGGTGTTCGCATTTGGCATGATGTGGGCGTGGGTGGTGTTTCCCATTCCGATCTACGGGACTCTGTGGCTCCTATTGATCGCATACATCACGGTGTTTCTGCCGCTCGGAGTCCGCACCATCGCCGGCGTCATGCTACAGATCGACAAAAGCCTGGAGGAGTGCGCGCAGATGTGCGGCGCCTCCTGGGCATTCCGAATGCGGACCGTGACCGTACCGTTGCTGGTGCCGGGCCTCGTGGCAGCCTGGTTGCTGCTGTTTATCGCCAGCGTCAGAGAACTCGGCGCCTCCATCCTGCTGATGGGCCCGCACTCAAAAGTCATCACACCATCGATTGTCGAATCGTGGTTCGGCACAAGTTCAGAACTCACCGCAACTTTGGCGCTGATCCAGACACTCGTGGTCGCAATCGCCATGATCGTGCTCGTTGCCGTAACGCGCCGCGTCGGCGCCCAACCGGTCGACTAGGCGAGCAGGGGATTGCCCTCATGCAGGTATCGCACCCAGCAGGCCCGGCGTCGTCAGTGCTGATCCCGCACATCGAGGTCCGCGGCCTCGAACTGTATTACGGGAGTGTGCCGGCCGTGCGCGGTGTCAGCTTCAATGTCCTGCCGGGCGAACAGTTGACGCTACTTGGGCCATCGGGTTGCGGAAAGTCCACAACCTTGCGTGCGATTGCCGGGCTTGAAAAACCGACGTCGGGAGAGATTCGCATCGATGGCGTCCCGGTGTACTCGTCCGCCCGCCAGATCAATATTCCGGCCGAGAAACGTCGGCTGTCCATGGTTTTTCAGTCCTACGCGATCTGGCCGCACATGACCGTCTTCGACAATGTGGCTTATGGGCTACGCGTGCGCCGAGCCAGCGCGCCGGAGATTAAAGAAAAGGTGGGTCACGCGCTGAGCCTCGTTCAGATGAGCGAATTTGCGGGGAGGCGTGCGTCGCAACTTTCCGGCGGACAGCAGCAACGGGTAGCACTTGCCCGCGCCTTCGTTTTTTCGCCTTCGGTTCTATTGTTCGATGAGCCGTTATCGAATCTGGACGCGAAATTACGCGCCGACATGCGTATCGAGCTGCGCGACCTCCAGCACAGGCTCGGAATCACTTCAGTCTATGTCACCCACGATCTGGAAGAGGCGTTGGCGATGTCTGACCGCATCGCGGTGATGCGCGACGGAGTTATCGAGCAGACCGGCACGCCGGACGAAATTTACCGTCTTCCACGCAGTGCCTTCGTGGCGGACTTTGTCGG
>DASSIJ010000052.1:0-2123 GCA_035692045.1 Pseudolabrys sp. | reverse complement strand
CGGCTCGAGGCCATCGCCACAGCGTAGATCGGTCGTCCGGAGTGCTGCGCAAGCTTCACTACGCCAAAGCCTGCGACGCGCGCGACCTTTGGGACATCGGCAGTCATGGCAATATTGTAGCCGTCATTCAGGGCCTTGAGCATCTCCGCAAAGGCTGCGGCCCCGCCTTTGCGGTAAAACTCACCGTTATGGGCACCGGACCCGCGGATGGTGCCGATGTTCAGTCGCTCGGCAGCACGCGCATTGATCTCGCCGTCGCGGTGGCGCGATATCAACACCTTGGTCCGGTGGCGCGGGTCTTTGCGCTTGATGAACGGCGCCATGAAATGTTGGCCATGCCACATCGCGATGATCGCCGGCATCTCCACCGATTCGTAGATGCCCGAAGGTTCGAGGGTGACCCTGCTCGTCCGCCAGGCAAGTCGCAGATAAGCGGCCGCCACCGTGCCGACGGCTTCCTGGAATGTGGGTGAGGTGACGATACGCTTTAACGATGGCATGGGCACTCAACGGGCTGGCCGGCCCGCAGCGTCGGGGTCGAGCAAGCGATGCAGGTGGACGATGAAGTAGCGCATATGGGCATTGTCGACCGTCTGCTGCGCTTTGGCCTTCCACGCGACGTAAGCGGTCGCATAGTTCGGAAAGACGCCGACAATATCGATTTTTTCGAGATCCCTGAATTCGTTGCCGCCGAGTTCGGTCAGTTCGCCTCCCAATACGAGATGCAGTAACTGCTTGTTTGCGGTGGGCGATTCTGCGGACATGAGTCGATCCCTGGTCAAAGCCCCCGCGGCGGCGGATTCGAAGGTTAGCAAAATTACGCGAATTCGGTTTCGCGGTCGCGCACAAGCCCGATCAACGCAGTGTGGCGGGAATAGCCGGCGGCTATCAATGCGCCGTGCGCGGATTGCGGTTTATTGTACTTCAGCGGCCGGCCGACGAAGTCGGTGAGCGCGCCGCCGGCTTCGTGCACCAAAAGATCGGCCGCCGCAAGGTCCCAGTCATGACTGCCGCCCGAGGCGATTGCGGCATCGAGCGTTCCCTGCGCAACACGCGCGATTCGCAGTGCGAGCGAATGCACTTTGGGCTGGACCAGTATTCCCGGCGTTAGTGCAGACAGCCGATCGAGATAGCGCTTGGGGCCGGCGAGCCTGGCGCCGTTGAGCGTTTCTCCTGACGTCGTCCTGATCGGCGCGCCATTGACCGTGGCGCCGCCACCACGTGAAACAAGGAACATCTCGTCGGTCACCGGCGCGTAGAGCGCCGCGGTCAGCGGACGGCCATATTCGGCGAGTGCGACTGAAATGCTCCAGTCGGCGCGGCCGGAGATAAAGGCGCGCGTACCGTCGATCGGATCGACGATCCAGGCGAGTGGCAAAGCCCGGTCGGGCAACTGGTCTTGTGATTCCTCCGACAGCCACCCGGCGCCGCGCAAAAGTGCGCTGAGCTGACTGTGCAGAAACTCGTTGACCACGATGTCTGCCTCGGTGACCGGCGAATGGTCGGCGCCTTTGGTCCAGCGTTTGAACGGACGGCGTGCGGTCTCGCGCGCAAGCTCTCCAGCTTTGCGCATGATGGCTTCGAGCGGCCCGCGCAAGTCGCCTGTCTCATTGGCCGGCAACGGTCAGGCCCTCCACGCGCAACGTTGGTGCGTTGGTGCTGTAGCGGAATGCGAGGTCGTTAGCCGGGGTCAGTGTGCGGAACATATCGAGCAGGTGGCCGGCGATGGTTACCTCGCTCACGGGATAGGTGCGTTTGCCATTCTGGATCCAGAACCCCGATGCACCACGGCTGTAGTCGCCCGTCACCATGTTCGCGCCCACGCCGATCAAATCGGTGACGTAAAAACCGTCGGCAATATCCGCAATAAGTTCCTCGGGGCTGAGTTGACCCGGCTCCAAATGGAGATTGCTGGGCCCGGGCGAAGTCACCGACGAGCTGCCACGCTGCGCGTTGCCGGTGGTAACGAGGCCAAGCTCGCGGGCGGTCGCGCTATCCAATAGCCAGGAGCGAAGCACACCGTCCTCGACCAGCGCGAGCTTCCTGCAGACGACCCCTTCGCCATCAAAAGGATGAGAGCGGAGCCCCCGTTTGCGCAGGGGATCGTCGATGATGTGAATGCC
>DASSIJ010000051.1:0-2578 GCA_035692045.1 Pseudolabrys sp. | reverse complement strand
CATGATCAAGCAAGTTTGGACGCGGGCCGATGATGGAGACGAGGCTCATCACCAGTTCCTCGCGGATCGGATCGATCGGCGGGTTGGTGACCTGCGCGAAGTTTTGCTTGAAATAGGTGAACAGCGATTTCGGCTTGTCCGACAGTGCCGAAATCGGCGTGTCATTGCCCATGGAGCCGACCGCTTCCTCACCGGTGGTTGCCATCGGCGTCATCAGGAATTTCAGGTCTTCCTGCGTGTAGCCGAAGGCCTGCTGACGATCGAGCAGCAATAGATTGGAAATTGGCGCTTCATTGGCGGTGCCGGGCAGCTCCTCAAGCACAATCTGCGTGCGTGCGAGCCACTCTTTGTAAGGGTGGCTCTTCGCCAGCGTGGCTTTCAATTCCTCATCGGGAATCAGGCGGCCTTCGTCGAGATCGACGAGCAGCATCTTGCCTGGCTGCAGGCGCCATTTCTTGATGATGTCTTTTTCCGGGATCGGCAGCACGCCCATTTCGGATGCCATGACGATCCGGTCATCGCGCGTGAGCAGGTAACGCGCCGGCCGCAAGCCGTTGCGATCGAGCGTCGCCCCGATCTGGCGGCCGTTTGTAAAGGCAATCGCCGCCGGACCGTCCCACGGCTCCATCAGCGCGGCATTGTATTCGTAAAAGGCGCGGCGCTCCTCGTCCATGAGCGGGTTGCCCGCCCAGGCTTCGGGTATCATCATCATCATCGCGTGGGCGAGGGAATAGCCGCCTTGCGTGAGGAATTCGAGTGCGTTGTCAAAACAGGCGGTGTCGGACTGGCCTTCATAGGAGATCGGCCACAGCCTGTTGATGTCCTTGCCGAACAGCGGCGAGGACACCGAAGCCTGCCGCGCTGCCATCCAGTTGACGTTGCCGCGCAGCGTATTGATCTCACCATTGTGCGCGATGTAGCGATACGGATGCGCCAGCGACCACGTCGGGAAAGTATTGGTTGAGAAGCGCTGGTGGACCAGTGCGAGAGCGCTCTCGAAATCCGGATCGCGCAGGTCGGGATAATAGGCGCCGAGTTGGTCGGCCAGGAACATTCCCTTGTAGATAACCGTGCGGCACGAGATCGACACCGGGTAGTAGCCTGACGTGCGGCGCTCCCGGCGGCGGTAGATCGCGTTGGAGATCGACTTGCGCAGGATGTACAGCCGGCGCTCGAATTCGTCCTCGGAGAACTTCTTTTTGCCGCGGCCGATGAACACCTGCATGTGCTTCGGCTCAGTCGGCTTGACGGTTTCGCCGAGCGTGGAGTTGTCAGTCGGCACGTCGCGCCAGCCGAGTAATGTCAGCCCTTCGCGCGCGATCACCTCCGCGTAAATGTCTCGGATAATCTGCCGCCAGTTTGTATCGTTCGGCATGAACAGATAGCCGACCGCGTACTCGCCGGCCTTCGGTAGTTTGAAACCGAGCTCCGCCGTTTTCTTGGCAAAGAATTTGTGCGGGATCTGCACGAGGATCCCTGCGCCATCTCCCATACGCGGATCGGCGCCGACCGCGCCGCGATGCTCGAGGTTGCAGAGAATGCGCAACCCGTCTTCGACGATCTGATGCGACTTGCGGCCCTTGATGTCCGCGATGAAGCCGACGCCGCAGGAATCCTTGTCGAGCGCCGGATCGTAGAGACCCTGCGCAAGCGGAGTGCCGGGATCGGCGGTCGAGCCGCGGCCGGCGAATTCTGCTCTGCGTTTCTCCTCGCTCATCTCATCCTGCCCCGCCGGTGCACGTCATGCTCCAGCGTACTCATCACCACGAGGCCAGCGCTCGCGGTCAACGCGTAACTGATCTCGAAAAAGGACAACCTTGTCCGGCTTGTCGCCGCCCGTGGCTGTTCCTGTTGGGCGCCACCGATGCCTGCCCTGCCTCTAAGGCCGCCACCGAGGCCACCCGCCATTAGGACAGCATTACTGTCCTAATGGACAATGCCAAATTTTGCCCCGCTACACAAGGCTGGTCCACGTCGGAATGAGTTAATTCTTGCCTTTTGTTGCGGCGGCACTGCTTAGCCAAGCAAGAACAGGACCACGGTGGTGACGTCTGCGCAATGGCGTTGCGATAGGACGGTGAGCGGCCGTCGGAACACGGGTAGTCCGCTGCGGTCCGCCGGCGTCCCAGGTCACCCAAAACGAAAGCGCCCCGGAGTTCCGGGGCGCTGACGTCTGTTACTCGCTTTTGGCGTTAGGCCGCGGCCTTGGCCTGTACCTTGGCCTCTACCTGAGCTTTGCCATTGCCATTGCCGATCGGGACCTGACGCGGCTTTTTCGCCTCGGGGATCTCGCGCACGAGATCGACGTGCAGCAATCCGTTCTCGAGGTTCGCGTTCCTGACCTGGACATGGTCGGCAAGCTGGAAGACGCGCTCAAAAGCGCGGGCAGCGATGCCCTGGTAGAGGACCTCGCCGTCCTGTTCTTCCTTGACCTGCTTGGAGCCCTTGATCGTCAGCGTATTTTCTTTCGCCTCGATCGAGAGCTCGTTCTGGCCAAAGCCGGCGACGGCCACCGTGATGCGGTAGTCATTCTCGCCGGTGCGTTCGATGTTGTAGGGCGGGTAGCCCGGAGCAGCCT
>DASSIJ010000050.1:0-24469 GCA_035692045.1 Pseudolabrys sp. | reverse complement strand
ACCGAGGCACCCTCGGGCGTGGTCATGCTGACATTCTCGGGCGGTGCCTCGCTGCGGCTCGATGTCGAATGTCTGGAAGCCGAACTCGCCGATCTCGGCCCATCCTGGACAACGGGTGCCTGTCCCGCTCACGCCGAGATTATTGAAGAGGCCGCGAAATCCCGTCGTAGCTGACCTCGTTCCGATCGCACCAAGCAGCAGCAGATTTCGGTTCAAAGCTGCCGACGGTGGTGCCGAGAACCATGCACATCTTGAAATTCGGGAACTCTGGTGGCCTAGTGCCATCGTTTCTCAAACAAGGGTGCATCAATGCGCAAGATTTTCATTTTGGCGGGTCTGCTTTCAGGCATTGCAATTTTTAGCGGCGCGCCGGCCAAGGCTGACGTCGGCTGCGGATGCGTCAGGCTCGGCTCGCCGGCGGTCTGCACGGCCACGGTCGCGGAATGCAACGTCAAGGTCGGCGGCCTGTGCCTTGCTCCGTGTGATTATCAGCCACCGAAGAAGGCCAGACACAGCAAGAAGCATAAAAATAAAGAGGCATAAAAGAGCCTATCGCTCGGCGAAAAGGCTCCGCCCCGGCGGAGCCTTTTGTTTTCAGGCGTAGCGTCAGGGTTGACGCCAAGGCGCGCATCACCCATTGACCTGTCGTTCGGTTTCGAGCCGGCAGGACTGGGTTATGCCTCTTCGTTTGGACAGCCAAAAAGCGGATTTTTCCGCCGGTTTTCGCAGCCTTCTCGCGGTCAAGCGCGAGGCGGCCCAGGACGTCGAGCAGGCTGTGCGCGCGATCGTCGCCGAGGTGGCGGCGCATGGTGACAAAGCGCTGCTCGAGTTGACGGCCAAGTTTGACCGGGTCGATCTGGCCAGGACAGGTTTGCGGGTCACCGCCCCCGAAATCGAGGCGGCGGCGAAGGCCTGCGAGGGCGAGGCGCTGGCGGCACTCAAAGTCGCCCGCGACCGTATCGAGGCCTATCATCGCCGCCAAAGGCCGCGCGACGAGCGTTTCACGGACGCTCTCGGCGTCGAGTTGGGCGCGAAGTGGACTGCAATCGAAGCGGTCGGTCTCTACGTTCCCGGTGGTACGGCCGCCTATCCGTCCTCAGTTCTGATGAATGCGGTGCCGGCCAAGGTCGCCGGCGTACCGAGGCTGGCAATGGTCGTCCCGACTCCGGATGGCAAGCTCAACCCTCTGGTGCTGGCGGCGGCAAAGCTCGCTGGCGTCGATGAGATTTACCGCATCGGCGGCGCCCAGGCGGTGGCTGCGCTCGCTTACGGCACCGAAACAATCGCGCCCGTGGCCAAGATTGTGGGCCCCGGCAATGCCTATGTGGCGGCCGCGAAGCGCCTGGTGTTTGGCAAGGTCGGCATCGACATGATCGCCGGGCCGTCCGAAGTTCTGATATTGGCCGACAAAACCGGCAACGCCGACTGGATCGCCGCCGACCTTCTGGCACAGGCCGAGCACGATGCGAGCGCCCAGTCGATCCTGATCACCGACGATGCCAGGCTCGCGACCGAGGTCGAAAGGGCAGTCGAGTCCCAGCTCAAGACGCTCTCGCGGGCCGGCGTCGCCGCGGCCTCCTGGAGCAATTTCGGTGCCATCATTGTTGTTCCCACGCTTGCCGACGCGGTCGCGCTGGTCGATCAACTTGCGCCGGAGCATCTCGAAATCATGGCCGCCAATGCCGAAGAGCTTGTGGCGCGCATCCGCAATGCCGGCGCGATCTTCATCGGCGCTTACACTCCCGAGGCGATCGGCGATTATGTTGCGGGTTCCAACCATGTGCTGCCGACTGCGCGCTCGGCGCGGTTTTCGTCGGGCCTCGGCGTGCTCGATTTCATGAAGCGCACGTCGTTGCTCAAATGCGGGCCTGCGCAATTGCGCTCGCTCGGACCGGCCGCAATTGCGCTCGGCGAGGCGGAAGGCTTGACCGCGCACGCCCGCTCTGTGGCTATTCGCCTCAATCAGAAATGAGCCCGGCGAAATCAACGCCTCCTCCAATGAAGCGGCGTCTCGTCGCTGTCGCTCTCGACGAAAAATCAATCGGCCGGTCCAATCCGGATGTCGAGCACGAGCGTCAGATCGCCATCTACGATTTGCTCGAGCAAAACTCCTTTGCGCCAATAGGGAAGGACGACGGGCCCTACGCACTTCATTTGAGCATCAACGGAAACCGTCTGGTCTTCGATATCCGGCTTGAGGATGGCACGCCTGTGGTCGCGCACCTGTTTTCGCTTACGCCGCTGCGCCGGATCGTCAAAGACTACTACATGATCTGCGACAGCTACTATCAGGCGATCCGTACCGCCACGCCCGACAAGATTGAGGCAATCGATATGGGCCGGCGCGCCATCCACAATGATGGCTCGCGCATTTTGATGGAGCGTCTCAAAGGAAAGGTGACGGTCGATCTCGATACTGCTCGCCGGCTGTTCACCTTGATCTGCGTACTGCACTGGAAAGGTTGATGACCGGATGGCCGCGTCCGAGCGCCCTTCGCGTCCCCACGCGGTGCTATTCGCATGCGGCATGAACGCGGTGCGTTCGCCGATAGCTGCCGGCCTGCTCAGGCAGATGATGGGAACGACGGTTTATGTCGGCTCCGCTGGCGTGCAGAAGGGCGAACTCGATCCCTTCGCGGTTGCCGTCATGCAGGAAGTCGGCATCGATATCTCGCGCCACAAGCCGATCACGTTTGAGGAACTTGAGGATCTCGAAGGGCTCAATTTCGATCTTATTGTGACGCTCTCGCCGCCTGCACATCACAAGGCTCTGGAGTTGACCCACAAGGTCGCATCCGATGTCGAATATTGGCCGACGATGGATCCAGCCGCGAGCGAAGGCAGCCGCGAGCAGCGGCTCAATGATTATCGCGAGGTGCGGGACCAATTGATGGCTCGCATACGTGAGCGCTTCGGGCAGCAAAGTGGAGGGAATGAATGAGGGTCGGGGCGCCGTGTCGGGTTGTGGAAACGTGGCCATTCCGCTAGTTTCCGCGCCCATTCAAAGCGTTTTCTCCAGTTGTCGCCATCACGCGGACAAATGATCGGTCGCCCCAAATTTGTGCTTGCTTCGGGCTCGCCTCGCCGACTCGCCCTGATCAATCAGGCCGGAATCGAGCCGGACGCGCTCAAGCCGGCTGATCTCGATGAGACCCCCCGCCGCAGCGAGATTCCGCGTGCCTACGCCACGCGTCTCGCCCAGGCCAAGGCAACGGCGGCTTTGGAAAACGTGAATCTGGATGACGAACTGCGCGGCGCCTTTATTTTGGCAGCCGACACGGTTGTGGCGGTCGGCCGGCGCATTCTTCCCAAGGCGGAACTCCTTGACGAGGCTGCGCAGTGTCTGCGCCTGCTTTCTGGCCGCAATCACCGGGTGTACACCGCCATATGTCTGGTGACTCCAAAAGAAAACTTTCGCCAGCGTCTGGTGGAAACGCGTGTGCGCTTCAGGCGGCTATCGGAAGAGGACATCGAAGCCTATCTCGCCTCGGGCGAATGGCGCGGCAAGGCCGGCGGCTACGCGGCGCAGGGCATCGCCGGAACTTTCATCGTGAAGATTGTCGGCTCATACAGCAATGTCGTTGGTCTGCCGCTTTATGAAGTCATGACGCTTTTGGGTGGCGAGGGCTATCCGATTCGTTTCGGCTGGCTGAACGCGGTGTGATGCGCTGCGCGGATCGTGCTTCGTAGGAAGGAAGCGGCGCCGGATGAACGAAATCAACCGCAAAACGCCTGCGGCACAGTGCCCGATTTGCGGGAAGCCGGTCGATCCGGAATTCAAGCCATTCTGCTCCAAGCGTTGCGCCGACCTCGATCTCCATCGCTGGCTCTCCGGCGTCTATGCAATTCCGACGAAGGACGATGAAGACGAGGACGGCGAACGGCCAGCCGAGGGCGAAGTGGACGGTAAATGAACGCGCGCAACCCTGAGTGGCCGGACCAACTTTTCGAAATACTCAAACATGCCGGCATTCGCCAGGTCGGCTATGTGCCGGATGCGGGCCATGCGCGCCTGATCGAGCGCGTCAGCGCCGATGATGAAATCCGCGATGTGGTGCTGACCACCGAGGAGGAGGGCGTAGCCCTGGCGGCTGGCGCATGGCTCGGCGGTGAGCGCGCCACGCTGCTGATGCAGTCCAGCGGCCTCGGCAACTGCATCAACATGTTCTCGCTGGCGCGGACGTGCCGCTTTCCGCTGCTGATGTTCATCACAATGCGCGGCGAGTGGGAGGAGTTCAATCCCTGGCAGGTGCCGATGGGATCGATCGTCGATCCGGTGCTCAAGCTGTGCGAGGCCGAAGTTTATCGCGTGAACGTGCCGGAGGATGTCGCCGGCGTCGCCGAACGCGCCATTCAGCAGGCATTTGGAAACGAACGCGTCGCTGCCGTGATCCTGTCGCAGCAACTGATCGGCAGGAAAGTATGGACCAAATGAAGCTCGAGCGCCGCGCCGCGATGGCCACGTTGCTGGAGAACCGGGGTGACGACCTGCTGGTGGTCCCCGGGCTTGGCTCGACCGCCTGGGATGCAGCAGCGGCCGGCGACAACGACCGCAACTTCTATCTCTGGGGTGCCATGGGCGGTGCGGCCATGATCGGTCTGGGGCTTGCGTTGGCGCAGCCCAGGCGGCGCGTTGCCGTGATCACAGGAGACGGTGAGATGCTGATGGGTCTTGGCTCGTTGGCGACCATCGGTACCCAGCGGCCGCGCAATCTCGCCGTCATCGTTTTCGACAATGGCGTTTATGGCGAAACCGGTATGCAACCGAGCCATACGCAAAGTGGGGTTGACCTCATCGGTGTTGCCGGAGCCTGCGGCATCGGGACATGTCTTGACGTGCGCGACGAGGATGCCCTGGCCGATCTTGCCCATCGGTTGAAGAATCTCCACGAGACGCTTTTCGCCCGCGTGCTGATTGCCGCTGAGGAGCCGCCCCGCGTGCTGCCTCTTCGCGACGGTGTTGCGCTGAAAGAGCGTTTCCGTGCCGCTATTGGGATCCGCGCATGATCCTGTCCGAAAGCCGCTTGGCGCCCTGTTCTGGACAGTGTGGATTCGAGCCTCTATAACGCCCGCGCCTTGCTGAGCGGCCCACCCGGGCCGGCCCGGCGCCCAGGTAGCTCAGTTGGTAGAGCACGTGACTGAAAATCACGGTGTCGGTGGTTCGATTCCGCCCCTGGGCACCACACCATCGGCGATCGATGCAATCGCTGCCTGTCAGGGCAAAGGCCGCACCGGCGCTCCCGGACCAATCTTTTGAAGATTACCGTTGATCACGCGCTCGCCCTCCGAGACGCCTTTTCGGATGGCTATGAGACCGTCATGGCTGGCACCCGTGGAAACCAGTCGCTGGTCCGCCTTGTTTCCTTCTCCGACGACATAAACGTATTTGCCAAGCTGACTGGATCCCAGGGCCGTCTCGGGCACCATCAGCGCATCCGGCTCTGACCCGATGGCCAGCCGAATACGAACGTACTGGCCGGGAAGCAGGCTCCGGTCGGCGTTACTGATGGTCGCCCGCGCAACGATGGTACCGGTCGAGCGATCGACCGCGTTGTCGATGAAGGTCAGCTCTCCGCTGTGGCGCGCCTGCGTGTCACCCGGCAAAAGAACGTCGGCCATGACTTTCCCGGCGGCGCGCGCCTTCCCGATCATGGCAAGATCGGTCTCGCTCGGATTGAATGTGACGTAGATCGGATCAAGCTGCACCAAAGTGTTCAGCGCCGCGCCGACTGTGCCGATCAGCGTGCCGACAGAAGCCTGGTTGCGGCCGAGCCGTCCCGAAAATGGTGCGCGAATCTGGGTATAGCTGAGATTGAGCTCGGCAGTTCGGATAGCCGCCTGATCCATCGCCAAAGTCGCTTCAGCCTGCCGTGCCGCGCTGGAGCGCTGATCAAGAGTGTCCTTGGCGAGGAAGCCGCTTTGGGCGAGCGTGGACCCGCGATCGAGGTTTGAGCGCGCGTACTCAAGCGCCGCGATATTTCTCTGCGCCTGCGCCTTTGCCTGATCCAGAGCCGCCTGAAAATCGCGTGGATCGATTGTGTAGAGCAAATCGCCTTCCTTGACGTCGGTCCCGTCCGCTATGTGCTGCTGCTGGATGAAGCCGGATACTTTGGCCTGGAGCGAAACATTGCGGATCGATTCCGTGCGGGCCGAATAATCGAGCGAGATCGGAATCGTTTTTTTGACGATGTTGGCAACGGGCACCGGCATCGCAAACGCTGCGGGATTGGGGATTGCTCCAGCGGTACCGCCAAACAGCGCGTCGCCTTGCCGAACAACGACGACTGCGATGGCGATTGCCGCCAAGGCGGTAGTACCCAGAGCTATTTTCCAAGTTTGCATGATACAGAACTCCAGTCTTATTCCGCCGGTTCGGCGTGGCCTTCGACGGGCTCTCGTGCGGCTGCGGGCTCGCCCAAGCGGCTTTCCCGTAATTGCTCGATGAGTGCATAGAAGACAGGGACAAAGGCGAGAGTGAGGATGGTGGCGGCAAGCATGCCGCCAAACACGGTGGTGCCGATCGACTGGCGGCTCGCGGCTCCTGCGCCGGTTGCAAACATCAGCGGTACGACGCCGAGAATGAAGGCGAAGGCAGTCATGAGGATCGGCCGCAGACGCAGACGCGCCGCCATCATCGCCGCCTGGACAATGTCGAGACCGTCCTCGCGCCGCCGCTTGGCGAACTCCACGATGAGGATCGCGTTCTTGGCGGCGAGGCCGATAAGCATGACGAAGCCGATCTGGGAATAGACGTCTATCTGCCTGCCGCGCAGCCACAGCGCGAGCATTGCGCCGAAGAGCGCGAGCGGCACAGCGAGCAGAACCATGAAGGGCATCGACCAGCTCTCGTATTGCGCCGCCAGAATGAGAAAGACGAAGACGATCGCCAGTGCGAAAACGATGGTCGCGATCGAGCCTGCCTTGAGTTCCTGGAAAGTGATGCCGGTCCATTCGAAGGCAAAGTCTCGCGGCAACACCGCTGCCGCCGCCCGTTCCATCGCGGCCACCGCCTGGCCGGAGCTGTAGCCCGGCGCAGCGCCGCCATTGATGAGCGCCGAGGCATAGTTGTTGTAGTGCGGCACGGTCTCGGGACCGGCGATGGCCCGCAGGGTTCCGAGTGTGCTCAACGGCACCATGCCGCCGGTTGCATTGCGCACGTAGAGGCGGGAAAGATCGGACGGAGTGGCGCGGGCATCCTTGTCAGCTTGCAGGGTCACGCGGAAGGTACGGCCGAACAGATTGAAATCGTTGACGTAGAGTGACCCAAGATAAATCTGCAAGGTGTTGAACACGTCGGGAAGCTTGAGACCAAGAAGCTTCGCTTTGTTGCGATCAAGGTCGTAGTTGAACTGCGGTGTGGACGTACTGAACGACGTGAACAACTGCTGAGGGTTGAGCTCCGGCTGCTTGCGTGCTTCGGCGATGAGCGCCTGGGTGACGTCATTGAGCGCGACACTGCCCCGGCCGGTCAGGTCTTCCACCTGAAACTCGAAGCCGCCCGTGGTACCGAGACCGGGAATTGAAGGCGGGTCGAAGCTCAAGGCGATGGCGCCGGGAAGGCCAAGGAGCTTCGGTCGAACGGATGCGACGATGTTCGAGGCGCCTTGCTCGGGCGTTCGCTGATCCCAGGGCTTGAGGATTGCGAATTCCACTGCGGAGTTCGACTGCGCCGCTTGGGTGAGAAAGTTGAGACCACTGATCGAACCGACGATATCGACGCCGGGTGTACTCTTGAGAATATCGCGCACCTGCTTGGCCACCGCATCCGTGCGTTCAAGGGATGCACCGTCCGGCAACTGGACAACCACGAAAAAATAACCCTGATCCTCGACCGGGAGAAACGTCGAGGGTATCCGCAGCGAGACGAGATAGGTCGCGCCCACCACCAGCACGAACAGCGTCAACATCGCGACGCGCCAGCGGATCAGCACGCGTACACTTTCGGCATAAGCATGCGATAGCCAGCTGAAACCGCTATTGAACCAGCGGAACGGTGCGAACCGAACCTCACCGCGATGGCGCAAAAAGGCCGCACTCAGGGCAGGGCTCAGCGTCAGCGAATTGAAGGCTGAAATACCGACCGAGATCGCGACCGTGAGCGCGAACTGGTTATAGAGCCGGCCGGCTACTCCCGGGATGAATGCGACCGGAACGAACACCGCCATCAGCACCGCCGTCGTGGCGATGATCGGGCCCGTCACCTCCTTCATTGCCGCCCGCGCGGCTTCGAGAGGCTTGAGACCCGCTTCGAGCTGCCGCTCGACGTTTTCCACGACGACAATCGCATCGTCGACGACAAGCCCGATGGCCAGCACCATGCCGAGCAGGCTCAGCATATTTAGCGAGAAACCGAGCAGCTGCATCACCACCAGCGTTGCGATCAGCGACACCGGAATCGCGATGGTGGGAATGATTGTCGTGCGCCAGCTTTGCAGGAAGATGAAGACGACCGCGACGACGAGGAGCAGCGCCTGGACCAGGGTCACGACGACATCATGCATCGACGCCGACACAAAGCGGGTCGTGTCATAGTGCATGGCGTAGTCGATGCCCTTGGGGAAGCGTTTCGACAGCTCCTGCATCTTGTCCTTGACGCGCTGCTGCAGGGCGAGCGCGTTCGAGCCGGGCATTTGATAGATCGCAAGCACGACCGTTGGATCTTCGCCGAAGAAAGCGGTCGACGTGTATTGCAACGCACCGAGCTCGATCCGGGCGACGTCGCGTAGCCGCACGACGGAGCCGGCATTCGCATCGGCGCGCACGACGATGTCACCGAATTCGGTCACATTGCTCAGGCGGCCCGTCGCATTCACCTGCATCTCGAATGGCGTGCCAGCAGGGGCGGGCGACTGGCCGATCTTTCCGGCGGCCACTTGCACGTTCTGCTCTGCGATAGCGTTTTGTACGTCGACGGCAGTGATGCCGAGATTGGCCAGCTTGTCGGGATCGAGCCAGATGCGCATCGAATAGCGCCGTTCACCGAATATCTGGACGTCGCCGACGCCCTCCAGACGTTTCAGCGGATCGACGATCTGCAGATAGGCGTAATTGCTCAGTGCCACCGGATCGACCGACTTGTCCGGGGAGGTCAAATTGACAATCAGAACGAAGTTCGGGTTCTGCTTTTTGATCGTGACGCCAGCCTGGTTGACAATCGGCGGCAGCGATGACGCAGCCTGCGCGACGCGGTTCTGGACGTCGACGGCCGCGATGCTCAGCGGATAGCCGACCTCGAAGGTGATGGTGATCGTCGACGAGCCATCGTTGGAACTCGACGACGACATGTAGGTCATGCCGGCCACGCCATTGATCTGCTGTTCGAGCGGCGTGGTCACCGTGTCGGCCACGACCTGCGCGCTTGCGCCGGGATAGACGGCGCTGACGACAACCTGCGGCGGTGTGATGTCGGGAAACTGCGAAACCGGCAGCAGGAAGTAACAGATCGAACCCGCCAGCACCAAAATGACGGCGATCGCGGACGCGAAGATCGGGCGCTCGATGAAAAATCCGACCATGGTTCATGGCACTCCGCACATCTGGAGGCGCCATCGCCGGGTGGATTCGACGTGTTCCGACGAATCCGCACGCCGAGCGGACAGGGCACGCAAGGACGTCTCAAGCTCGCGCGGGTTGACCCCGTCCGCGCGCATGACAGCGCGCGTGATGGGATCGGCGAGCAATTCGGCGAGGGTCGGGTCACGGAAACTAGCGGTCATTGGCATGTCCTTTACGTCGTCTGGCCCCCCGGCCTTGACGATCACTCCACAGGGTGTTACCTGTAAGTAACATCGATAATGTTACAGACCGGTCACACCCTGTCAAGTGACATTAGGAAGGTTTTTTGGAGGAAACCATGCATGAGGATGGCGGGGTCCCGCTAAGGCCACGGGAACGCATCATCAGTACGGCCCGTGATCTCTTCCGTAAGCACGGGATTCGGGGGGTCGGCGTTGACACGATCGCGGAGGCGGCTGGCACCAACAAGATGACGCTCTACCGCCACTTCGGCTCGAAGGACGATTTGATTATCGCGTGCTTGCGTGACGTCGCCAGCGAGGTCGACGAGATTTGGATCCGCTTCGATCGCGAATATGCGGATGATCCGCTGGGAGAGCTTGGCGCGTGGGTTCGCGTCGGCGCCGAGTGCGTTCTCGACGATGGCCGCGGTTGCGATCTCGCTAATGCCGCGGTTGAACTTGCCGAAAGCGATCATCCGGCGCGGCATGTCATTGAAGAGTTCAAGAGGGACCAGCGCAATCGCCTGACGAAACTTTGTCGGCGGGCCGGAATCGCAAAAGCGGATTTGCTTGCGGACACCTTGACGCTTCTGCTCGAAGGCGCGCGCGTCAGCCGCCAGAGTGCTGGCATTGAAGGGCCGAGCGCACGCTTCATCGCGATTGGCGAAGCTGTGATCGCAGCCTTTGCGGGCGAAGGACAAGCGCGCAAGCATTCGCGATTGTCACGATCAACCAGCCGGCAAGGCGAGGGCGCCGCGATCGTTTCTCCGCGGGGCGGGGCCAGGCGCGTAACGGTCGAGCACGCCCGGTAACTGGCCATACGCCTTAGGCGCCTCAGCTTCTGTTTTGGGCGACATCGCCACAGTCTTCCTATGAAGCTTCGAGTTCATTCCTGAATCGCTGCAACATTGTTAGTCAGCCGCCGTCGACCGCGATGCGCATCGGGGGACTCGAGCGGACACGTCCGCGCGACATCCATTCTTCTCTCAAAGACGGATGTGTCGCGCGGTCTGGGAAGAGACGACGTTGATGATGACGGGAGCTAGCCCGTGCCCTCGAACTTGAATGAGACCTTTACCTTCGCACGATACGCTTCGACTTTTCCGTCCTTGAGCTGCATGTCCTGCTGCACGACCTCTGCGACCCGAAGATCCCTCAAGGATTTAGCGGCTCTGTCGACTGCCGCCTTTGCGGCCTTTTCCCACGATTCCGTACTGGTACCGACCAATTCAATAACTTTGTAAACGGACTCAGGCATGACTTCCTCCTCACGCTTCACGCGGTGTTAGGTGCTCGGGTTGAAGCAATCCCTGCCTGCTGATTATGGCCCTGTCACGAGACGTTCTGAACCGCTTCCAGCGGGTCTCACGCCGAAGTGAGAGTCGTCGAATAGCACAGCTCAAACCAGCTTGGCGTCAAGTGTGATCTCGGCGTTGAGGACCTTGGAAACCGGACAGTTCTTCTCAGCATCACCCGCCATCCGCGCGAATGTGGCCTGGTCCAGGTTCGGCACGTTGGCGCGCAGTGTCAGAGCCGAGCGTGTAATGCGGAAGCCTTGCCCTTCAGGTTCGAGCGTGACGGCCGCTTCGGTGCTGAGCTCGGTGGGTGTGTACCCGCCGCCCTGCAACTGAAAGGCCAGAGCCATCGTAAAGCAGCCGGCATGCGCGGCAGCGATCAGCTCTTCGGGGTTAGTGCCTTTCTCGTTTTCAAAGCGGGTCCTGAAGGAATACGGAGTTTCAGCGAGCACTCCCGAATCTGTGGAAAGACTGCCGTTGCCGGCGCGGCCAGTGCCACGCCAAATAGCCTTTGCTTTGCGGATCATGGAACACTCCTGTGCTAATTTGGCCGTGCGAGCTGTTTCCCTCTATTGGTAGCCGTAAAGATGACTGACCAGAAAATGAGCAAGCAATATCTTGAAGATTATGCCGTGGGCCAAGTGTATCGCTCCGGTCGGCTGCGCGTCGACAAGGATCAGATCATAGCGTTCGCCGCGCAGTTCGATCCGCAATCCTACCACCTCGACGAGGCGGCCGCGCGCAAATCGGTGTTTGGCGGGCTCGCGGCAAGCGGCTGGCACACCGCAGCGCTGACCATGCGTCTCCTCGTGGAAGGTGAGTTTCGACCGGCGGATGGCATCCTTGGAGTCGGTTTCGACGAACTCAGCTGGCCGCGCCCAGTCCGCCCAGCCGACGAACTGCACGTCGAGAGCGAGGTGCTTGAAGTGCGTCCATCCAAATCACGTCCCGACCGAGGCCTTATCCGAGTACGGATGACAACGTTCAATCAAAACGGCGAACCCGTGCAAATTTATACTGGCAATCTGCTCGTTCCCCGCCGGCCGGCCAACCCGCCTCAATGAGGCTCTTTGATGCCTGATCGCCAAGGGCTGGCTGAAGAATACAAACCGGTGCCCATGCCTTTGCTATAACATGCTCGCCAAGAAGCGCCGTTGAGGCGCCGTTTTGATACGCGTCAGGGAGAGCAAAAATGGAAACGCCCAGGAGTGGAATGGCGGGCTTTGCGCTCGCACTGCTGTTTGCAATCGGAGCGACTTCGATGTCCATGGCCAAGACGTTCGTTTACGTGTCGAACGCGCAGGACGGAAATATCGACACTTACAATATGGATATGAGCACCGGCGCTCTGACGCCGGTTGGCAAGACCGAAGCGGCCAAACTGGTCATGCCGATGACGCTGAGCCCGAACAAAAAGTATCTCTATGCCGTCATACGCTCGCAGCCGACGCGCGTATTGACCTACGAAATCAATCCGGCAACCGGCGCGTTGACGCAGAAAGCATCGGCACCGCTTCCCGACAGCATGCCTTATGTCTCGACCGATCACACCGGACGTTTTCTGTTCACCGCTTCCTATGGCGGGGACAAGCTTGCGGTGAGTCCGATTGGCGAAAATGGATTGGTCGAAGCGGAGGCGATTCAGGTGATACCCACCGGCCGCAATGCGCATTCGATCATGCCGGACCGCACCAACAACTTCGTCTACGCGGCCACGCTCGGCGCCAATCAGGTGCTGCAGTTCACCTTCGACAGCAAAACCGGCAAGCTCACGGCCAATGAGCCGCCGGCCGTCAGTCCGGAAGCCGGTCACGGACCTCGCCATCTCGCGTTCTCGCCGGACAACAAATATCTCTACGTGCTCAACGAACTGTCCGGTCACGTCACGCAATACAGCATCGATCCAGGCAAAGGCACATTGACACTCGTCGACAGCATCAGCTCGGTTCCGGCGGAAGCTGGTCTCGCCTGGGGTGCGGCGCAGGCGCCGGTCGGTGCTGCACCGGCACCTTCTTCAGTGGCAGCGAAGGACGACAAGCCGAAGGTCTGGGCGGCAGACATCCAGATCACGCCCGACGGCAAATTTCTTTATTCGACTGAGCGCACCACGAACAAGATCGCTCTGTTCACGGTGGCGCCGGGTACCGGCAAGCTCACCTATGTGACCAACTTCGCGACCGAGGCGCAGCCGCGCGGCATCAGGATCGATCCGACCGGCCAATACCTCGTCGCCTCGGGTGAAAAATCGGACCGTGTTTCGGTCTACAAGATCGACAAAGGCACCGGGAAACTCGGCGAGCCCAATCGCTTTCCGGTCGGCAACGGGGCGAACTGGGTGGAGATTGTCGACGTGCAGTGAGACGCAGGATTGCGCACTTTGATCTGCAGATGCCGAACTGCAAAGCCCCGGATGAACGTCCGGGGCTTTTTGCGGGCTGCGTGACCCTTGTTATTTCGGGATGCTGCTTTCAATAAGCTGCATGATCGGTCGTTTGAAATTGTCTGGTATTCTGCACGCCGCCCGTAGATTTCGCGCGCTTTCTTCGAACCTGTTCACGTCGATAATCGTGTTGTGACGATCGCCATTGTAATAGCCACCCAGCCAGATCGCGACCGAATCGGCTTTAGGTAAAACAATGAACTGTTCGCACGTAATCTTCGAGACATCGACGGTAATTTGCGCCTGCGCGGTCTGTGCCGTGCAAACAAGGAGAAGGATCAGTGCGCGTGCGAATTGACTGGTCACGACAGACAACCTCGCTTCTTTGAAGAGCGTCAATTTAGCCCCGTAATGTCTAGTTTTGTATCTCAAAATAGCCAGTTGGACCACGGTCCAACATATTGGCCTCTAAATCGCAAATAATGAAGCCTAGTTGAATTAGGATTGTTCCAACTTATACTTGATCGTGGTTGCAGCCATCATCACGGACCGGGAGGGGGTGCGGTATGCAGCTCGCATACGAGCCTTGGCTCGTTTTGCTCTCCATCGTGATGGCCATTCAGGGCGCCTATGTCGGGTTCACCCTGGCTGTGCAAGTTGGCGACGCCGTCGGCACACGGCGGCGGGTGCTGCTTGCCGGCGCAGCTTTCTCTTTGGCTGTCGCTATCTGGACAATGCATTTCGTCGGTATGCTGGCCGCTCGCATCCCGTTTCCTGTCGACTACCTGGTATTTCCGACGCTTCTGTCGTTACTGGTCTGTGTGCTTGTGGTCGGCATCGCGGTGTTCGCCATCAGCGGCGGCCCACTCTCCATCGCTCGCCTGATTTTGTCCGCCTGCTTGATGGGTACCGGCATCTTTTCCATGCACTACATCGGAATGACGGCGCTGCACGCGAGTGTACACATGGAGCATGCGCCGTCTTATGTTGCTGCGAGCTGGGTCATCGCAGTTGCAACATCAGGATTGGCGCTTTGGCTGGCGACCGGCCGGATCGGCCGCCCGCCGATAATTTTGTCCGCGGTGGCGTTCGGCATTGCCGTTTCGGGGATGCACTATACGGCCATGGCGGGTATGACGCCGTTCCCGATGGCGATGTCCTCGTCGAGTGCGCCGGCGCTCTCGACCGACCTTTTGGCGATCGTTGTTGCTGTGGTCGCTTTTTGTGTGTCCGGGATATTTTTGCTGGTTTTGGTACCCGAGCGCGCACGAGAGCAGGGTGTGGCGCAAGCGATAGCGACTTATCCGGATGTGTCTGTTGCTCCGGTCTTTGCAGGCAGCCCAAATGGCAATCAAGCGCAATTCGGCCGGGGAACCTATGCGCCGCTCGGAGGTGCCGGCGGCCCTCCGCCGCGCATCGCCCACCATCTGCCAGTTGAGCGCGACGGAGCGACACATTTCATAGCCGTTGAAGACGTGGTCGCCGTCCACGCCAATGCCCACTACACTTATGTATTCAACGGCACCCTCAAATTGTTTTGCCCCCTGGCTATCGGCGAAGTCGAATCGCGGCTCGACAAAAGCCGGTTTATTCGCGTCCACCGCAGCCACATCATCAACATCGACCGAGTGGTCGGACATCGGCGAAACGGCGATAGCGAATTGGTGGAGATGGCCGCCAGCGATCACTACTCCGTTCCGGTCAGCCGCAGCCGCATTGGCTGGCTGAAATCGCGGATCGGCGCCAAGGCTGGCTCACACTGATAATGTCAGCACTTCTGACGCAGTTCGTGTTGTCATTCGTGCAAACTCAAGCGCTGTTGGTGCACGTCTTCTCGGGATCATAAATCGGCCGTTGCTGCTGCGACGCACATTCGTCACGATCCCAAACGTCACATGGACAGGATGCCCGTCTCAGGGACCGCAAGTTGGCCGTAAGCCAACCGGTTAGGGAGCGTCCGGGGAGGAAACCTATGATACCTGGGCCATTTGCCTATCACCGTCCTGCATCGGTCAAGGAAGCCGTCAGTCTGCTTGGCAGTCTGGGCGAAGATGCACGTGCCATTGCGGGCGGGCACAGCCTGATCCCAATGATGAAACTCCGGCTCGCGAGCCCGGCACATCTCATCGATCTTGCCGGCGTTGCCGATCTCAAAGGCATTCGCGAGGACGGCCGCGACATCGTCATCGGAGCGATGACCACCCAGCATGAGGTCATCGAGTCGGAACTGCTGGGCAAGAAGATCCCGATCCTGCGGGAAACTTCGTTTGTGATCGCCGATCCACAGGTGCGCTATGTCGGCACGCTTGGCGGCAATGTTGCCAATGGCGACCCCGGCAATGACATGCCGGCCGTGATGATGTGCCTTAATGCGAGCTATCACGCCGCCGGCAAATCCGGCGAGCGCCGGATAGCGGCACGCGAGTTTTATCAAGGCGCCTATTTTACTGCGCTGGAACCAGGCGAGATCGTCACTGCCATTCGCATTCCGGCACCCGCGGCAGGGCACGGCTACGCCTACGAGAAGCTCAAGCGCAAGATTGGCGACTATGCAACGGCAGCCGCAGCGGTCGTGTTGACGATGAGTGGCGGCAAAGTGGCCAGCTGTTCGATCGGTTTGACCAACGTGGCGGAGACGCCGCTGTGGGCCGAGGAGGCTGCAAAAATCCTGACTGGCTCGACGATCGATGCTGCGACTGTGAAAAAAGCAGTGACCGCCGCCGAAGCAATCACGTCACCGGCGACTGACGGCCGCGGACCGGCCGCTTACCGCACCAAGATGGCGGGCGTGATGCTCACGCGCGCTCTTGCCCGCGCCAAAGAGCGCGCCGGCGCCTGATTGGGGAGAGAATAATGGCGAAATCCCAGGTTTCCATGACCGTGAATGGCAAGAAGGTGGAGGAACTGGTTGAACCGCGCACGCTGCTGATCCACTTCCTGCGCGAGCAGTTGCATCTCACCGGTCCCCATATCGGGTGCGATACCAGTCATTGCGGCGCCTGCACGGTCGATCTCGATGGTAAGTCGGTGAAATCCTGCACCGTGTTCACGGTGCAGGCGAACGGCGCCGATATCCGTACGATAGAAGGCATGGCCGCGCCGGACGGCACGCTGCACGTGCTGCAAGAAGCTTTCCGCGAAATGCACGGCCTTCAATGCGGCTTCTGCACGCCGGGTATGATCACGCGGGCATATCGCCTGCTGCAGGAAAACAAGAATCCGAGTGAAGAGGAAATTCGCCTCGGTATCTCCGGCAACCTGTGCCGCTGCACCGGCTACCAGAACATTGTCAAAGCCATTCAATACGCTGCCGCCAAGATCAGCGGCGTGCCGTTCCAGGAGGCTGCAGAATGAACGAGATGACCCCCACCTCCGCCGAACGCGCAGAAAAGCTGCAAGGCATGGGCTGCAAGCGCAAGCGCGTTGAGGATATTCGTTTCGTCCAGGGCAAAGGCAACTACGTCGACGACATCAAGCTGCCCGGCATGTTGTACGGCGATTTCACCCGTTCGCCGCACGCCCACGCCCGCGTCAAGAAGATCGACACGGCCAAAGCCGCGGCAGTGCCGGGCGTCGTGGCGGTGATCACCGCGGAAACGCTCAAGACCGTCAATCTCGCCTGGATGCCGACGCTTGCCGGCGATGTGCAGATGGTTCTGGCTGACGGGAAGGTCGTGTTCCAGAATCAGGAGGTCGCCTTCGTCATCGCCGAGGACCGGTACACCGCCGCGGACGCGGCTGAGCTGGTCGAAGTCGAATACGAGGCGTTGCCGTGCAATGTCGATCCTCTCAAGGCGATGGCCGCCAATGCGCCGGTGATCCGCGAGGACGTGAAAGACAAGAAGGAAGGCGCCCACGGCCCGCGCAAGCACTACAATCACGTTTTCAATTGGCAGGCTGGCGACAAGGCTGCGGCCGACGCGGCCTTTGCGAAAGCGGACGTGACCATCAAGGAGATGATCGTTTATCCGCGCGTGCATCCTTGCCCGCTCGAGACGTGCCAGTGCGTGGCCTCATTCGACAAGATCAAGGGCGAGCTCACGCTGTGGGGCACATTCCAGGCACCGCACGTCATCCGCACGGTCGGCTCGCTGATCTCGAAGATTCCCGAGCACAAGATCCACGTGATCGCGCCCGATATCGGCGGCGGCTTCGGTAACAAGGTCGGCGCCTATCCGGGCTACATCTGCGCCATTGTGGCCTCAATCGTAACGGGGCGTCCGGTGAAATGGGTCGAAGATCGCATCGAAAATCTTTCGACCACTGCATTTGCCCGCGATTTCTACATGGAGACGGAAATCGCCGCGACCAAGGATGGCAAGGTGACCGGCCTGCGTTGCTATACGGTCGCCGACCACGGCGCGTTCGATGCTTGCGCCAATGCGACCAAGTGGCCGGCCGGCCTGTTCAGCATCATCAGCGGCTCGTACGACATCCCGGCCGCGCATGTGTCGGTCGATGGCGTCTACACCAACAAGGCGCCGGGCGGCGTGGCCTATCGCTGCTCGTTCCGAGTCACCGAGGCTGCTTATGCCATTGAGCGCGCCATGGACATCATGGCGCAGAAACTGAAAATGGATCCGGTTGAATTCCGGATGAAAAACCTGATCCGGCGCGAGCAGTTTCCGTACACCTCGACGTTCGGCTGGGTTTACGACTCCGGCGACTATCACACCGCCCTGAACAAGGCGGTAGAGACGGTTGGCTACAAGAAGCTGCGCGAAGAGCAGAAGAAGCGGCAAGAAGCATTCAAGCGCGGCGAGACGCGCGAGTTGATGGGCATCGGTGTTGCGTTCTTTACCGAGATCGTGGGCGCCGGTCCGTCACGCAATTGCGACATCCTCGGCATTGCGATGTTCGACTCTGCGGAGATCCGGATTCATCCTACCGGCTCCGGCATTTGCCGCCTTGGTACCAAGTCGCAAGGCCAAGGCCACGAGACGACCTACGCGCAGATCATCGCGACCGAACTCGGGTTGCCCGCCGATAACATCATGGTGGAGGAGGGCAACACTGACACGGCGCCTTATGGACTCGGCACTTACGGCTCGCGTTCGATACCGGTCTCGGGAGCCGCGACCGCGATGGCTTGCCGCAAGATCAAGGCGAAGGCGCAGATGATCGCCGCTTACATGCTGGAAGTGCATGACGACGATCTCGAGTGGGACGTCGACCGCTTCCGGGTGAAAGGAAATCCGGAACGCTTCAAAACCATGACCGAGCTCGCCTGGGCGGCTTACCACGAAGTGCCGCCCGGCATGGAGCCCGGATTGGAAGCAATCAACTACTACGACCCGCCGAATTTCACCTTTCCGTTCGGAGCCTACATCTGCGTCTTGGACGTCGACGTGGATACTGGCTCGACCAAGGTGCGGCGGTTCTATGCACTCGACGACTGCGGCACGCGCATCAATCCCATGATCATCGAGGGTCAGATCCACGGCGGCCTGACAGAGGCCTTCGGCATCGCGATGGGCCAGGAGATCCACTACGACGAGGACGGCAACGTGACAACGGCGTCGCTGATGGACTACTTCCTGCCGACGGCAGTGGAGACTCCCAAATGGGAGGTCGATTTCACGACGACGCCGTCACCGCATCATCCGATCGGAGCCAAAGGCGTGGGGGAAAGCCCGAATGTCGGCGGCGTGCCGTGCTTCTCCAATGCAGTGAATGATGCCTTTGGTTTCCTGGGGTCGACCAACATTCCGATGCCGCACGACAATTGGCGTACCTGGACGGCAGCGGAAAACCTCGGCCTGCACAAGTGAGAATGCCGGCTGGACGGGCACTTGCGATGCGGGGCGATCCCGGCGGCGCGTCCCTATATAATGGGCGCGCATGACCCTGAACCGCGACAATATCTCGGACCGGCTGGCCGCTGTCGGCTACATCGCTGATCGCGACGTCGCGACCGCATTGTGGCTGATGGATTTCCTCAAGCGGCCGCTGCTGCTGGAGGGTGAAGCCGGCGTCGGCAAGACCGAAGTCGCAAAGGCCCTCGCTGCGGTGCACGACGCCGAGCTGATCAGGCTGCAGTGCTACGAGGGTCTCGATCAGAATGCCGCGCTCTACGAGTGGAACTACCAGCGTCAACTCCTCGCCATCAAGACGCGCGAAGGCGTGGGCGAAGATGCCGACGTGATTGAAGAGCACATATTTTCCGAGCGGTATTTGTTGGAGCGGCCTCTATTGGCGGCGATCCGTCGCGAAAAGCCACCGGTGCTTCTCGTCGATGAAGTCGATCGCGCGGACGAAGAATTTGAAGCCTTCCTGCTCGAGCTGTTGTCGGATTTCCAGGTGAGTATCCCCGAGCTCGGCACGGTCAAGGCGACCTCGATTCCACGGGTCGTTTTGACGTCAAATGGGACGCGCGAGCTGTCTGACGCGCTGCGACGGCGCTGCCTCTATCATTACGTTGATTTCCCCGACGTCGATCGCGAAGCAAGGATCATCATCACCCGCACGCCGGGCATCGACACCGCACTTGCGGTGCAGATAGCGCGTATGGTCGCGGGCGTGCGCAAGGAAGATCTGCGCAAGGTGCCTGGCGTTGCGGAAACCCTTGATTGGGCAGCGACGCTCGCCGGTCTCGACGTGCATGATCTGCGGCAGGAGCCGGAAGCGGTGCACGAGACCATGTTGTGCCTGCTCAAGACGCGAGAAGATCGCAGTCGCCTCACGCGCGAAGTGACGGAGCGGCTGCTGGGCAAAGTTGCCTGAGTGGTGAGGTGACCGATGTCAGTTGCGGCGGTCAGCACTTCCGGTGACGGCATCGGTGAACCGGCGCGCCGGCGGCTGGCAGGTTTTGTGCGCACGCTGCGCGACAACGGGTTTAAGATTGGTCTCGCCGAAACAGGGGATGCGCTCGAGATACTCGCTGCGCCACTTGCGGTGCGGCCCTCTACGCTTAAACCGGCGCTTCGCTCATTGTTCTGTGCAACGCATTCGGATTGGGAGCGCTTCGACGAGATATTCGAAGCTTTCTGGCAAGGCCGGGGCATCCATCAGGCCCGTACGCTCGCCGGGTCTGCACTGGAAAGTCGCGCGCCGGCCCGACATCTCAAAGATGTAGGACCGCGGGCGGGAACGCCGGGTCTTCCCGATCACGTCGAGCGCCGCCACGACGATGATGCTGGAGACGGTGCTGGTGATGGCCGTGGCAGGCGCGAGGGCGCTTCGCGCTTCGAGAACCTCACGAGTGCCGACTTGCGTCACATCACGGACCCCGCAGATATCGCGCAGGCGCATGTGCTCGCGGCGCGCCTTTCGCGCGCGATGCGAGCCCGGCTGGTGCGGCGTGAGCGCGTCCGCCGGCGCGGACGACGTCTCGATCTGCGCCGGACCATTCATCGAAATGTCTCGCACGGTGGCACGCTGGTGGAACTCGCCTGGCGCCGCCGCAAGATCAAGCCGTTGCGGCTCGTGTTCTTGCTCGACGCGTCCGGCTCCATGAGCCTCTACACAGCTTTTTTCGTCCGCTTCCTGCATGGCGTGGTCGATGCTTTCCGCGAATCGGAAGCCTTTGTTTTCCATACCCGGCTCGCCCATGTGTCCGCATCGCTGCGCGACCGTGATGTCACGCGCGCGGTGGACAAATTATCGTTGATGGCGCAGGGCATCGGCGGCGGCACCAAGATCGGGGAGAGCCTAGCCACGTTCAATCGTTGGCACGCGCGCCGCGTGATCAATTCGCGCACTGCGGTGATGATTGTTTCCGACGGTTACGACACTGGTACGCCAGAGCAGTTGGGCGAGGAAATGCGTCGCCTGCGGCGCCGTTGCCGTCGTATTATCTGGCTCAATCCGTTGATCGGCTGGCGCGACTACAGCCCGCAAGCGCGCGGCATGCAGGCGGCGCTGCCTTATATCGATCTGTTTGCCCCCGCCCATAATCTCGAAAGCCTTGCAGCTCTCGAGCCATATCTCGCGAGGATATGAGTTTATGGATCGAGCTGCCGATATCCTTGGCATCATCTCGGCCCGCAAAGCGGCGGGAGAGCCTTTCGCGCTGGCGACCGTCGTGCGCACGGTGGCGGCGACCGCAGCCAAGGCAGGCGCAAAGGCCGTGATCTTGCCGGACGGCACCATTTCCGAAGGGTGGATTGGCGGGGGCTGTGCCCGTGCAGCGGTGCTCAAGGCAGCCAAGGACGCTCTCGCGGACGGGAAATCGCGTCTCGTTTCGGTGCAGCCTTCTGACTTGCTCGACCAGCAAGGCCACGCTCCCGGCGAAGAGCAGGGTGGCGTCCGTTTCGCCAAGAACATGTGCCCGAGCCAGGGCACGATGGATATATTCGTAGAACCGGTTTTGCCGCGATCTCAAGTCATCATTTGTGGATCGAGCCCCGTTGCTGTTGCCGTTGCCGATTTCGCCAGACGTGCCGGTTTTGCCGTCACTGCCTGTGCCCCGGCAGACGAACAAGCCGCCTTTGGCGAGATCGATCGCCGTATTGAAGGATATGCACTTTCGGTCGACGAGCCCGGCACCCGCTACATCGTCGTCTCGACGCAAGGCCGCGGCGATGAAGCTGCCCTCCTGGCGGCGCTCGCGGTCGATGCCGATTACATTGCGTTCGTTGGCAGCAGAAAGAAAGCCGACTCCCTGAAGGCCTCGCTCGTCAAGCGCGGTATTTCGGACGAGCGGCTCGCCCAACTCAAGGCCCCCGCCGGTCTCGATCTCGGCGCAATCACACCGGAAGAAATTGCAATCTCGATCCTGGCAGAAATTGTCGCCGTGCAGCGGCGCAAGGATTCGCGTGGCCCGCCGAGCGTTGAATAGTCGCGGCTTCGTCGACGCTAGCCTCCCTAACGCTCCAGCCCTGCGTGGGCATCCTGGCAAGAAAACGGGAGGCACCCGCGATTGTTCCGCCATTGTTATTGCTGCGGAAGGAACATTAGCGCGTCTTAGTCGTTCGCCTTTCATGCCGGAAGGAGGATGGCAACGGATATGAAAAAGTTCCTCTTAATCGCAGCACTGTTCGGGATTTTTGCCGCAACAACACCGGTGAGTGCTCAGGTCTATTTTGACACTAACTCCCCGGGCGTTGGAGTGAACCGCCTCGATGACCCCAACTACGGTTGGCCCCAGAGCCACTGGCGACGCGGGTATGACGCGTACGCCCGAAGCGAGTGCCGAGTGATCCGCGAGCGTGTTGTCATGCCCGATGGACGTGTCCTCGATCGTTCACGCGAAGTTTGCGGCTAGCAACCCGCAGTGGCGCTTGGGTAGGCCCTATCGCGAGCCCGCCAGGTTTATTTTTGCCAAATTGGCCGGTTCACAGACCATCAGTTGTTGGATTGGATCGCCAGGAATTGAAAGCCCAAGTGTTCATCTGGGCTTTTTTGCGATTTAACGTTCTCCAATCATTCGATTTCAAGTCGCGCCTGCTGTCGGCACTGGGCAGACATGCCGTTGCACGATGTCCGCTCTCTCGGGCGTAAAGCAGACATCATAATTAGAAAGCGATATCTGCTTTTGAACCAAAGCGGACATTCGGTATCTACCCCTTCAAGTAGACAGGTTAAGCCAGTACGATGATCAGACTTGAGCCTCAGGAGGCAGGCCGTAAGACCGCGCACGTTCATCACGTTAGTGCGGAGCGCCTTATAGGAGGGACGACGATGCGTGGTATATTACAAAGATCAGTCATCGCCGCGACGACCGTGCTTGCCATCGCAGCATTTCCCGATCCAGCCAAAGCGGGAGTGGCGGTTACTCCCTTCTATGGCGGCTACGGTTATTACGATTACCCGTACACCTACGGTTACGCGCCTTGGGCCTACGGTTTCTACTATCCAAACGGTTACTGGCATCCCCCCGGTGGTCACTACTATCCACGCGCTTATCGTCGGCAATACAATCGACCCTTTTATCGCGGGTATTGGTAGTCCTCGGCGCTGCGTTTCGGCAGCGTGCCTGAGCTGCAACAAGCAAGCCAGTTCCGATGGGCGCCGGTCAGCGCCCATCGGTTGAGCTTCAGGATCATTATCGCGCGACGGTTTTCAGGCGCAGGATCTCGTGCAGCACCTCGCCGTCGACCTGGTGGGGTGTGACGCCCAGGATCTGCATGATGGTCGGCGCCACGTCGATGTTGTGCATGCGCCGGATCGTGGCCTCGCGGATCTGCGGGCCGTCGGCGATGAAGGTCGCGCTCATTTCCGGCAGCTCGGGATCGTGGCCGTGGGCACCGTAGAAGTTCGGCATCGACAGCATGGTCGTCGCTGCATTGAACGGCGCATCGCCGAGGCGGGCGACTCCGGGGTTCTGGATGCCGTCGAAGTTATAGCCCGGAGCCATCAGTGCGAACACATCGCCGAAATCCTGGCCGATGGTCTTGCTGGTGCACTGCCCGGTCCCGGCGTCGCACTGCAGCGGCCGGGTTTCGACCACCGTGAAGATCCGCCCGCCCTTGAGCGAGAAGTTAAACTTCGGGTTAGGGTCGACTGCGTTCTTCACCGCGTTGGTGATCTGCGTTACCAGCGTGCTGTAGGTTGCCGGATCGACGATGCCGCCCGACTCGCGGTTCTGCAGGTTGACGTAGATATTGACCGCCGGACCCGAGGTGCGGATCGCCACCTTGGTAGTGTCGATGCCGGCATTGCGCAGGATGTTGGTCATGCTGACCGAGGTGTGGAATGGCGCGAAGCCGTGGTCCGACACCACGATGATGTTGCTGTCATGGCCCGCCGCATCGGCGATCTGCTTCACCGCCTTGTCGGCCGTCTGATAGGCGAAGCGGATGTACGAAGCGTACCGCGCGACCTTGGCGGGATCCTGGTTGTTTCCGATCGAGTTTGGGTCGGTCGGGTTAGTGCCCTGCCGGGGGTCCGTGAGCAGGAATTGATGCTCGGAGCCGTCGGGCTGCTCGATGTAGACCATCACCAGGTCGGCGTCGGGATGGTTCCGGATCGCGCGCTCGCCGATGTTCGCCTGGTAGCGCACGAAGGTCTTCACCATGTCCTCGTACATCGCCTCGATCTCGACGTCGGGGAAGTTGGTGAAGCCCGGGCTCAGCCGCTCCGGAATGCGGAAGTCAGCCTGCGGACGCCAGAACCCG
>DASSIJ010000049.1:0-50960 GCA_035692045.1 Pseudolabrys sp. | reverse complement strand
ATTCTGGACGTCAAACGCGCGGGCCATCGGCCCGTCTGCACCATCGACCAGCATCGCCAGACCGAGACACAGGAACATCGCCGACCAGTGCCCTCCACTTGCGAGAATGATCGCTAACAATCCCAGCGCTGCACCGGTCGCAGTGAAGATATGAACCGTGAAAGCGCGGACGCGTTCGAATCCCGTGGTCACTTAGCCGTTGCCCCAATCGAGTTTGACGATTTCAGCCGAACGTCCTGCCAAATTCCAGTTTCGGCCGAAGCCACGGAATCGCGACTTGTCGGCGCGCGCCACGATGACATCGGAACCGATCCAATACTGGCTATTGCGAATTATGACGTTTTGCCCGGCCTCTCTACCGCGGATCGGCGTGATCGCACCGTCGACGTAGTCTTTGATGCGAACGATACGGGTGTCGTCCTGCGTCTCATAGGTGATCGGCACCTGGCGTACTCCGAGAAATTGTCCGACAAGGATCGACAGCAAATGCGTGGTTCCGCCGACACGGCCAGTGAAAATCCTGGTCAGCCCCTTCACGGCATATGCTGACGCATGGTCATCCACAAACAAGGCCGCGGTCCAGTTGCCGCGCGACATGATGCCGGGCAGGTCCATCATCAGGCCGACTTTGATTCCGGAAAGATCGGTCGTTTCGAAATGTCCGTCGTCAATGCGGATGCCAGCCCAGGTCTGGCACCGGCTTTCGGTCGGAGGATGCTCGCCGAGCGACAGCACGCAAGGGCAAAACACCGTGCAGCTGCACGACAGGGCCAACTCGCCTTTCAGACTCCAGCTTTCCGCCAACGTGTTTACTCCTGTTCTTCTTCTTTAACTTAGCCCGTCGACGTCGGCCAATGCCCGGCAAAGGCTGCAAACATAGCGCAGATACCGGCACCCATCAGCGCCACGCCGATTGCGTGTGTGAAACGGCGTCCGGCCAACATTTTTTCGATGGTCATGACCATACCGAGCCCCGCCATCCAGATCACATTCATGACCCCGACGGCAAACATCACCAGCATCATCGCCCAGCAGCAGCCCAGGCAATAGACACCCTGCGTCAGGCCCAGCCGGAACACACCGCCCGGGGTCGTGGCCCAATTGGCAAAGAAAAACGGAAACGGTTGCTGGCAGTGCGTCAGGCAGGAATGTTTAAGCGCCGAAAACTGATATAGACCCGCGCCAATGAATATGATGCCCGAGAAGTAGCCGCTTGCCGAAGCCATGCCGCTGTCGAGCAATGTGGCCTGGGTCAACACGATCTGCGCCAGCGCCGCTAGGACTGCGAAGGCGAACCACACCGCCGTGTAGCCGCCGGCGAGCACGAATGGCGAGACGATGCTTTCGTTTTTGCCCGCTGCGGTATCGGCGATGCCGGCATAAGTCATGATCATGGGAGCAGCGCTCGGCAGCATCATTGCCAGACTCATCGCGCCCCACATCAAGACGATGATTGCGATCCCGCCCGCGCTCCATGACGCATCCGAGAGTGGCCGGCACAGCGCCTGCACAAAAGAAGCGCCGGAACGTCCGAAAGGTCCGCCCATTCCGGTGAACAACAATGCTGCGTAGAACCACCCAAGGCCTGCAAGCGCAATAACGCAGAATCCCGCCAGCACCTTCGGCCGGGAAAAGATACGCCCCAGCCCTGCGGCGGCGGGCGGCAGATGTCCGAAATGGTGTCCGGAGGCTTCGCTCATGAACCTTCTGCATAGCGCATCGGGCAAGGTCGGGGTATCTCAAGCCTTTGGCGTGGTTTCCGTGCCCGCCCTGTGCGTGCTACTGCGGTTAACGAGAAATCAGAGTGAGCGCTTTGGTGCCCGACAGATCTGGCCATAGCCCTGTAGCCGTTGTGGTTGGTAGCGGCCCTGCCGGGCTGACCACTGCCATTGCCCTGGCCGAAGGCGGAATTTCAACGGCGCTTGTGGGCCGCCGGCCCGCCAGGCCGGATCACCGCACCACGGCTCTGCTGGCAGGTTCCGTCACGGCGCTCGAGACACTCGGCGTCTGGCAATCGTGTGCGGCCCATGCAGCGCCGCTCAAGGTCATGCGCATCGTCGACGATACCGAGCGGCTTTGGCGCGCGCCGGAGGTGAAATTTGCGGCGCATGAAATCGACCTGGATGCTTTCGGTTACAATATCGAAAACCGACATTTGGTCGCTGCGCTGGAAGAACGCGCACGTTCTCTGCCCAAACTCCGGCTTGTCGAAGACGAGGTTGTGAGAATCACGCCTGGCGGCAACGACGCCGCAACTGTTTCGCTCAAGAGCGGCGACGCATTGCGCCCGCTGCTCATTGTTGGCGCGGACGGCCGCAAATCGATGTCCCGCCAAGCGGCCGGCATTGCAATCGATGAGCGCAGCTACCCGCAAGTTGCTCTCACCCTTTGCCTCCGGCATTCCCGTCCACACCACGACATATCGACGGAATTTCATACCTCATCCGGTCCGTTTACCCTTGTGCCTCTGCCGGAAAACAGATCGAGCCTCGTTTGGGTTCTCGATCCTGCCGAGGCCGACGAGCTTGCGGCGTGCGATGACGCCGGCCTCGCTGGTAAAATCGAGCGTGCTTCGCATTCCATCCTTGGCAAGATCGAACTCGAACCCGGGCGGGGTCTGTTTCCCCTCCATGTCGCCACGGCACGGCGCTTCGCGGACAAGCGGATCGCACTCGTAGGCGAAGCCGCCCATGTCATCCCGCCCATCGGAGCGCAGGGGCTCAATTTGGGTCTGCGCGACGCCGCCACCATTGGCGAGCTCGCCGTCGCGGCCCAGCGCGACGGACAGGACATCGGCAACCCCGACGTGCTGGCGCGTTACGACAGGATGCGCCGGACCGACATCGGCAGCCGGACTCTTGTCATCGACCTTTTCAACCGCACGCTACTGAGTGATTTCCTGCCGGTACAAGGCATCCGAGGCGTGGGTCTTTATCTCATCGACCGGATCGGTCCATTGCGCCGGGCCGTGATGCGCGAAGGTGTGGCGCCGACCGCCGCACAACCGCGACTGATGCGCGGCGAAGCGCTCTAGCCGAGCCCCGGTGCTTTCTTTGCGCCGGGGGTTTCGCGAAACTCCGGGGCGATGGGCAGCGGCAGCGCCAGCAATGTTTTGCCCGACGCGGTCGTAACCTCATTCGCAAATAGACCGCGCGCGACGAAATGTGGATCACGCATTGCTTCTTCGAGTGGCGTCACGATGGTCGTGCAGCAGTCCGCAGCCGCGAAAATCGGACGCCATTCTTCTGACGATTTGGCAACAATCAATTTTGCAACAGCATCGCATGTCGCCTTTGGGTCGCGCATGTCGTCCATGAACCGTGCTGGCAAGGAAATCGCTTTGGCGAAGGCATCCCAGAATTTCTGCTCGATGGCTCCGCAGGCGACGAGTTTCCCATCCTTCGCGGTGTAAATGCGGTAGCGGGGCGATCCGCCGACGAGCCACATTTCTCCTGGCGTAGGAAAGCGGCCGGTGGCCACGCCGAGAGCCAGCGCCGCCCAGGTGAACGTGAACATCGCGTCGGTCATCGCAATATCGATGTGACAACCCTGCCCGCTTTGATCGCGCGCACGCAGCGCCAGCAGAATATTGATCACGGCCGGAAAACTGCCGCCCGCTATGTCGGCCGCGAGCATCGGCGGCACGACGGGATGGCCGGCCGGTCCTGGCTGTAAATCCAGCAGGCCAGTATTTCCGATGTAATTGAGGTCATGGCCGGCTTCGTGCACGCGCGGTCCGCTCTGGCCATAGCCGGAGATCGAACAGTAAACGAGCCTCGAATTGATGGTGCGCACGTCTTCATAGCCAAGACCAAGCCGCGCCATCACGCCCGGCCGAAATTGTTCGACCAGAATGTCAGCGCGCTTGATGAGCGGGATGAGCCTGGCACGGTCAGCCTCGTCTTTGAGGTCGAGCGCCATACTAGTCTTGCCGCGATTGAGCATGAGAAAGGCTGTGCTCTCGCCGTCGACCATGGGCGGAAAGCGCCGTGCATTCTCGCCGCCGGGCTGTTCGATCTTGATCACCTCGGCCCCGGATTCGGCGAGCATCAATGTGGCCAAAGGTCCGGGCAGGAGCGTCGTGAAATCAACAACAAGAAGGTCCGACAACGGCTGCATAAGTTCACCCGAATAAAAGCGCCGGCAGCGTATGGGTCTTTACCATCCACATGACCGTCGTCAGCGTGAAAACCGAAATGAGGGTGCCGAGCAGCACTGCGCCTGAGGCCTGCTCAACCCACGTATCGTATTGCTGCGCGAAAACGAACACATTGAGCGCCGGCGGAAGTGCCGCCATCAATATCGCCGTGTAGATCCAGCTTTGCTCGAAAGGCCCGAATAGTGAGAGCAACACGAACACCAAACCCGGATGCAGGACAAGTTTCACCGCAACCAGAGGCGGAACCTCCCACGGCATTTTTTTCATTGGCCGCAGAGCCACGGTCACGCCGAGCGTGAACAGCGCACAAGGCGCTGCCGCGTTCTGCAGGAACTGCAACAGTCGCTCTATCGCAACTGGCGGCTGGAAATGCACCGCCGCCGAGGCAATACCCACCGCAGTCGAGATCACCAACGGATGAGTGGCGATCCGTCTGACCACCTCGACAGCAACGGCGCCGGTGCTTTTTTGGCTGGGACTGGCGATCGCCATCAAAAACGGCACCAGCGAGAACAGGAGCAGCGTATCGAAGCAGAAAATCAGGGCAACTGGCACCGCCGCCTGCGGGCCAAGCGTCGCCAACGCGAGGCCCGGCCCCATGTATCCGATGTTGCCGTAGCCGCCTGACAAGCCGGCAATGGTCGATTCGCCGATGTTGCCCCGCCGGATCGTCATGCCGATCACGAACGAAACCACGAAGGCCCAGAACGTCGCCAATGTGGTGGCGAATATGAAGTCGATCTGGGCGAGTTGCTCGAGCGGGGTCTGGGCAAGAATCCGGTAGAACAAAGCCGGCAAGGCCACATAGACAATGAAGAAATTCATCCAGGCCAGCGCCGTGTCGGGAATCTGCTTGAGCTTGCCGCAGGCAAAGCCGATGAAGATGAGCCCGAAATAAGGCAGCGCAAGATTGAGAACGTCGATCATCAACGGCGCTCCGGTGCCCACCTGTTTCCTACTTGGCGCGGCCTTTGCATTGCTCTAAACGGCAGAAGTATCTTTTGGAAGGTCCTATGAAACTGCCGCGTCAATTCTTTGCCCCGCTCTCCATCGGCGCGCCGACGCCTCTGCGCGAACTGCCGGTGCGTCTCGAGCGCATGATTCACTTCGTGCCTCCTCACAATGAGAAGGTCCGCGCCAAGGTACCGGAACTTGTGCGGCAAGTGGACGTCGTGCTCGGCAACCTGGAAGACGCCATTCCCGTGGAAGCAAAGCACGCCGCGCGCAAGGGATTTATCGAGATGGCCAAGTCTGTCGATTTCAGGTCGACCGGACTATGGACGCGCATCAATGCGCTCAATTCGCCCTGGGCACTCGACGACGTCACCGAAATCGTGGGCGCTGTCGGCAGCAAACTCGACGTCATCATGTTGCCCAAAGTCGATGGCCCTTGGGACATTCACTACCTCGATCAGTTGCTGGCGCAACTCGAGGCCCGGCACCAGTTGAAGAGGCCCATTCTGATCCACGCGATCCTCGAAACCGCGCAGGGCGTCAACAACGTCGAGGCGATCGCCTCTGCCTCTCCGCGCCTGCATGGCATGAGTCTCGGGCCCGCCGATCTTGCCGCATCGCGTGCGATGAAAACCACGCGGGTTGGCGGCGGTCATCCCGACTATAAAGTGCTCGCCGACACATCAACAAATTCGATCTCGGGCAAGCTCGCGATCGATGGTGACGGGGCGCGTGCGGCCTTCCAGCAGGATCTCTGGCACTACACCATCGCCAAAATGGTCGACGCCTGCGCAGCCGCCGGCATCAAGCCCTTCTACGGGCCGTTCGGAGATTTCTCTGACGCCGCGGCATGCGAGGCGCAATTCCGCAATGCCTTCCTGATGGGATGCCTCGGCGCCTGGTCATTACATCCATCGCAAATCGAAATCGCCAAGAAGGTGTTTTCACCGGATCCTGGGGAGGTGGCCTTCGCCAACAAAATCGTGACCGCCATGCCGGACGGCGCTGGCGCGGTGATGATCGACGGCAAGATGCAGGATGACGCCACCTGGAAACAGGCCAAGGTGTTGCTTGATCTCGCCAGGCTCGTGGCCGCCAAGGACCCCGAAATGGCCGTGCGTTACGCGCTGAAATCGTGACGCGAGGACTTTACGCCATGGACAAAACCCGCAGCGCCAAATTTACGATCGGTCAGGTGGTGAAACATCGACTCTATCCGTTTCGTGGAGTCGTTTTTGACATTGATCCGGTATTCAACAACACCGAAGAATGGTGGCAGGCGATACCGGCCGAAATCCGCCCGCACAAGGATCAGCCGTTCTATCACCTGTTCGCCGAGAATGCCGAAACCGAGTACATCGCCTATGTGTCCGAGCAGAATTTGTTGCCGGATACCTCGGGTACACCAATCCGTCATCCCGAAGTCGCCGATGTGTTCGAGCAGGACGAAAGCGGTAGTTACCGGCCACGAAGCAGCCAGATGCATTAGGCGCGTCCAGCGCTTGCTGAAAATGAAAGGGCGCGGCTCACGGCCGCGCCCTTTGCATTGTCAGGAGATGGAAACGCTTACTTCTTCTGAGCCGGGGCGAGAGCGCCTGGCTGCGCCGCTGCTGGCGCCTGGCTCTGCTGGCCCTCCAGCTTCTTGCGTGCCTCTTCGGCTTTCTTCTGGAGCTCTTCCTGCAGTTTGCGCTGCTGCTCCTCGAACGCCTTCGGATCGGTCGGCGGGCCATCATACGCCTTGGCAAAATCGTTCAGCGGCAGCGGGAGACTGATCGGCGTACCCTGCATATTGATCGCCTGCACGACGATGTTCTGCCCCTTCTTCATCTTGGCGATCATGTCATCGGGCACCTGGTAGTCGGCCATACAGCCAACCGGAAAGCAGATGCTGTAGGGGGAT
This sequence comes from Pseudolabrys sp., assembly GCA_035692045.1. GTDB lineage: Bacteria > Pseudomonadota > Alphaproteobacteria > Rhizobiales > Xanthobacteraceae > Pseudolabrys. The sequence goes on along the minus strand of DASSIJ010000049.1, from coordinate 43,947 downwards.
TGCGTGGGCTGGCCTTGATCGATGAGCAGGCGCGTACCGTGCGCGAGCTGCATGCCGAGCGGAACGGTCACACGCAGCACCTTCTGGCCGCCTTCCGGCTCAAAGAGCTGGACGATGGCGACCGGCATGCCGTTTTCCAAACGGCCGTCCTTGGTGATGACGCAGACCTGCTTGTTGTTGGTGTCCGGTCCCTTGCCGCAGACCTTCATCCAGGGCGAATACATCAGCTGCGGCTGTTCGCCGGCGGCCTGCTGTTGTCCCGGCTGTCCGGCCTGTCCTGGCTGTCCAGGCTGCGCCGGTTGGGCCGGCTGTGCAGCCGGCGCCTGTTTCTGCGCAGGTGCCTGTTTCTGTGCCGGCGCTGCCTTAGGTTGCTGTGGTTGCTGTGGTTGCTGGGCCAGCGCGGGCACTGCCACAAACGCCGCCGCCAGCATGCCGGCCAAAGTGGCGGTCAGGACCCGGCCCCGCGGCCAGGCCGTTGCGATCCGATGAGTCATTACGATTGTCCTTTTTTCCCGTTCGCGGCCCACGGCCCTCAAACGACGCCTCTCAGTCGGCTCTCTCCGTGCGAAATACGGCGGGAGCGTGACACCAAGGGCTGCCTGATAGCTGAATTCCGCTCTGCAATAAAGCCACGATGGCCCGGAATATGCGGTCCCGGCCGTATCCCCTGCCTGTGTTAAATTCGGGCAAAACCGGAACGAATCGCATTCGCCCCTCGCTCTCGCCCATTTCTGGTTCCCCCGCCGTTGCGCAGTGGCAAGCGTCGCGGCGTACGGTGGTGCTCGGCGCACTGCTTGCGGCGTCAGGCCTCGGTCTACGGCGCGCGGCCGCGGATACCGGGTCCCATACCTCCCATGCGCTTGCCATGCACGGCGAGCCAGCGTGGGGCCCCGGCTTTACCCATCCAACCTATGCGAACCCGGGCGCCCCGAAAGGCGGACAGTTGGTGCAAGGGGTACAGGGCACTTTCGACTGCCTGAACCCGTTTATCGTCAAAGGACTGCCCGCGGCAAATATGCGCGGCTATGTGATCGAGAGCCTGCTTGCGCGCGGCTATGACGAGCCGTTCACGCTCTACGGCCTGCTCGCCGAGAGTGTGACCACCGATGCCGCGCGCAGTTTCGTGACCTTCACCATCAATCCGGCCGCACGATTTTCGGATGGGAAACCTGTCACGACGGACGACGTGATCTTCTCCTGGGAACTGCTGCGCGACAAAGGCCGGCCAAATTTTCGCACCTACTACATCAAGGTCGTCAAAGCGGAAACAACGGCCGCTCGCACCGTGCGTTTTGATCTGACCGGCGTCGACGACCGCGAGCTCCCGCTGATCATCGGTTTGATGCCGGTCCTGGCAAAGCATGCAATCAATCCTGCCACCTTCGAGGACACGAGCTTCGATCCTCTGCTTGGCAGCGGCCCTTACACAGTCAGCGCCGTAAAGCCCGGTGAAAGCGTCACCTTCAGGCGCGACAAAAACTATTGGGGCCGCTACTTGCCGATCAATCGCGGGCTGTGGAATTTCGACGCCATTCGTTTCGACTATTACCGCGACGGCAACACTCACTTCGAGGCATTCAAGAAAGGTCTCTATGACCTCCGCGTGGAGACCGATCCTGGGCGGTGGCAGATGGCTTACGACTTCCCGGCGATGCGGGAGGGCCGCGTGAAGAAGGAGGACATGCCCTACGGACTTCCAAAGGGAATGCAGGGCCTTGTCTTCAACACGCGGCGGCCGATGTTTGCCGATGTGCGCGTGCGTGACGCGATCCTGCAATTGTTCGATTTTGAGTGGATCAACCACAATTATTTTTTCGATCTCTACAAGCGGACAGCAAGCTATTTCGACGGTTGTGACCTGTCGGCACACGGCATTCCAGCCAATGAGCGCGAGCGCGAATTACTGGCGCCATTTCCGGGAGCCGTGCGCGCCGACATCATGGAAGGCACCTGGTCGCCACCGGTGACCGACGGGTCGGGGCATGACCGAACGGCTTTGCGACGTGCGTTCGCGCTGTTTAAGGACGCCGGCTACGAACTCAAAGGCACGCAATTGGTTCATGTCGCCAGTGGCCGACCTCTGTCATTCGAAATCCTGACGACGACGCGCGACCAGGAACGTCTCGCATTGTTTTTCGTGCGCGACCTGAAGCGCGCCGGCATCGAGGCGCGGGTGCGGACCGTCGATCCGACGCAGTTCGAGCGGCGACGCATCGCATTCGATTTCGACATGATGGAATATCGCTGGGAGCAGTCGCTCTCCCCCGGCAATGAGCAGTTGTTCTATTGGGGCTCGGCGGCTGCAGATGAACAAGGCACGCGCAATTATATGGGCGTGAAATCGAAGGCCGTCGACGCCATGATTGCTGCCATGCTCGCCGCCACAAGCCGGCCCGATTTTGTGGCCGCCACGCGAGCGCTCGATCGCGTCCTGTTATCCGGTTTCTACGTGGTGCCGCTTTATTTCCCGCCTGTGCAATGGGTGGCGCGCTGGACCCGAATCGAGCATCCCTCGCGTACGTCGCTTTTCGGTTATTTGCCGGAGACCTGGTGGCAGAAGGATATAATGCCTTGAGGCTCCATTCATGATTCTCGGCGAACCCAGCCGAACGGCCGGCACAGCCGCTACGCTCGACGATTTATTCCGGCGCGCCGGTGTGCGGCATCCCGATGCGGTCGCACTTGTCGATCCGCCAAACCGCGAAAGCTTTACCTGCGGCGCGCCGCGAACGCTAAGCTTTGCGCAGGCTGACCGCGCAATCTCTGTGTTCGCGGCAAAGCTGCGCGGCTTCGGGTTGCAGACCGATTCCATCGTGGCGATCCAGCTTCCCAACACCGTGGAAAGCATCGTCGCGTTCCTTGGCGTCTTGCGTGCCGGCATGATCGCTGCACCAATGCCGCTCCTCTGGGGACACCAGGATATCGTGGCGGCGCTTGGTCAAATTAGCGCGAAGGCCATCATAACGTGTTCGCATATTGGCGCAGTTGCCTATGCCGAAAGAGCCAGACAAGCTGCCGTCGAGTTGTTTTCGATCCGGAATGTCTGCGGATTTGGTCCCGATTTACCCGACGGCGTCGTGCCGCTCGATGACGTCTTTGGCTCCGGCTTTGCCGATACTCCGGCAGCCTATACCCGGCCCAGCCCTGCCGCCCTCCATGTCGCGGCCATAACGTTTGGACTCGAACCCCGGGGCATTACGCCTATCGCACGCAACCACATTGAGCTGGTCGCGGGCGGCCTCGAGATATATTTGGCGGCTGACGTTGCGGCCGATACGCCGCAGTTATCGACAATTCCGATCGGCTCGTTTGCCGGCGTCGCTCTTACCTTGCTGCCTTGGCTATTGTCCGGCGGCACACAGCATTTGCATCATGGCTTTGATCCTGACGCATTCGCTGCACAGTGCGGCGCGCTCGGCAATGGCCGATTGATGTTGCCCGCTGCCGCGGTCGCCCCAATCTCCGAAGCGGGGCTTTTGACCAGCGCGAAGCAGACCGCTGTTGCGCTCTGGCGCGCACCGGAGCGCATGGCGGGGGCCAGGCCATGCGAGAGCCGATCAGTCCTGGTGGATGTGGCAAGCTTTGGTGAAATCGGTGTCCTCGCCGCGCATCGTGGCGCAAACAGATTGCCCGCCGCGATCCCTTACGGGGTCGTGGATCCATCGCACCGCGCCACGGGCGCGCCAGTATTGATCGAGACGACGCGCGGCGGCGCGGGGACGCTGGCGCTGCGGGGGCGCATGGTCCCCTCCTTTCCGCAGGGTGCCGGGCGCGGTCACGCTCTGCGCCTTTCTGCGGACACTGCGGGATATGTCGATACCGGCTTTGCCTGCCGTGTCGATGCCCGGGGGCTTGTTGTTACGGCACCGCCGGCGGGCGTTACGGTGATTGGTGGCTACCCTTTCCATCTCAACCGGGTCGACGAGTTGATTGCCGAAATCGACCGGGATGCGACCATCGTCGCGTTGCCGGACGGCGATCTCGGTCAGCGTTTCGCCGGCAGAGCCGTAGACCGGACTGACCTGCTCTCCAAATTGACCAAGCAGGGCGTGAACCCGCTGATATCCGCAGCATTTCAGCCCCGCGGCACGTCGGAAGCCGCGTAATTCCAGTCGTTGACGGCAAATCAACGGTGATTGATTCTAAGCGGTTGATTCACTTAGTTAAATATACCGAAGGTCGGCGGGGGAACGCTCAGGGAAATAAACACACACGACGGCGCTATGACACTGCAGTGGAGGCAATAAGTTCGATGTTGGCTCAATCGAACAAATCGTGACCAACATCACAGCCCTCGCGATCACTCTCGGGCAAACAGCAAAGGTGGCAATCAAGAAAACCTGGGGAGCGTCATGTCAGAGTTACAGTTGAAAAGCGCCAAATCAGATTTTCATTGGCCGGAGGCAGTTATTGCCTTTGGTCTTACTCTCACCGGATCTTGGGTAATTCTGCTCGGGTATACTCTGGTCAGCTTGGCAAAGTATGTAATTTAGCTGCGGCCTCAGCGTTCCTATTTTCTGGTAAGCATTCATGCAGCCGGAAGCACGCTGAATAGCGATTGCACAGATTATCGCTGTCTTGTTGGGGCTTACACGACGCCATTCGCAGCCGGACCAAGCTGCGCTCGATGCCAATGGAAATGCATCTACAAAAAGCCCAGGTCGCTAGGCTGCGCGCCAGACCATCCAAGCTACGGTCAGCATTGACGGCAGCATTGCCACGATAATCCCGTCCATGAATTCTAGCGTCATCGATTACTCCATCGCCACAATGGAGAGACTCGATTGTCCCCAACACAGAACAATCATCGCAGCAAAAGTGTTTTAATGGTGACAACTCCTGCGTCTTTCCACAGTTTGTCTCTGTGTAATGCAGCGCCCTTACGTTGACCCGTCGGCGATCAGGAAGTCTTCGACTTTTTGCCTTCCTTTATCGCACTGGCCGGCCATCGGGGTTTCATCCCCCTTCCCGTCCAAGTGTCGCCGTGCGGTACTCGGTATTGAAGAGCTATTTTTTCGAGGGTCTTTTCTGATTAAGAAGATTCTGAGAATGCGTCGCCTCCCGCAAATTTTCGAAGCGATCATCCCAACCAACGCAATTCCGATGATCTATCTCATTCGCTGGCCACTTGCCGGTCATGTAGTGCCCCAACGAAAACGCGTTTTGGCCCCCACCCCAACACAGCGATCTTTCGAAAAGCTCACACCATCGGCGGCATTCTCGTGCGCAGCGACGCTTTACGATTCCCGTATTGCGCCCGTTAGTCGCGCGTGTAACCACTGTCACAGTCGACCCGGCACATATCAGGCAAACAGGCCATTGTGGCGTTGAATGCTTGCGGGGTGTTATGTCGAACAAGCACGATTGGCTGGAAGCAATTATCGCTTTGGGACTCAGTATCTCTGGCTCGCCTGGGCAATCCTGATGGGCTACGGACTGGTGCGGCTCGTCCAGTACGTGATTTAGGTTTGGGCTGCGATAAGTGATTTAAAAAAACACCCCCCTACCCAAGGAGGTGCTGAACGTTTTAGTTTTCAAACGGTTGATACAGTCGCTGAATCGAATTCAGAAGTTTATGATGACCACTTGCTTGGCGATTCACTTTGCTCGAAGGAGCCAGCCATTGCTATCGGTCCGTTTCATTCGATTTGCCAAACTGACAGCCTTGCTTGCTGATGTATCGACCATCTTCTCCGCAGTTCTGATTGTTGGTTGGCAAATAGTTATTCTTCTTAAAGATGGGAGCTGGCCGGCTCTTCCGCTAACGCTTGTCTTCAGCACCTCAAAAGGCGAGATCTACTCGACGGCGAGTATTGAGAAAAACGGAGAGAGCCACCAGGCAACAAACTTCATCGACGTGTTACTTCAGGTGCCGATCATCATGCTCTTGCTATTGGCTGTGGTATTCCTCACAGCGTTTTACGTATGGCTTTCAAGCGTCGAAAGAGAACTCACTAAAACACAAATCTAATAAGTCTTGCGACTCCGTATCCCAAAAGACATACCCACGCAGCAGTGAGACCCAGGCCAAAAGCAATCACCGCTATGGGCCAAATCCTATCAATGATTGGTATGGCCGCGGGCGCCGAAGGACTATCAACTGCCGGCGCAGTTTCGTACGTGATTTCGCTCATGGTCATTTCCTAATCCCCGGTCAGGGACAAATTGCCTTGAACGTGTGACAGCTTATAGACGACGGTTTGCACCACTGTGACGAGCAAAACAGAGACGCCCTTTAATTCGGGTATGGTGTCACCGGCCGACCACACTTGTTTTCAGGGCGTCAAAAAAGACATCAAAATTTTATAGGCCAATTATCTCGGGTGTGGATAACGCTTTTTTATCCCACGAATTTTTTCGCGTTTTGCACCGGAAGAAATCTCGACGATCTGGAATAAATCACCGAATCGCGGAGATGGCTTTAGAGGTTAAAAGCTTGGCAAAAATTTTGGGAGGGTGAGGGTCTGCCCGCGTGCATGTCCGCTCTTACACCAAAAGCATCGCGATGTCCGGTTGGCGCCAGTCAAATGTCTGCTTTCTGGCTTTTCCTGTTACAGCCGCCGCAGGGCTTCAATCGCGTTGAGGGACCAGCGCCCGAAGATTGATCATTACGATCAACTCGACGTCTCGGCGCCTTTTAACGCTGCCGTGATCTCTCCGATGTACTCGAATTCGACCCGCCCGGCATCAATCAAATCACGTCTCGTCTACGTAGTGCACTCTAATATGGCTCTGCGGAAACTTCTGCTTCAATTCCATACCTGCTTTTAGTGCCTCAATAAAAATTCCGTATGTCGATCTAACGTCTCCGTCGATTTCCACCACATAGGATTCAGGAGCCAAAACGTTATTCGCAACAGCGCCTTTCATGGGCCACCTCCGCGATACCAAACTATTTGAATGATCGAATTAATGATTGCTTAAATCGGGTTAATTATTAATTGCTCGGTCTATTAGGCGCGGACAGGAAAACCGCCGACTGAGCACGCATGCGAGACATTGCCCGGGGCTTTGTTTGAATCAAAAATTTGTATTTGACCCCTAGCACGCGTCCAACTGAGCAATGCCGAGCGCGGCAAGTCACGCTGCTTCATTGTAAGTTTCTAGAAGTTGGGCGTTGGCAGCGGCACACTTGCGTATAGTGCGATTGGCGATTGCGCCATGATATGCAAGCCCGTGGCGAGCCAGAACGTAGATGATCGTTCCGCGCAAGGGCATCTTCCAATTACGGTTGCCGCTATAGTGCAGTATCACGTCTTCCTTGCTTGCCAGCACATCAAGTATGGCATCGGTGTCCTTGCCCTCTTTGTGCATGGCGATGATTAGTGGTGCATGGCCTTTGAGCCATCCATCGTAGCCCACGTGGCGGGACTTTCGAGGTGTGACGATAGCCTGATTGCAGTGGGCGCAAATCTGGCGCCGCTTCCTTCGCATTTTTAGTTCTCCATCACAAAGATCACGCTGCGTGCGTGACCCTACTCGGACTCAATCGTGCGGTCCCCCATCCGCGCCAACACTTCTAGCGCGGTGTACCGTGCGGGTGATTACAGAGTTTTGTGCTAATTGCGGTGGTAAGTTTTGCGACTTGGAACTTTAAATTTAAGCAATGCGCGGGGCGAATTGCGAACGAGTAAAATAGGCCGCTTTTCGTCCGCTTGGGTTATTAGCGGCTGTGCTGGCCTTTGCCTTCACTCCCGAACCGGCAGAGCAGCAGGCTGAGAGGCTGAGTTAAACGGTGGTCACTCGATTTCAGATTTGGGTCCGGTGCATACCATCGGCACACCTTCCCAGAGGGGGTGGCGTGTGGTTTTATCACTTTGATTCAAAGATTGACGCGCGATTGAATCTTTATTTTCGCTGAGTGCAGGGCTACCGCGCCACGCAAACCGACTCGTGCCTAAGTGCGCGCGACGGTGGCGCAAGACACAAATCCCCATTTGCCGCTGAGCCCCAACTGTGCACGGCACTCGCGTCACTGTCACCATTGCTCCCTTTAAAGAGAAACCGCGTTTTCGCCGCTACCGGACCAGCGGCATGATTGTCCTAGCTCACCACGCGCCACGGCTAAGTCAGCGCAGATAGAGGCCAGCACAGCCGGGATCAGGAACCTCTCGCCGCCTGTAGCTTGCAACCAGTGCGGATCGCAATATCGGTGAAGCCCATTGCCATGTGCGCCTCGCTATTGATGTAACGTTAATGTCGCTCGGGGGGGTAACACCGGAGTAACAAAATCGGTCTGTGCGTGTCCGGTATTGTCTTGGACAATGAGTCACAACACGACGCAACGCAATGATTTTCGAGGATTTTCCCGCGAGAATTGTCTGCGGTTGTCTGTGCTTGTCTGGCTTAGTTTCGTAACGGCATATTAACAGCGCGCGTTTAGGCTTGCGCGTATTCCGTAACTGCGCGGCGCACAGATGTCGCTTCAAGGTCCGCTGATCGTGGTCGCCGAACATCCGGTGGCCGGCTTGGTCGAGGCGCTGAGCGCGGCTGGGGCCTTTCCTATCGTCGAGACCAAATGGGCTGACGCGCCGGCCGCGTTTCTGACGGTGAAGCCATCCGCCGTGGTGATTGCCGAGCCTGGGCCGCCGGCAAACGAGGCTTCGGCACGCATGTTCTGCCTCCAGATCGCAACGGTGAACGGACCTATCGTCCCGGTGATCGCGCGCGTCCGCGGTAATGAAGATGCTGCCGTCCCTATCGCGTTGCCGGCAGACGCCGCATTGCCGATTGAGCGGCTGCTGGCGCGCCTGCGGTGGGCCATGCGCATTCGTGCTCTACACGCCACGGTGCTGCGCCGCATCGAAATGTTTTCGTCTCATGGCGGTCGACTGCCAATGTTGCCGGTCGGCGATGCGCTCGATGACGCGACCGTCCTGATCGCCGGCCGTGGACCGCTTTACCCGGCGCTCAGTGTTGCGATGGGTGAGCGCGTCAAGATGACCGGCACACTCAGTGTGGAAACTGCCGCCAGGCATCTCAGCGAACGGGACATTGACGGCATCGTGGTCGGTGACGGCTTCTCCCCGCGCATGGTCGAAGCGTTCCTCACCGTACTGGCGCAGGAACCGCGCTTCCGCGACATCCCGGTTGCGGTCATCGGAGAAACCCCGCCGGAATTTGCCGAGGCACTTCCCAATATCGATCAAGTCGCCGCCGACCCGGCGCGGCTGGTTGGACGCATGGTGCCCCTGGTGCGCATGCGCGCCTTCGAAGCCCGTCTCAGGCGCATGCTCAAGTCGCTTGATACCGAAGGCATGTTCGATCCCGAGAGCGGCCTGCTGACCCGCCAATCATTTTGGCACGAACTGGGCAAAGTGACCGCCGATGCTGCAGACCGCAGTCTGCCACTGTCAGTTGCGCGCTTTTCCTTTGACAATGCCGTCGATGAACGCGCGAGCCTCGACGCCGCACGGCTTATGACTCGCCTGATCCGCAATATCGATTTCGCCAGTCGCGACGAACAAGGTGGCATTTTGGTTGCGTTTACTCAAACCGATCTGCGCAGCGCCCACGTGATTGCCCGTCGGATCGCAGGCACGCTCAAGACCAATATGCTCACGCCGCAGCGAAGGGACGAGCCGCTGACCGCCAATGTCACCCTGGCAACTCTCAAAGCTGGCGATAGTCTCGAAACCCTGATGATGCGGGTCATGGGCAGCCGCATGGTTGCGGCCGAGTAGGCAGCGGCCTAGGCTGGCCGCCAAAAGGAGCCAGCCATGTCCACTCACCAGCCCGTTCGTATCGACGTTGTATCGGACATTGTTTGTCCATGGTGCTTCATCGGCAAGCACCGGCTCGAAAAGGCAATCGCGCTGAACCCGGACATTCCAGTCGAGGTGCACTGGCGCCCCTATTTCCTCAATGACTGGATTCCGCGCGAGGGTATTTCGCGCGAGCAATATCTGACGACCAAGTTCGGTTCATCTGAGCGCTACAAAGGCATTGCGCAACGTGTGTCGGCGGCAGCAGCCGCCGAAGGCCTTACCTATGCGATGGACAAGATCAGTCGCCAGCCCAACACACTCGACGCGCACCGCCTGATCCGATGGGCCGATGAAATCGGCAAAGCGGCCGAGATGAAACAGAGGCTGATGGATCTTTATTTCACCGAGGGCGCCGACCTTACCAGCCACGCCGTGCTGGCGCAGGCCGCAGCGGATATTGGTCTCGATGCGGAGGCTACGCGCAAGGCTCTGGCAAGCGACAAGGATGTTGCGGAAATCGAACGTGAGGCGCTCTCCGCAAAGGAAGCGGGCATCGAGGGCGTGCCCTGCTTTATTTTTGGCGGCAAGTTCGCGATTTCCGGTGCGCAGGCGCCGGAAGATCTCGCTGAAGCGATCGAGCGCATGGCTCAGACCGCTGACGCCGCCGAATAGGTCACGCACCAGATGAAGATCACGGCTGCTGTGGTGTACAAGCGTTCTGGCCCGTTCACCATTGAACAGATCGATCTCTGCGATCCGCGAGCCGACGAATTGCTGGTCGAGGTTGTTGCCAGCGGCATGTGCGCAACCGACCTGCACGGGCGTGACGCGTATTACCCGACGCAATTTCCGAAAGTGTTCGGTCATGAGGGCGCCGGTATCGTGCGCGCGGTCGGCAATGCTGTGTCGGGTTTCAAGCCGGGCGATCACGTCGTGATGGCCTATCCCTGGTGCGGCGAATGTCCGAACTGCGAGACCGGGCGCCAAAGCTATTGCCTTCACGCCTTCGACTTGAAAATGAATGGCACTCGTTCGGACGGATCGACGCTGCATTCCAAGGACGGCAAACCGGTCTACAGCGCCTTCTTTCAGCAGTCATCATTCGGCAATTTCGCCATCGCCAACGAGCGCTTCGCCGTGAAAGTCCGCAACGATGCGCCGATTGATCAGGTCTGCGCGCTCGCCTGCGGCGGACAGACCGGAGCCGGCGCGGTGCTCAATGTAATGAGACCGCGCGCAGGCGACAGCTTTGCGGTGTTCGGCGTGGGCTCGGTCGGATTATCCGCGATGATGGCGGCGAAGATCTCCGGTTGCGAACCGATCATCGCGGTAGACGTGCACGAACATCGGCTGGCTCTGGCGCGCGAACTCGGTGCAACTCACACAGTCAATCATAAGGAACGTAGCGACGTGGTCGGGGAAATCAGAAAGATCACGGGCCTTGGTGCCCGCTATACGGTCGAGACGTCCGCGCTCCCTTCTGTATTCCGCGAGGCAGTGGATTGTCTGATGCCGGGCGGCACCTGTGTACTGCTCGGCAGCGCACGCAAAGGCACCGAAACCTCTTTTGAGACACCATTTCTGCAAAACGGGCGGACGGTGCGTGGCGTGATCCAGGGCGACAGCGTGCCGAAACAATTCATACCGTTGCTGGTTGATCACATCATGGCCGGCCGCTTCCCGGTCGACAGAATGATCACGTTCTATCCACTCGCGGACATCAACCGCGCGGCAGCGGAATCAAGCGGCGGAAAAACCATCAAACCGGTCCTGCGCATGCCGCATTGAAGCATGTACGTTTGAACCGGCAAGCCTCAGGCGGCGACGCGGCCCTGGGAGGCTTCTTCTTTCGCAAATTGCGTGGCTTTACGGACAACCGGCCGGCCGTAGGCATAGCGGCCAACAACGTCGGTTACGAAACGATTCACAATATCCGCGCTGAATGGAAGCGGACGGCGTACGTCGACAATCAGGACCGCGCGCATTTCGTCGCTGTGGTTGACGACAGAGTGAGGCCAGCTGTCGTCGAATAAAACAGCTTCCCCCTCCTTCCATACATAGTCCTGCGAATTGACGATAATTTTCGGAGGATTCTGTTTGGGTACCCGCAGCCCGAGGTGATAGCGCAGATAGCCGAGGTAGGGCCCTTCATGTTCCGGTACCGATTTGCCCGGATCGAGAATGGAAAAGAACGCCTGGATCATGTTGGGGACGCTGGCTAGCGCCCGACACGTCTCGGGACAGCGCGTCCTGTTTGCTTCGACCTTGCAGCCCAGACACTCGAGCAAAAAAACATTCCAGCGTTTTGGCGTCGTGCTCGAGATGGCACGCTCGCCTGAGTCAACCTCGTGATACTGCGGCAGCGAGAGCCCTTCCGCGACTATTTGTTCAAACTCTTTTCGAATCGCCGGATAGGCATTGGTGACGGCGTCGAGCGCTGGATAGGCTTCCGAGATATTGAAATATGTTGGACGTCGTGCCCGGTCCATGTGGAGACCGATATAGCTGTTCAGCATCGACTTGAAGATATGATAATCGACTTTCACGACTTTGCCCCATGGCTATTTGGGATCAACAAATATCCTGTCCCTTGCACGCCCACAAGCATTTGCCCGCGCTACGCAGCCTTGGCCCGCCCGGCAATCAACGCGAGCTTGCGAAGAACCGCCGTAGTTCCCTTGAGACGATCCTCCGGGCTTCCCCAATCGTCAAAGAAAACAACCTTTTGGTCTGGGCGAATGCGCACGCCGGTTCCCTGCTCGTGGATATAAGCAATCAGCCCTTCGGGATTGGCAAAAATATTGTCGCGGAAAGCCAGCACGACGCCTTTTGGACCGGCTTCTACTTTTTCGACGTTGGCACGCCGGCTCAGCGCCTTGATCGCTACGACCTGCAACAGATGCTCGACCTCCTCCGGCAACTTGCCGAAACGGTCGACCAACTCAGCAGCAAATGCGTCGATGTCGCGCTCATCCTCGATTTCGGCCAGGCGTCGGTAGAGCGCGAGCCGCACCGACAGGTCTGCGACGTAATCCTCGGGAATGAGCAACGCCGTGCCGATGGTAATCTGCGGCGACCAGCGGTCCGCGGCCGGCGCCGTAATGCCCGCCTTCAGACTCATCACGGCCTCTTCCAGCATCTGCTGATAGAGTTCGAAGCCGACTTCCTTGATGTGACCGGACTGCTCTTCGCCGAGCAAATTGCCGGCGCCGCGAATATCGAGGTCGTGCGAAGCAAGCTGGAAGCCGGCACCGAGGGTGTCGAGGGATTGCAAGACTTTAAGCCGACGTTCGGCCTGCGGCGTGATCGGCTTCTGTGCCGGCAGCGTAAGCAGTGCATAGGCGCGAAGTTTCGCGCGTCCGACGCGCCCGCGCAGCTGGTAGAGCTGCGCCAGGCCGAACCTGTCGGCTCGATGCACAATCAGCGTATTGGCCGTTGGGATATCGAGCCCGGATTCGACAATGGTGGTCGAAAGCAGGACATCGTATTTGCCGTCGTAAAAGGCGGACATGATGTCGTCGAGCATCGTCGGCGGCATCTGTCCGTGCGCGGCGGCCACACGGACTTCCGGGATATTCTTTGTGAGGAAATCCCTGGCGCCGGCCAAATCCTCGATGCGCGGGCATACATAGAAGGCCTGCCCACCCCGGTACTTCTCGCGCAGGAGCGCTTCACGAACGGTGACCGGATCAAACGGCGATACGAACGTGCGCACCGCCAGACGATCGACAGGCGGCGAGGCAATGATGGAAAGGTCGCGCACGCCTGTGAGTGCCAGCTGCAAGGTGCGCGGGATCGGCGTCGCGGTCAGCGTAAGAACATGCACTTCCGAGCGCAGTGTCTTGAGCTTCTCCTTATGAGCGACCCCGAAGTGTTGCTCCTCGTCAACGACCAGGAGCGCCAGATCCTTGAATTTGATGTTTTTACCAAGCAGGGCGTGCGTGCCGATCACGATATCGATGCTGCCGTCGGCGAGGCCTGTCCGAACCTTGCCCAGCTCTGCCGCCGGCACCAGCCGCGACGCTTGCGCCACGTTCACGGGAAAGCCCCGGAAACGCTCTGAAAAGGTTTTGAAATGCTGGCGTGCCAGCAGCGTCGTAGGCACTACCACCGCGACCTGTTTGCCGCCGATTGCCGCGATGAAGGCCGCACGCAACGCCACTTCGGTCTTCCCGAAACCGACATCGCCGCAGATCAACCGGTCCATCGGACGGCCGGAGCCCAGATCCCTGATGGTCGCGTCAATGGCCGCGAGCTGGTCCTCGGTTTCCTCGTACGGAAAACCCGCGCAGAATTCGTCATAGGCGCCCGGCCCAACGGTCAATCGGGGCGCCTCGCGCAACTGCCGTTCGGCCGCAATCTTGATCAATTCGCCCGCAATTTCGCGGATTCGGCTCTTCATGCGCGCCTTGCGCGCCTGCCAGTTGCCGCCACCAAGGCGATCGAGATCGACCTTCGTCTCCTCGGCGCCGTAGCGCGACAGAAGATCGACGTTCTCAACCGGCAGATAGAGCTTGGCGCCTTCGGCGTAATGGATTTCAAGGCAGTCATGGGGCGCGCCAGCCGCCTCGATTGGCTGTAGTCCCTCGAAACGGCCAATACCGTGGTCCACATGGACCACCAGATCGCCGGGAGCGAGACTGGTGGCTTCGGCGATGAAATTATCGGCTCGCCGCGCGGCACGACGTGGCCGCACGAGGCGATCGCCGAGGATGTCCTGCTCGCTGACGATCGCGACGTCATCGGTCTCGAAACCGGATTCGATTCCGAGCACACCCAGCGCGACGGTAGGCTTGGGCAATGCCAGCGCCTGGGACCAGTCAGCCACCGATGTCAGATTGTGAAGCTTGTGATCCGCGAGAACGTGGCTCATGCGCTCACGCGCGCCCTCGCTCCACAGCGCAATTGTTACGCGCTTGCCCGCGGCCTGCAGCGCGACCACATGCGCAGTCAGCGCCTCGAAAACGTTTGCATTCGGCTCTGCCCGTTCCGCGGCGAAATTGTGCCCTTGCCGCGCACCGACATCGAACGCGCTCGCCTCCGGCACTGCAAAAGGTGTCAGGCGAACGAGCGCCTCGGTGCCGAGCCGCTCCTTCCACTCGCCCTCGCCGAGATAAAGCCTTTCCGCCGGCAGCGGTTTGTAGGGCGGCGTCACCCCCTGTTTCAGCGCGTCGCGACGCGCGTCGTAGTAGTCAGCAATTTGCGTGAAGCGTTCATGGGCGGCGTCTTCAGCAAGGTGCTCCAGCGCGACCGCCGTGCCGGGCAGATAATCGAAGATCGTTTCAAGCCTGTCATGGAAAAGTGGCAGCCAATGCTCCATGCCAGGGTAACGACGGCCCTCGCTCACCGCCTCATAAAGGAGATCGTCGGGGGCGGCCGCCCCGAATTCAGCCACGTAACCGGTGCGGAAACGCCGGATTGTTTCGGTAATGAGCTGAAACTCCGCGACCGGCACGAGATCGAGCCCACGCAATTGTTCCTCGCTGCGCTGCGTCTGGGCATCGAACGCACGAATTGTTTCAAGCGCATCCCCGAAGAAATCGAATCGCACCGGCATGTCCAGGCCAGGTGGGAAAAGATCGAGGATACCGCCACGCACTGCATAGTCGCCCGGCTCACGCACGGTCGAGGCTCGGACGTAACCATTGAGTTCAAGCCATTCGATCACTCCCTGCATGCCAATGACATTGCCGGGCGCGACGGAAAGAGCTTGAGTAGCCACGAAATTTCGCGACGGCACGCGCTGGAGCGCGGCGTTCACGGTCGTCAGTACGAGCGACGGTTTATCGCGGCCTTTCACGCGCGCGAGACGCGACAATGCCGTCATGCGCTGCGCCACCACCGCCGCATTTGGCGATACGCGGTCATAAGGCAGACAATCCCAGGCCGGGAATTCCATGACCTGAAGGTCTGGGCCGAAAAATGCCAACGACCGCGACAAAGCCGCCATCCGCTGGCCATCGCGGCAGACTACGGCAAGCGATATGGCCGGAGCGTCCTTGCGTGCAGCAATAGCGCGAGCGAGATCGGCGAGCACGAGCCCTTCGGCCCCGTCCGCTACCTGGGACAAAGTCAGTGCCTTGCCTGGCTTGAGCAATTCAGCAGGTGATTTTGTATTCGCTTTCACGCAGTGCCCTTGCCATGGAAGTCGCGCAGTCGGTGGAACAATGCGGTGTCGAAATTTGCCGGTACAGGCTCCATTCCGTTCACCCACGCGAAAATTTGCTGATCCGGAACGTCAAGCCAGCGCTCGAGCTCGGTCAGCTCGGTGTCGGTCAGCGTAGCCAATTGGGCATCGGCGAAGCGGCCCAGTACCAGATCCATTTCGCGGATGCCGCGGTGCCAGCAGCGGAACAGCAAACGGCGCCGACGCGCATCCAGGCCTTCGCTCGACAGATTCGTGCCAGTAGTCACCTGGCTTCTCCAACGCCAAAAACCCGGACGGGGCCGGGCGGGGTTTATATAGAGGGCGTCCTCTGATTTGTCATGGTCCGGCCTGGGCGGGTTTGTCCCGGCCATGACGCCTTGGATCTCAAGAAGACGTGGATGCCCGGCACAAGGCCGGGCATGACGCCGAAATCTTTGCAATGATGATCGAATGCGGCCGCCCGTTCTCAATCCCCTGTTTGCCTCGCTCACCAGCCTTTCCGGCGTTGGACCGACGCTCGAGAAGCTTTACGCACGGCTGCTCGACCGCGAAGCGCCGCGTATTGTTGACCTCTTGTTTCACCTGCCATCGGGCACGATCGACCGGCGGGCCCGGCCAAAACTGCGCGACGTACAGCCGGGTCAGGTGGTTACAGTCGCGGTGACAGTCGGCAAGCACCGACCCGCCCCCCCGCGTCGCTCGCGTGCGCCCTATCGTGTTTACGCGAGCGATGATACTGGCGACATCACACTGACCTATTTCAATCCCAACCGCGATTATCTGGAGAAGCTGCTGCCCGAGGGCGAAGTGCGCTACGTCTCCGGCACAGCCGAATTCTACGACGATATGTTGCAGATGATTCACCCCGATCGCGTGGTGGACGAAGCGGGCCTGGCATCGTTGCCGCTGGTCGATCCGGTTTACCCGCTCACGGAAGGACTCGCGGCCGGCAACATACGGCGCGCAATGGACAGCGCTCTGGGCCGTCTGCCTGATCTGGCGGAATGGCAGGACGAAGCCTGGGTCGCGCGCGAGCGATTTCCCGCCTTTGCAACGGCACTGCGTCAACTGCACCGGCCAGCGGAGCCACACGATATTCTTCCGGAGCATCCAGCATGGACGCGACTTGCCTACGATGAGTTGCTTGCCGGCCAGCTCGCTCTTGCCCTGGTACGCGCACATATGCGCCGGCAGTCAGGACGTGGCAGCGCCAGCGAGGGCCGCTTGCGTGCGCGAATTCTAAAGGCTCTGCCCTATGCGCTAACGCATTCGCAGCAAAAGGCGGTCGACGATATCATTACCGATCTCGCGCGGCCGCAAAGAATGTTGCGTCTCTTGCAGGGGGATGTTGGCTCCGGCAAGACCGTCGTGGCACTGAGCGCCGCCGCCACCGTCATCGAGGCTGGCCGACAGGCTGCCTTCATGGCGCCGACTGAAATTCTCGCCCGTCAGCATCTCGCAACCATTGCGCCGCTCGCCGAAGCGGCCGGCATCCGCGTCGCGATCCTCACTGGCCGGGAACGCGGTCCAGCCCGCAGGGATATCCTCGATCGCCTCACGCTTGGCGACATCGACCTTCTGATCGGGACGCATGCCCTCTTTCAGGAGGACGTTGCTTTCCATGACCTTGCCCTGGCGGTTGTCGACGAACAGCATCGGTTCGGCGTCCACCAACGCCTCGCGCTCACGCAAAAGGGCGAAGCTGTCGACGTGCTCGTGCTTACCGCCACGCCGATCCCGCGCACACTTGTTCTCACCTATTTCGGCGATATGGACATTTCGGAATTGCGCGAAAAGCCACCTGGCCGCCAGCCGATCGATACCCGCACCATCCCCCTCTCCCGTGTCCAGGACGTCGAAGACGCCGTCGGCCGTGCGATTGAGGAGGGCAAGCGCGCCTACTGGGTCTGCCCACTGGTGGATGAATCCGAAAAGATCGATCTCGCTGCCGCCGAGGCACGTTTCGAGGATCTACGAAAGAAATTCGGAAAACGGGTCGACCTGGTTCACGGCCGCATGAAGGGCGTGGATAAAGACGCGGCCATGGCCCGCTTCGCTGCGGGCAAAACGCAAGTGCTCGTTGCCACGACCGTGATCGAAGTGGGCGTCGATGTACCCGAGGCGACGATCATGGTGATCGAGCACGCGGAACGCTTCGGCCTGGCGCAACTTCATCAATTGCGCGGCCGCATTGGCCGCGGTCCTGGCGCCTCCACGTGTCTGCTGCTCTATAAAGCTCCGCTTGGGGAAACCGCCAAAGCGCGATTGGCCGTACTGCGCGAGACAGAAGACGGCTTTCGCATTGCCGAGGAGGATCTGCGCTTGCGTGGCGAAGGCGATGTGCTCGGCACGCGGCAGAGCGGCCTGCCCGGCTTCCAGATCGCGCGGCCGGAAGTGCACGGAAAATATCTCAGTGCAGCGCGCGACGACGCGGCCTTGATTCTTTCGCGCGATGCAACACTATCCGCGCCGCGGGGCGACGCACTGCGTCAGTTGCTCTACGTGTTCGGCAAGGACGAAGCGATCAAGCTGATCCGCGCGGGATAGAGTTATTCTACCGCTTCTGTTTTCCGCGCCACGCGCGCCCGTACGGCTTTTGCGGTCTCCGCGAGCGAGGCCAGCTTTTTTTGTGCCTCGGCATCCGGCTGCACCATTCCCGCAGAAATCAGCAGAGTCATTGCGTTCTCGACCGTGATATCGAGCTCGATCAGGTCATCGCGCTTTACATAAAAGAAAAAGCCCGTTGTCGGGTTTGGCGTACACGGCATGAATGCGGAAACATGTTCACCCTGCGGCAAACTCTTGATGAGGTCGGCGCTCGGCGGCTGCGACAGAAACACGATCGACCACATGCCGGGCGCCGGAAATTCCACCAGCGCCACCTTCCGGAAACTTGAGCCGCTCTTTGAAAACAGGGATTCGAAAATCTGCTTCATCGTCTTGTAGATCGGTCGCACGATCGGCATGCGACTGAGCAGGCTCTCACCGAGTTCGACCAGTTTGCGTCCCACCAGGTTGGCCGTGAGAAAGCCGAGCAACGTGAGCGCGACGATGGCGATGATGAGTCCCGTTCCCGGAATTGGCCACGGCAAATAGCTCTCGGGCCGATACGTAGGTGGAATAAGGGGGCGCACGGAATCGTCGACCCAGGTGACGATCGACCAGATCAGCCAGGCCGTTATCGCCAGTGGTCCGGCGACCACAAGGCCGGTCAGAAAGTAATTTCGCAGTCGGCTCGCGACGCTCGCTTGCGGGGCCGATATCGTTACATCGGCGACCAGTGCATCGCCTGAGTCCTGCTCGATTTCAGCCATGGGCGAAGTCTATTCCACTGTGACGGATTTCGCGAGATTACGTGGCTGGTCGACGTCGGTACCTATGACAGACGCGGTATGGTAGGCAATCAACTGTACCGGAATAGCGTATACCAGTGGCGTGACCGCTGATGCCATGTCCGGCAGCACCAGCGTCTCCAGGGAATTGATGGTTGCCTCTTTGGCGCCCTTTGGATCGGTGACCAGGATGATCTTTCCACCGCGTGCCGCCACCTCCTGCATGTTCGAGACCGTTTTGTCGAATACGCGGTCGTAAGGGGCGATGACGATCACCGGCATGATTTCGTCGATCAGCGCGATGGGCCCGTGTTTGAGCTCACCGGCCGCATAGCCTTCAGCGTGAATATATGAGATTTCCTTGAGCTTGAGCGCACCTTCGAGTGCGATCGGGAAGCTCGTCCCGCGGCCGAGATAAAGCACGTCACGTGCCTTGGCCAGATTTTGCGCGAGCTTTTCAACCTGGGGCTCGAGCATGAGGGCCTCCGCCATCAGCCTCGGCGTTTCGATGAGCGCGCGTACGAGATTTTGCTCGTCGACATCCTTCAACTCGCCTCGGGCGCGTCCGGCGGCGAGTGCAAGGCATGCGAGCACCGCGAGTTGGCAGGTGAAGGCCTTCGTGGACGCAACACCGATCTCGGGTCCGGCGAGCGTCGGCATCACCACATCGCTTTCCCGCGCGATCGTTGATGTCGGCACATTGACCACGGAAAGGATATGTTGCTTGTTCTCTTTCGCATAGCGCAACGTCGCAAGCGTGTCGGCAGTCTCGCCGGATTGCGAGATGAAGATGGCCAGATCACCCGGCTCGAGAGGCGCGCCGCGATAGCGAAATTCCGATGCGATATCGATTTCGACCGGCAATTTGGCAAAGCGCTCGAACCAGTACTTCGCGACGAGCCCTGCGTAAAAGGCGGTGCCGCACGCCGAGATCGACAGACGTTTGAGTTTCTTCCAGTCGAACGGCAACTCACGCGGCAACGCTACGCGTTCGTTTACCATGTCAATGTAATGAGCCAGCGTGTGGCCGACCACTTCAGGCTGCTCGTGAATTTCCTTAGCCATGAAGTGCTTGTGATTGCCCTTGTCGACCAGTTGCG
Organism: Pseudolabrys sp.; assembly: GCA_035692045.1. Taxonomy (GTDB): domain Bacteria; phylum Pseudomonadota; class Alphaproteobacteria; order Rhizobiales; family Xanthobacteraceae; genus Pseudolabrys. The sequence continues at coordinate 23,660 of DASSIJ010000049.1, read as the reverse complement.
CCGAGGCCGTCGATTTCACGATCGGCCGATCCACTTTGCGATTCAGCTCGTTGTAGATCTCAGCACCCTTGCGTGTGAGGACCACCCAATCGCCGTCCTCCAGGTAACTGATGGTATTCGTGAAGGGCGCCAGCGCGATGGCATCAGACCCGAGGTACATCTCGCCCTTGCCGTAGCCGATCGCCAGGGGGGAGCCTTTGCGCGCACCAATCAACAGATCGTCTTGGCCGGTAAACAGGAATGCGAGCGCGAATGCGCCGCGCAGTTGTTTGAGCGCGGCCGCTACCGCGTCGGCCGGCGACTTACCGCTCTTCATTTCCCGCGTAACAAGATGCGCAACGGCCTCGGTATCCGTTTCACTGACGAATTCGTAGCCTTGTTTCCGCAGCTGATCGCGCAACTCGTGAAAGTTCTCGATGATGCCGTTATGGACCACCGCAACCAGGTCGGTGGCATGTGGATGAGCATTATCCTCGCTCGGCCGGCCATGGGTGGCCCAACGCGTGTGACCGATGCCGATCGTCCCGCCGAGCGGCTCCCGCTCGAGCCGCGCCTCCAAAGCACGAAGCTTGCCTTCCGCGCGGCGACGGCCGAGTACGCCGTGTTCAAGCGTCGCCACACCCGCGGAATCGTATCCTCTGTATTCGAGGCGCTTGAGTGCATCGACCAGTTGCCACGCAACCGGTTTGGTTCCCAAAATTCCGACGATTCCGCACATCCGCCTGGATGGCCCCTTTGCCTAACCCGTGGTTTAGCCTTCGCCGGCAAGTCGATGGAAATCACAACGCGTTTCGCCGTGTGACATGCAGCGAGGCGTTATTGACCGGCAATCACGACTTTTCTCGCTTCTTTCCGGACAGGTTCTTGCCCAAGGCTTTCACCTGCTGCAAGCGTTTTGCCCAGCCTTCCTTAACCGTCTGTTTGGCGCGCGCGATCGCCAGCGCACCGGCGGGGACATCCTTGGTAACGACCGTTCCCGTGCCCACGTAAGCGCCATCGCCGACCTTGACCGGCGCGACTAACGCGGAGTTCGAGCCGATGAAGGCACCTTTGCCGATATCGGTGTGGTGCTTGGCGACGCCATCATAGTTGTAGGTGATGGTGCCGGCGCCAATGTTAGCTCCCTCGCCCACACGCGCATCGCCGATATAGGCGAGATGATTGGCCTTGGCGCCGGCTTCAATCCTGGCCTCTTTCACCTCGACGAAATTTCCGATGTGCACATCCTTGCCAAGGTCAGCGCCCGGGCGCAGCCGCGCGAAAGGTCCGACGCGCGCCCCTTTGCCGACATGGGCGCCCTCAAGGTGCGAGAATGCGCGGATCGTTGCGCCGTCCTCAACGGTGACGCCCGGACCAAACACGACGTTCGGCTCGATCGTTACGTCTTTTCCGAATTTGGTATCTGCAGACAGATATACGGTCTGCGGCGCGATCATGGTGACGCCTGCGTCGAGGGCCGCCAGCCGCAGGCGCTGTTGCAGCACCGCTTGCGCTTCAGCGAGCTGCATCTTGGTGTTGATGCCGCGCACGTCATCCTCTGAGGTTTCGATCGCCACTGCCTTCAATCCCATATCGCGGGCGATGGCAACGGCGTCGGTGAGATAATATTCGCCCTTGGCATTCGCATTCCCTATACGCGTAAGGATGGCGAGGGCTTGTTGGCCGGCGAGCGCCATGAGGCCGCCATTGCAGAGGCCAATCTGGCGCTCTTCGCCCGTGGCGTCGCGTTCCTCCCGGATCGCGGCAAGTTCGTGGCCTTGCATGACCAGCCGCCCGTATCCAGCGGGATTAGCCGGCTTGAACCCGAGCACCGCCACGGCCGCGCCTTCGGCCAATGCACCGCGCAGCTTCGAAAGGGTCTCGGTCCTTACCAGTGGCGTGTCGGCGAACATCACCAGAATATCATCCGCACCGCGGGCGATCGCCTTGCGTGCTGACAGGACAGCGTGGGCGGTCCCCGACCGCTCGCGCTGCTCAAAGATCTCAACCTTGGGTGCGCCTTTGCGCGCTTCCGCCACGACCGCCTCATGATCGGGGCCGACGACGATCGCCAGATGGTCGGCTCCCACGGAGCTTGCCGCCTTCATCACGTGGGCGAGCAACGAACGGCCACCGAGCGGGTGCAATGCCTTCGGCGTATGCGACCGCATGCGCGTGCCTTCGCCGGCCGCGAGCACAATCGCAAGGCAAGTTCGACGAGGCATCTATTTTGGGCTCAAGCTTTGCTGGCGATTTGGCGCATCCCTTAACTCAGCCGGCCCAACGGCAAAAGACCAGCGCCAAATCCCTTTGAACCAAGGTGAAAGCGGGATTTGCCGGATTCTGCTAATGTTTTCAATGATTCGCCCATCGAGGAGCCCATGGCGATCGAACAGACGCCGACGGAACCCGATTTGCGTGCCCCTCGCAGACGCCGCCGCGAACTCAACTCGCTCCTGTGGCTATGCGGTTGGGGTGGTTTCACCGCGGTCGCCCTGACGGCCCTTGCGATTGCGAGCCAGACCGAAACCGCCAGCGAGCGGTTGCGGCATATCTTCGCGACGAACGAATCCTCGGCGATCGCGCGAATGCCGCCGCGTGTCGCGCAGTTGGAGACCGAAACGCAGCGCCTGGCTGTGCAGGTGCGCGCGCTCACCACCGACCGCGACCGCCTGGCAGGCCGCATCGCGCTACTCGAAAGCAGTATCGACGACATGACGGGGGCCATCAAAAAGCAGGCCGCCGCGACTGCAGCGGCCCTTGCGGCCAGGGCACCTCCACCGACGCCTAGCGCACCGGCCACCGCGTCGCCGGCACCATCAAATCCGCCGGGGGCGAACGTCGCCATCGCCGCGACGGAGACGCTGGCTTCCGCCGCGCCCCCGGCACCCAAGGCCGACCGGGCGCCCCCACAAGCCGTCCCCCTGCCCCCAGCGCGCATTGCGACCGTGTCAATTACCGGGCCCGATCCACCTGCGGCAAAACAAGATGACTTCGGACTGGACCTTGGTGGCGGCGCCACAATCGATGCAGTCCGCCAGCGTTGGAGCACGGTGAAGGCCAATTTCGGACCACTGCTGAGCGGGATGCACCCGCTGGCGGCACATGACCAGCGTCCGGGTGTTCCAGGCTATCGCCTGGTCGTGGGCCCCTTGCCAAACAGCGTCGCGGCCTCGGGCCTCTGTGCGCACTTTAGCGCAGCCCGCACGGCCTGCCGGCCGGTCAAATTCGACGGCGAGCCAATAGCACAGCAATGATTGTCGCAGTGGCGGCGCAGCGGCATACTGATCTCATGAAATTGTTTTTGCCAAGCGCCCGCGCAACGAACTGGCTGCTGGTCGTGGGATTTTCATCAATCGGCTACGCCCTGTACATGCGCTATCTCGCGGTCGAGCAGCCGTCCGTAGGACTTGCCTGCCAGGCAGGACTGAACACGTGGCTGTGCTTCACGCGGCAGATCACCATCATGCTTTTTACGTATTCGGTTTTTGGGTGGTTCGCGTTAATCGCCGCCACACTCAACCTTCTGCGCCCGACACTGGTGCTCTTTGCGGTCGCGCTCGCCGCGGCGTGCCTCGGCGTCGTTCTTTACAACGTAGGCCTGTCTTCCCTTGCCGCTGGCCTGCTGGTCCTCAGCCTGGCACGTCGCGCACCCGAGCCAGATTGATAGCGAGCACCGCCAGGACCGCACAGAGCCAAAGCGACTGCCAATTGGCGAAGCCTTCATTGAACAAAATGTACAACGCCGAAAGCGCGAGCACGCCGGCTCCGGCGGTTTCTGCGGTGGGGCGGATGCCCTTCGGTCGCGCCACCATGACGCCGTGGACAAGAAACGGCACAATCGCGGCCGTGAGTGGTGCGAAGGGGAAATCCCGGTAACGCGGATCGAACACCAGGCCGAGCGCAATCACGAACGCCAACAGCATCGTGATGGCGAGTATGACGCCGACAGATTGAGCAAGCGGGTTTTGCATCCGGTACTCTTTCGGCCCGAATATCCGAAAAAATGCCGGCATGGGTGTGCTGCACATGATCGCGACGCTCAGCAGGACCGGCGCCCCGATGGCCATCGCGGTGAGCGCGAGCGAACGTGACCAGCCGCCCACCCCGAGGCTTTCAACCGGAACGTTTTCAATCGTCCAGCCAATCAGCGCGCCGCCGACGAATGCGTTCGCGCTAACCGCAACCCAGAATAATACGGGCGTATCTTTTGTACGCACGGTCAGCGCCGCGCCGAAAACGATCACTGCGAATAAAATTCCGCCACCGCCCTGCCAAAGCCAGAGAGGATGATCGGACACTGCTTGCGCCCCGGTGAATTTTGGTACGCGGGTCGCGGCATCGAAGAGCCCCCAATGACCGCCAACCGTCCCCTCAAGAGCGCGCTTCCAGGGTTGGTCAAAGGCTTCGATGATGTTCACGTTGAAAGTCTCACGCTTGCTCAGTGCAAGCACTTCCTGAATGACGCGCGCCTGATTCGCCCGCGACGGGAGCGCGCCTTCCCGCATGCGACCGGCGCTTGGCCAGCCAACCTCGCCGATCAAGACCTCCTTGCCCAGAAATGCGTTGACCACCTGACGGCGGATTGCCTCGACATGGGCGACCGCGTTGCGGGCGGGAATCGGAAAATCCTCCCAGTAAGGCAGAATATGGATCGTGATAAAGTCGACGGCGTTGGCCACGTCGGTGTTACGCAGCCAGAACTCCCAGACGTCGGCATAGGTCACCGGGACGTGCACGCGCGCTTTGACTGCGCGGATCGTGCTGGCGAGGTCTGTTGCGGTCATATCGCCGCGCAACAACACCTCATTGCCCACCACAACCGAACGGATCGTACCGGGGTATTTGTTTGCGAGCGCGACGGCGGTTTCGATCTGATACTGGTTTTTAAGCAAACTGCTCGACAGCCACAGCCCTTGCATGACCTTCAGGCCATGCCTGGCCGCAATCGCTGCAATCTGGTCCAGCCCGAAATCGACCGAGTATGTGCGTATGCAGTCCGTGACCTGCGCGAGACGCGTCAGATCATCCTCGATCTGAGCCACCGGAATGACGATGGACGGGTCGAGGGGCGTCTGGCTGCCCCGGAAAGGCGTGTAGGAAACGCAATAGAGCTTTTCAGCGCGGCCATACTGGGATGGCGTCAAAAGCACCGGAGACCCAAGCCAGGTCCAGACACCGGCTATGGCCACTGCCGTAAGGGCGAGGCAGGCGAAGGCATGGCGCATCGGCAACCCAATCGGAAAAGGCCAATCGTCGTGCGACGGCTTATCGTGCGTCATTACCCCTGCCAAGCTGGCCCGTCTTAAGCAAGCAACGTGGTTACGCTGGACAAAATTCGCGGTTTGAGGCCAAGTCTTGTTCTGCAAACTATAGTTAAGGAAGCCGCCCGACGGTGCGGATTTGCAACCGCCGTATTAGCGTCCCAATCCGGTCGCACACACAGAATCCAAGGGCGTCCAAGAGCAAACATCCGACGGGGCCAATGCGGATTTCTCTCAAGTTGCGTCAGTTCTTAACTGTGCTGTCTTGCGTGGCGGCTTTTGGGTTCACCGCGCCGACTTTCGCGCAAAGCGGCGGCAGCAACGGCAAACCACCCGAGCCGCAAAAACCGGCCGCTGACGCCGCCAAAGAGACCCAGAAAAAGATCGACGAAATAGCGGAGGCCACCCGTGTTTTAGCCGGCCCGGCCGGTAATCCGGAATGTGTCTGGCTTGGCCGCCGGGTGGTTAGCCTCCTTTGGCGCGACGACCTGGATACGGCATTCCGCCACCTCGATCTCTACGACCGTTTCGGCTGCCCCAGCGCCCATATTCAGGCCACCTTTCGCTGCCTGGTCCGCCAGGGAAACATCGATCCCAAGGTTCAGGAAACCCTTAACGGCAGGGTCCATGCCTGTTGGTTAAATCCCGGGCTTGAGCCGGCTCCCGCCGAGGCGGCCGTTCAGCCACCAGCCGCAACTTCCGGCGGAACAACCCAGCGGTAGACCGCGTTCACCGTTAACGAAATTCATTAGGGCGCCATGCGAGTGCCAAGGATTTGCCATGTCGCCTAGTTACTTGAATATCTACCTTACGCCGAGCTACGCTGTACCCTTGCAGACGGAGCTTCGGCTGAGCCCAGGGGACGGGCTCGAGGGTCTGCCATCCTGCCCCACTTGGTTTTGAGTAGTATGCGCACCGTCGCTGCCGTCGTCGCTCTTGTGGCGTGCGTGCATGCCGGATTGTGGGTCCTGATGCGCGACAATGTTCGCGCGCCCAATTTCGACGGCCAGCTCGCGAGCGTTTCCTACGCACCTTTTGAAGGTTCGGCGCATCCGGATTCTGGAGCCAGGGCGCGGACTGCGCAAATTCGCGCCGATCTCAAGATGCTGGCGCCTCTCACGCGCGCCATTCGTACGTATTCCTCTACGGGCGGCGTCGAGCTTGTGCCCGGCATCGCATCCGAATTCGGATTGCGTGTCACGGCCGGCGCCTGGATCGACAAGAATCAGGATCGTAACGACCGCGAAATCCATTCGGTGGTCGATCTCGCAAAGCGCCACAGCAACATCAACGGAATCATCGTCGGCAACGAAACCATCTTCCGCGGCGAGCAGAAGGTCGGCGACCTGATCAAGATGATTCAACGCGTGAAGCGTTCAACCAACGTTCCGGTGACAACAGGCGAAATCTGGCACGTATGGATCGAGCATCCCGAGCTTGTTTCGGCTGTCGACTACATCGCCGCGCACATATTGCCCTATTGGGAAGGATTCTCGGAGGCGCAAGCTGTCGATCAGGCCGTGTTGATCTACGACAAACTTCGCCAGGCCTATCCCGGCAAGCGCATCGTCATCGCCGAGTTCGGCTGGCCAAGCGCCGGCTACAATATGAAGAACGCCAATCCTGGACGCATTGAGCAGGCGGTCGCCTTGCGCGACTTCGTCAGCCGCGCCGAGGCCTACGGCATCGACTACAACATTGTCGAAGCAATCGATCAGCCGTGGAAGATCTTCGAAGGTGGCGTCGGCCCGTATTGGGGGCTCTTCGACGCCGCACGTCATCCAAAGTTCAATTGGACCGGCCCGATCACCGAACCCGACCATTGGCGGCTTGGCACAATCGCTATTCTGGTGAGTGTGCTGTTGTCGCTTCCGCTGTTGGCCATGAGCGTGACAGTGCTGCAGACCGCCATGCTGGCCGGCGCTGCAAACGTCGTGGGTGCCTGGTTCGCGGCCGTGTTCGGTTACTGGAACGGACACTATTTCGTACCGGGCGCAGCCTTCGCGCTTGGCCTTGGCATGGTGCTGCTGATTCCTCTCATCGTGATCGCGCTTGCGCGCATCGAAGAAATCGCAGCCGTCGCATTTGGACGAAAGCCGCTCCGGCTGATTGCCAGTCCGCCGCTCGCTCCTGATGTGATCTTGCCCAAGGTTTCAATTCATATTCCGGCCCATAACGAGCCGCCGGAGATGCTCAAACAGACGCTCGATGCAGTCGCCCGGCTCGACTACCAGAATTTCGAATGCATCGTGGTGATCAACAATACGCCGGATCCGGGACTCTGGCTACCCATCGAGGAACATTGCCGCACGCTCGGTGAGCGCTTCAAGTTCGTACGCGCCGACAACATCGTCGGCTTCAAGGCGGGCGCATTGCGACTTGCGCTCGTACACACCGCCGCCGATGCGGACGTGATCGGCATCATCGATGCCGATTATGTCGTGCAGCCCGATTGGTTAAAGGATCTTGTGCCGGTCTTCCGCGATCCGAGCGTGGGGCTGGTACAGGCGCCACAGGACCACCGCGACGGTGAACGCAGCGTCATGCATCACGCCATGAACGGCGAGTATGCCGGCTTCTTCGACATCGGCATGGTGCAGCGGAACGAGTTCAACGCGATCATCGCGCACGGCACGATGTGCCTCGTTCGGCGCGCCGCAATCGAGGCCGCCGGCGGATGGTCGAGCGACACGATCTGTGAAGACACCGACCTCGGTCTCACTTTGCTCGAGCTCGGCTGGCAGACCCACTACACCAATAAACGCTACGGCCATGGCCTGCTGCCTGACAGCTTCGAGGCTTACAAGAAGCAGCGCCACCGCTGGGCCTATGGCGGATTCCAGATTCTCAAAAAGCACTGGCGGCGTTTTCTGCCGGGCGCCAGCCGGCTCACGCGCGAACAGAAGCGCGAATTTGCCCTGGGCTGGCTCAACTGGCTCGGCGCCGAAAGCATCGGAGTTGCGGTCGCTATTCTCAATATTATTTGGGTGCCGGTGATCGCATTTCTCGATATTGCGGTCCCAGACCGCATCCTCACCGCGCCGATCCTTGTGAGTTTCATCGTATCGGTCGCACACTTCGCGACGCTCTATCAGCTGCGCGTGCGCCCGCGTTTGGGCCAGCTGCTTGGGTCGGTTTTTGCGGCAATGTCGGTGCAGTGGACGGTCGCGCGGGCGGTCAGCCTCGGTTTGCTCAAGGATCACCTGCCATTCGTTCGCACATCGAAGGGCGGCATGAGGCGCTCAACCGACTTCCACGCCTTCTGGGAAGCGTTGCTGGCGGGCCTGTTGATCCTCAGCGCGGCCGTGCTGGTCCTGACCAATTACAAGGAAATCCGCGAGATCAATATTTTCGCTGTGGTGCTCGTCGTGCAGAGCCTGCCCTTCATCGCAGCAGTCGGCCTCGCGGTGATCGAGCGGACGCGCCTCAATGATTTTGCCTATTGGCGCAGCCTCGAGGCCAGGGTGTTGCTGCCACTCACGCGGCGAAGCACCACGATGGCGGAAGCCACGCGCACGGCCCCGGCACCGAAGCCGGGTGAGCTGGTGCAGTAGCGGCTGGTTACGCGGCCAGCGCCGTTTCGACCAACTTCACCCAATACGACGTTCCGAAGGGAATCACGTCGTCGTTGAAGTTGTAGGCCGGGTGATGCAGCCCTGCGCTGTCGCCATTGCCGATCCAGATGAAGGCGCCCGGCCGCGCATTCAGCATGTACGAAAAATCCTCCGCACCCATCATCGGCGCCAGCGAAGTATCGACTTTGTCCTGGCCGGCAACCTGGCTTGCGACCGAGGCTGCGAACTCGGCTTGCCGTTCATGATTGACCAGCACCGGATAACCGCGCCGATAGGTGAGCTTCGCTTTCGCACCATAGGCCGTCGCGGTACTTTCGACGACAATGGCCAGGCGCTTCTCCAGGAGATCACGTACATCCGGCAGCAGGCTGCGCGCGGTACCGCGCAATTGGACGGTCTGCGGAATGACATTGTCGGTATTGCCCGCGCGGAACATGCAAATCGAAACGACCGCCGACTTGAGCGGGTCAACATTGCGCGAGACCACTGATTGGATTGCGTTGATGATCTGTGCCCCGACCAGAACCGTATCGACGGCATGATGCGGGCGCGCGGCGTGCCCCCCGACGCCTTCAATATCGATTGTCAGGGCATCGGCCGATGCCATCATCGGTCCGGGCCGGACGCCAAAGGCGCCCACTGGCATGCCCGGGTAATTGTGCATGCCGTAGACCTCACCGATGCCGAAGCGATCCATCAGCCCGTCGTTGACCATTTCCTTTCCACCACCCCCGCCCTCTTCCGCCGGCTGGAAAATCACCACCGCGGTGCCGGCAAAGTTGCGCGTCTCGGTGAGATAGCGTGCGGCACCGAGCAGCATGGCCGTGTGCCCGTCGTGACCACATGCATGCATTTTCCCGGGGACAGTGGATTTGTACGGAACATCATTCGCCTCCTCGATCGGCAGCGCGTCCATGTCGGCGCGCAACCCGATTGTCTTGTCGGAGGACCCTTTGCGGCCGCGGATGACACCGACCACCCCGGTGCGTCCAAGGCCGGTCACAACCTCGTCGCAACCGAAGGCCTTGAGCTTCTCGGCAACCGAACCCGCGGTGCGGTGCACGTCGAACAGCAGCTCGGGGTGGGCATGCAGGTCGCGCCGCCAGTCGGTGATTTCGCGATGCAGGTCCGCGACACGGTTGACGATCGGCATGACAATCTCCAGGCGGCATACGCCGCGGCATTAGTCTAGCAAATCCCGGGCCTTGTGCGAGTTCAAGAAGGCGGCTTGTGCCTATTGACCGGGCTGGTTTGGCCCCCTACACAGCGGCCAGCGCATGACTCCGAAAATCTCGCCCTCGGCTTCATCCTCAGGGCAATTCCACTTCGGACACGCTCATGTGTCAGATGGCGAGCGCGTAGCTCAGGCGGTAGAGCAACTGACTTTTAATCTGGAAAAAATGTTGCAAAACTGCATGCGCCGCAGTGATAAATTGGGTTCCTACTTTTCACTGGTCGCACACTGGTCGCAAGTTGGAGTGAACGAAACAGGAGAACTAAGGGCGCGTAGCTCAGTGGTAGAGCACTTGACTTCTGCAGGAGCCATCGGAGGGGAAACCGCCGATGGGATGGTGTCAAATTCGGGGAACTCGTCCACGTGATGGTGACGACAATCCCGAGCCAAGCCCAGCGATGGGAAGGTGTAGAGACTTGATGGCACCCACCTAAAGCGAAAGCCACGGTGAAGGGAAAGTCCAGACTGCAAACTCTGCGAAGAGGCGGCGAAAGTCGTAGCGGTACGTTAATCAAGTGGTCGATGGTTCGATCCCATCCGCGCTCACCATCCTTTCTCGCTATGGACAACGAAGGTTTCCTGCACACAGTGCTCCCTTACCGGATGCAGTCCGTAGACATATTCAATTGCGCTCTCAAACTTGCAGGCAAAGTACGGCGCAGGGCCGATGAAAATTTTCGTCAACGACGAAGTAGTGGTCGAGGGAAACCTAAACGGGTTCACAAACCCAGCTATCGAAGCCGGCCTGGTGCACTGCCGCGCGCTGCTGGAGTTCCTTGGGCTATGCATGACCAGCGGCAGGCGACTTGGCAACAGAAAGAAACGCCGCAACAGCGACATCGACATTGAACATTTTCAAAATGCGAGCGGCTATCTGTCGATGGTCACGCCTGACGACGCGCTAAAGTTCTACAAGGGGCCACCAACAGACGTCGAAGAAGCCCTGCTCACAGTTTTTGAAACAACAAACAAAGGCATTGCGCATTCCACCAGCGACTTCAACGCCCATCCGGAACACGCGCGTCTCGCGGAAATTGCGAGCCGCGGCATTCCACCCCTCGTGGTTAGCCACCTCTACACTCCGCTCGGCCTAGCCGCCCCGGATTACAAGATCACTGGGCGACCGCGTGGGTAAGCTTTGCGCAGTGTTGACGCGCAGCCGTGACTGCTCGAACGCCTCGATCTCAGTCACCGGGTAAATCACCCGCCTTCCAAACTTGATGAAGCGCGGCCCTTCACACCGGGATGAATGTGTGAGGCACCGCACACTTAAACGCATTTAGTTTTCGGAGTTGCTCTTGCCGGTGAAGCTATTCTCTCTTCCACCCGCACGCCGTCACGCCCATTAAAGAAAGCCAAGCCGTCCGTGGGAAACTGCGGGCGGCTTTGCTATTCTGGCCGCATGGGTGCGATCACAGAACAATATCGGGCGGAATTCACAGACCGCGGGCCTGACGGTGTTCGGCAGCAGATCAAGCATGGCCTTTACAACCGGGAGAAACAAATTGCCGCCTATGAATGGCTCGACGAAGTTGAGCACGGCGCAGACAGAAACATTGCGCGAGAAGCCAAGGACGCAGTTCGGGCTGCTGTGCGAGCGGCCCAGAAAGCAAATACTAGGGCAACTATAGCGGTGATAATTGCCACCGTTTCAGCGGCAGCAGCGATAGCGGCTATGATCGTTCCTCACTTTTGGGGAGTAAATGTCGACGTTAATTCTCAGGCACGCAAACAGGAGCCGCCCAGGCAATATCGACTGGGCCCCCGATGACTACGATGTGCCGCTTTACCCCCAATAGCGGACAAAGGCGCTAAGCTAACCAGTGGCATGCGCGAGCGGTTACATCCGCAGCCACTCTATGTCTCCGATGCTCGTGCGAACAAATTGCTCATGCGGATTCGCGCTACCGATGAACAACCGCGATCCGCGAATTCAGAGCGCGTTTAAAAAATTGACCAGATCACTTTTCTGCCGGTCGGTAAAACCGATACTGAACCGTTGGTCGTAAAAATTCACAACGTCCAGCAACGTGGCGGCCGAGCCATTGTGGAAATAGGGAGCGCGCGCCGCAAGTCCGCGCAGAATTGGACCTTTCACTTTTCCGATATCTGCACACTGTCCCGAGATCAGCGCGCGGCCGGGGTCGGTCACCGTGAAAATCTGGCCTGCGAAGGGACCTTTCGTACAGGTCAGGGTGAAAACAGGTAGACCGGAAATGTCGAGGGCGGGCGGGCTTTTGGCGCCCGCGTCGGCGATACCGATGTTCAAAGGCGCCTTGACCGAATGATTTCCCACATTCGGCGTATCGTGACAGGTGCCGCAAAATCCGGGAATGCTCGCGACGTTGAGCGCGTCGTTAAGGCCAGCAACCCCGGTTATGTTGATGTTCGTCGTGTTGAACACCTCCTCGCCGCGTGCGATTGAACGGCGCAAGTCATCGAACGCGCCCAGCCATGGCCTGTATAGATCGAAGATATTTGGGCTGAATGGTTGACCCTTGGGATTATTCCCCAATGGATCATTCACACCGATAAAAAAGGTTGCGAGTTGCAACGACAGGGCAATGGGACCGCCGGTCGCGTTATGATCATTCAAACTTCCCGCATGTTGGTCGACGGCCTGCGCGGTGAAGAGGTCGGTCTCGAAAGCGACCATCTGAGACTGCTGAAACGCGTTCGGCGCAACGTTGGCCTGCGCATGACCGAGCGTGGCATCGATGGCTTGGCTGGCGAGAGTGGGTTCTCGACCATCCCACATGATGGTGCTTAGGAACCCAAGATTTGTGGCCGGTAGTGGTCGCCGGTAGATCGAGACGATACCCGCCGTCTCACTCGTCAGGCCGGTAGCAGGGTTCGTTGTGCATTGGTAGGGATCGCTCACCGCAGTCACAGCGAACTGTAATATTGCCGGCTCCGGCATCGGCAGGCCGATTCGGATCAAGCCTTTGTCGGTCAGGAGCTTATAGGCTTGCCGCTTGGCCGAGAGGGTTGAGACATCGGCGGTTGGACATGTGGCGCCGTCCACCAAACGGAAAATGGGATCTGCGCCACCACTCTCGGCAAAGCGGTCAGCAACAGTGGCCGCACTGACGGTCCAGCCGTTCGCCGGTTGATGGCAGGTGAAGCAGGTCCTTCCATTGGTTCCAAGGTTCTGGAAGAACGCATTGTTCTTCGTGAATGTTTGTCCCTCGGTCTGGAACGTCGCGATCGCACCGCTCGCATCGCGGTCAATCTCAAATTTTGGAATAACATTCGGCGTCGGCTGGGCGCCTTGATCCCGATCTTTGAAACGGCGCATCGCCTGCATATGATTGATCATGCCGGGGGCAAAGGCCGGCACGCCCGCTGCGCCCTGGGCGAGAGCTGACTGGGCCATCGCAGGTTGCGGAATACCGCTCACGATGCAGGCCAGAACAGCCCCGACGGTGGAAACGCTAAGTGCCTTGACTGAAGGATGGGCCCTGGCGCGCTTGCTAGCGGCGGCGATCCCAATTCCGCCGACGATGCCGGCGATCGCTTCAACGATGGAATTGGCTAGGGTTCCTAACATTTCACACCTCCATTTGCCTTTTGAAGGAAACGGCGTGCTTGCTTCACAACTCCCAGCCTCGAGCACCTTATGCCCCCGGCCGTCTGTGCAATTTCCTGTTGCTACAAGCTTTGATCAACCACTTCCTCCTCCGATCGGAGGAGACGGACTCAAGATTGAGTCGATTCAGTCGAGCAGCGGGTTGGAAAATGCTGCGACCAGCTTGACGAGGTCGACCTGGCGTGTGGCGCTGGTCTTTTCAAACAGACTTCCGAGATGGCTCTTCACGGTCGTAACGGATACGCCAAGCGTCTCTGCCACTTCAGGCACGCCACCGACCTCAACGATCGCCAAGAGAACGCGCAGTTCAGTGGGAGTGAGCTTGTAGCGTCGTGCGATTGCCTCCAATGGCGAGGTTGTCGGCAGTTTCGCCTTATGCGCAAACACGGCGGCCGCGGCCGCATAAGTCGCGGCGGCGCGGCGTCGCGCCCCCGCCGTCAGGGGCAGTACATGGGCGACATAGTTCTCCCCATCGCGCGCAGTCAGCGGCAACGAGATACCTTTGGCGTTGATCGCGCCGTCGCCCCGGCTCGCGGCCATAAAGGCGTCTCGCAGGAGACCATCGATTTCGGAGTCGTTGGCGCCAAGCCTTTTGCCAACGCTGTTGAGAGCGCCTGTGGACAGCAAGTCTCGGCCCGCGGCGTTGGCGTGAACAATGTGGCCGGTCGCGTCAACGAGAAACATGCCGGCGCTAAGCCCGTCAAAGGTGTCTGCGAGCTCTGCAGCTTCTGACTTTTTGTGCTCAAACAACCTTCCGAGAAGCACCGCGCGGCGGACATGCGGCACCAATAGATGCATGCGCCGTCGTATCTCGTCGTTCACGAGACCATCGCGCTCATGACAAAAAACGTTGAACATCGCCACGTCTGTTGCCGACTTCTCCAGCACGGCGGCGGCGCCATCTACCCAATGTTGAGGACGGGCCCACTCTTTGTAAAAACGGGTCTCGAGAAATTCGTCATAGGCCATGTAGCTTTCGGTACTAATAATATCGCCGACACCAGCGAACACTTGGCTGTTAGTACTTGGATCGAGCTTCACATATTTGTCGACATACAGGCGTTGGTAGGCTGGGTCGACGCCGTATTGGTAAAATATGTCGATGCTTTTTTTGGTCGCGTCCTTTGAGAAGACCGCCGCCGCCGAACCACCGATGAATGTCGCCGCATTTTTGAGCACTTTGACCCACAACGATGGATCCAAAGCGGTGTCATAGACGCCGCCAATTAGTATGCTCAATTGCGCTATCTCATCCATCAGCCCACGCCCTCTGGAAACCAGTTTCCGAGGACTTTAAATTTCATGTCGTTCGATTTCACCGGCTTATTCGCCGCCCCCCGTCAGTCCGGCTGGACATTTATCTGGTTACAATTGCTCCAAGAAATTTTATCTACGCCGCGCGATAAGTTTGTGAGGAAGCTCACACTAAATGTCGCTTTTTTCTTTCTCAGGCCCAGCCGGTAGAACATTCAATGTCCGCTTAGACCATCAGCGGACATTGCAAAACGCAAGGCGCGCAATATAACCGCCGCGTAAATTTCGAGTGCAGGGTCGCGGCCGAACTAATCGCATATTCAGTGCAAGGTGGAATGTCCGCTTTGGGTCATTAACGGACGAACTATCGCGGCGCGACGACGAGCCCTGACCACGCCTAGAGGAAACCGCCGGCGTGCGCTCTGTGCGCCAAGATCGGAAAGGAGACTCTCCGACCTCGTCGCGTTTCGGGCCGATCATCCAATCGATGGCAAATTCAGCTTGCGAGTTTTACGTTCTTTGCGTGCTTAGGCTCGGTCCAACGCACTGCCAGAGGCCACCCAAATGCGAGCACGACGAAGAATAACGACAAGGAAACCGGCAGACTGGCCAACGGGAGAATTCGATCCAAAGCCAGACCGATTGCAACCACGACGGCTTCACCAACCACGACAATCAAAACATAGACGATCAAAATCCACATCGGTTCTGCCCTGCTAGCGCCCCTCAACGCTTGTACGCGTCCACACACTGGGAGCACAACGTAAATCGAGCCCAAACTTCGATTGCCTAAGCGATTGGCGCGCCCGGTACATTCTACGTTTCTACAAAATGCAAAAGTGTCCTGTATTGAACAGCCATCGCCCTTTCGGCGGGTTAACATCTTTATCGCCGGTCACTGGCACCCCCCGACCCCCCGCCCCCAGCCGGTGGCTAGCACTGGTTGGGCTGCCGTTGCGTATCATCGCGGCAGCCCTTTTTCTTTTTGCACGCGATCACCAGGCGAGTTGGCAGCCCTTGCCGGATCGCTGCTTCTTGGAACAATGCCGTGGATCGAAGGTTACCTCTGTGAAAAACGAGGTTTTCCCATGTCACTAAAGTCAGTTTGTTTTGGTCTCGCTATACTCGCGACCGCCGGCTCCGTCTCAATGGCGCAAAGTCTGCCGAATTACGGTCCTAACCCGCCCCCGAATACAGACAGCTTTGGCCAACCGGCAAGCGGCGCCAAACCGCCAGGCGTGTCGCGCTATGGGCACCGCGCTTACGCGTATGTCCCGAACCAGCATCGTCGTCACTACCGGAACTGGCATCACCGTCACTGGTATTGATGAAACCGGGGGCACGCGCAGCCAGTTGGGTGCCGGCCCGCTCCGGTCGATGGGACGCTTTGGATCGGAACGATCGATAGAGCACCGGGTTATTAGAGCAACCACCGGCGACGCCACCCCCGCTCTCGTCGTTGGTATACTCCGTACCTCGGGCTGCCGTCCCACGATCCACGGCAGCCCTTTTCCTTAAGTTCGTGGTCGGAATGTCAGCCTGGAACCCCTGACGCGGCCTCTTTCGTTTTCGTAAGAGAGGCGCGATGAAACAAGCTGCTATCTTGGTGTCGGCCATTGCCCTACTTGGAGCAGTCCATAGTGCTTGCGCGGAAGAGAGCGCTGATGGAAAGGCACCTCCGCCAAAGGCGGCTGTTTCCGAAAGTCCGAGCACCCCGACGCAAACCATCGACCAGCAAATAAAGGGTGACGTGAAGGGAAATGCGATCCCGTTGGGCGGTGAATCGAGCGACATAACCCGAGCCCGGACACCTGAGGACACCCTTCGCGAAAATACTTCGTGACAAGCGACCGAGGTAAACTTTGTCCGACAAGTGGGGCGATCTGCGAGCCGAAGCCGCGGCACACTGCGTTCCAGAAAGATTGATTATCGCCGTCCCGCGCAGCGCCAGTACCGGTGATGGTTTTGCGTGTAGTTGACCCGACGCAAGCCTTGACGGGCGCAGACGTCGGATGGCCGCGTTGGCTGCTCCTGCACCACTTCCGTGAACGATTCCTGCTGTTCAGGCTCAGGTGCGGCGGCAAGATTGTGCGGCTCCGCCTGCGTCACCTGTAGTACATCCTCCGCTTGTGGCAGCAACCCGCCGATCAGACCCTGAAGCGGGTCGCGCACTGCCATCGGCGGGAGGTCGTTGGTGGCCGTCTGCCAACGGCGTCCGAAATCGTCGGCGATGGCCGCACCCACAGTCTCAATGTTCGGGTGCTGTTGCGATGTCACGTTGCCGCTGGCGTCGAATGGTGCCGGTCGCTGCGGGACCAGTTTGAGTGGCGGTGACACTGCAAACGATAACGAGATCAGGGCTCCTGCAGCCATGGCCACGCCGCTTGACGCTAGCAGCTGTTCCGCCTGCATGGTTGCTTCGCGCCTCAGGGATACAGCAGGTTTCCAACGTCCCACATGTAGCCAACGAGCGCTGCCGTCAATAAAACGGCGAGGCCCATCAGGAAATTTGGCCTCATCCCGTTTGATTTGAAAATTAGACCAACAAGGCCCGTCATGAACCAGACGATCGTAATCGTCATCACGATCTTGAAAAGCATGAGCATGGATAAGCGTCCCTCGACACTTACCCCCCAGCACATCCTATTATCCCTCTACCTCCACGCGCAATGACACCAATTTACCACCCGATGTCAGACCCCGGACGTATCTTAAGCAGCTAACGACGCTTCTAACTCCGGTGCCGTCACGGGTGCGTCAAATGTTGCTCTTGCCGGCGAGCTCGCCCAGGACGTCAACACAGCGAGGGTTTCAAAAGCAGCCATTCTGTTTTTCTCCCTATTCAAATAGCCAGGAACATAAAGGGATGCGGGACGTTCGCGTGAGTGGTCGTTCCAGGAAGGTGTCCCCACTTGACCTGGGAGGCGCGGGGGCCGCGTCTTGCAGTCGCGGCCCCCACTTTTCATTGCGATTTTGAACACGCAAATAACAGTCGATGGCGTTAGCTCTCGCACCCACAAATACCTATTTCGGTTTCGGATCAAAAGATGACTACGTTGTCCTCGACGGTGGCCGCTGCGTTGGTCGAATTTTCCTGTCGCCGCAATCAGCATCTGACCGTAATTGGATGTGGACGATCACCGCGGTCGATTTTAAGCCATCGCTCGACAATCGCGGGTATTCAGCGACACGCGAGCAGGCGATGATCGATTTCACGGCTCAGTGGCTAAGGTAGACGTCGCTTCCCCAAATATAGTCCGCACCAAATGGAACCCGCGTCGTCAGCCGGCAGTTGACCTGCGCGTAAATTCCATAACCCCAAGGAAGGCGACCACACATGAGTAATCCAGACCAAGGCGGCCAGCAAAACCAGGGCGGCCAAGACGATCAGAAGCCTGGTCAGCAGCAGCAACAAAAGCCGGGACAGGGTGGCCAGCAGGGCGACCAAGACCAGAAGCCCGGACAGCAACAGCAGAAATAATCGTTACGACAAACGAAGAGCCGCGGATCATTGCGGGTTTGCGGCTCTTTTTATTGAGCTTCGGTCTTCCGCTCCCTCTCCACGGCGCAGACCCAACCAGAGCAAGCGATGCGGATTTCTAGGCGCAGTGGCAAAGTTGAAGACAGCTTTTGCCAAAGCCGGCAATGCAAGAAGCAAATGTGTTTTGCAGGATGCCCTGCCCGTCATTAGCAACGCGAAAATCAACGCGACCTGCTTGGACATTCTCTACGCCGCAAAAATTAATAACGAGGCCGCATCCGTGGTCTTACGGGTAACAGCGCACCATCGGCGGTATCACGCTGCCTACTTCGTCTCTGGACTGTGGGGAATTCGGGGACAGCTACAATCCGGTCACAAAGAAAACGCGCCGTGGCTCTTTTGGTAACAGGTGGCCACCGGCGTCACCCCGCCAGTGGCCTGAATTGGGGCCATCGTTTGCAAAAACGAATGGCCCCTCTTTTCAGGGCGCTTATTGCACAGAGCGTCGAAACGTAAAATCGGTTGTCCCCCGATTTTTAGGCTGCGCTCACATCCTTGTTGTCGCAGGTTCGCGCGCCTGTTTCTTTCGATCCATTTCAATAAGCGCGGCTGGATTAAACTTTGACATATTCCAGATTGTTCCCGTGAAACCAGTCGCACAAATGTCACGGCGTCCGTCAGGAACACACCACGCGGCACTTTTTACGTCGAATGCAATAGCCGACCGCGACTGTTGTGAGCTAATAACCCCGCGTGCCGGTTAGCATGGAGACTGCGCCCATGGTTCCTGACAGTTTGCGACGTCGTATAGAGATCCCGAGAAGTCCAATCGTTCAGCACGCCCGGGTCGTCAGGAACGCTCGCTACGAAGCAGTCCGCCAGGCTACTCGTCTGGAAAGACGAATAAGCGACATTGAACGGCTTGTTGGATTTCTGACCCACATGATGCTCGGTCTGATCTCAGCTTTCTTCGCCATTGTCGGTGCAGCCTTTGTTGATGGCAATGCCAATTGGCAAGATACGATCTACGCAGGCGTTCTCGCGTTTTTGATTTCAATGTGGATTTCCTACTTCGTATTTCCGAATGCGATGCGATGGTGTTTGGCTTCGCGAGTGGGAAGCGTGCAAAACTAAATTCTGGCGATCAATTCGCCATTGCCACGCGGCCATGGCGTCCCAATGGACGGTGCCCAGATCGCCAGTCCGCTGGACGATCAGCAGTGCCCGGAGTGCGGTCGCTTCGGCGCCGGTGGCGCAGCATCCCTCCATTTGAATTAGTCGTTGTGCCAGCGCACCCGCCGTAACAACAAAAAAGCAATCCATAGAAATATGGCCGCGAATGCCATGAACATTCCTGGGGCAGCGGCACCAGACGCTGAAATAAAAGGCAACATGCAGATCGCCGCAATCAGGCACGCCGCGCCGATCCCGAAGCAGACGACGCCAAAAGCAATTTTCAGCACTAAACCTATCGTCATCCCTAGCCCGCGCGTCAGTCCGCGGTCACCCCTGATCCGAGTTCCATCCGGCTGTAGCACGATACCAAACGCACGTTTTGTGACTGCGGTCACACGCGAATGGCGAGTGTGGGCCTAATACACAGCCATGATTGGCAGAAAGGTGTCCCATCAACAGAGGGATCAACGCCATGAATGACTTGAACGATATGACAACGGTACTCGATCAGCACGTCCAAGCGGTCCTCAACCAACCGGTCGAAGATCTTTTCACATACAAAACGTCCGATGCGAGGTCGGAGATCGCGCCGGGCGCGACGAAGGAAAAGGCGCTTCCTGAACTGCACCAGCGGACCCGAAACGAGGCCCGCACAATGCCTGCTTTGGTCGCTTAGCAGGCAACGTTCAAGAAGTTTCCGCCACGCCAAAAGCCATCGAGCTTTAGCGTCGATCAGATTATGGAGCAGCTGGAAAAGCCGCAGAGCAATTGAAACTCTGGATGCCGGTCGCTATCTCGGGCGGCCGGCATTTCCGTTCGCCATATTCTGACCGCATCTCCGCTTCCGGCATTTAGCGAACATTTCGATTGCGCCCGCGAATGTCTGCCTTTCGGGGCAAAGCGGACATCGCACGAAGGAATCACTACAATAGAATTACGTTTATCTCAGGCTTGCCAAGGGGGGCCGAGGCAATGAGGCGGCGCGATTTCATCAAGGTGATCAGTGTATCGGTTGCCGCGTGGGTAACCGATGCAAGCGCTCAACAGGCCGAGCGCATCCGCCGCATTGGCGTGCTCATGCACGTGACTGAAAAAGATCAGGACGGGCAAGCTCGCCTTGCGGCATTCGTGGGAAGACTGAAAGAACTTGGGTGGGCAGAGGGTCGCAACCTGCGTTTGGACGTCCGCTGGGGCCCCGATGATCCGAGCCGTTACCCGCGCCAAGCAGTCGAATTGGTTGCAATGGCGCCCGACGTACTGGTCGCGCCAACCAGCTTTACCTTGGCTGCACTGCAACGGGCGACGCGCAGCATACCAATCGTCTTTATGGGCGTAGTCGATCCAGTTGGTGCCGGCTTTGTCTCCAGTTTGGCCAAACCCGGCCGCAACACGACGGGATTTATCGCCTTCGAATACACGATTGGCGCGAAGTGGCTTGGACTGCTCAAAGAGATTGCGCCTTACATAACTCGCGTTGCGGTCCTTCGCGATGCCTTGAACGCCTCGGGAATCGGCCAGTTCGCTGCGATCCAGGCGGCTGGGACAAGTGGGGTCGATTTGAGCGTGATTGCCATGCAAAACGCCGAAGAGCTTGAGCAAGGCATTGCCGCATTTGCGAGTGACGGCAATGCCGGACTTATCGTGACCGCGAGTCCGTTTGGAGCAAACCATCCCGATGTGGTCGCTGGGCTGGCAGCCCGGTACAAGTTGCCTGCGATCTACCCGTTCCGTTACTTCATTCAGGCGGGCGGCCTGATGTCCTACGGCGCCGAGATTGTGAACCAGTCTCCACCCGCGGCCAATTACGTTGATCGCATCCTCAAGGGTGAGAAGCCTGCTGATATGCCCGTGCAGGCGCCGACCAAATACGAACTGTTGATCAATCTCAAGGCAGCCAAAGCGCTCGGCCTTGCTGTACCACCGACACTCCTGGCCCGCGCTGACGACGTGATCGAGTAGAAACTCGCGGGGGGCGCCCCATTTAGCCGACCCCTTGAAGACTAAAATGGGAGCAGACGTGATCAACTCTCATGGCCGTTTCGCCTGGTACGAATTGATTACGACAGAGTTGGAGGCCGCAGCGGCCTTCTACACCAAGGTCATGGGTTGGAGCGCGATAGACGTGTCGGTCGCCGGCAGGGCCTATACTTTATTTACCGCTGGCAAGGTCTCGGTGAGCGGGATGATGGACCTGTCCGAGGACGCAAGGAAAATCGGCGGAAAGCCAAGTTGGCTCGGATATGTCGGCGTCGACGATGTGGACGCCACAGCCGACCGACTTCAACGCCTTGGCGGAGTTGTACTCGTCCCACCAACAGACGTTCCCAACATCAGCCGCTTTTCAATCTTCACTGACCCGCAAACCGCGAGGCTCGCACTGTTCAAGTGGCTAAGGCCCGGTCAAGAACAGCCCGCCGAGCCGGGCGCCCTTGGACGGGTCGGCTGGCACGAATTGCTCGCCGCAGACTGGGAGAAGGCGTTGGCTTTCTACGGCGAGCTTTTTGGTTGGAAAAAAGCGGATGCTGACATCGGAGAGATGGGGACGTATCAGCTGTTCTCCGCCGCGGGGGAAACGATCGGCGGCATGTTCACCAAGCCGTCGATTATGCCGGTCCCCTTCTGGCTTTATTATTTCAGCGTCGGTGATATCGATGTTGCCGCGCGGCACGTAAAGGCCGGAGGGGGCCAGGTTCTCGACGACCCGTTTGAATTGCCGGGTGGCAGTTGGATCGTCCAATGCACGGACCCCCAGGGTGCTATATTCGCGCTGGAAGGAAAACGCGGCCACAATCCTATTGGATATTTCGAGCGCGTCGCCGCGCGCGGTCCTTCCGGCACGCGCGGCCGGCGTTGGTCTTGGTAAAGCCGGGAACCTGATCCGGGAAGATAGTCAATCCGAAGTCCCCGATCTTGAACCGCGACCAAGCGCAAATTGACCGACCGGACCCTCCACGTGGAAATCGATCCCTGTCATTTTCGCGAACAGATCGACATTAGTATTCCCGATCGCGCATCCTCCAAGCCCCATGTCAGTCGCCATCAGGTAGAGCGTTTGAGTCAATACGCCGACGTCCTTCAGAATGAGGGCATATGCGAGCGAGCTATACTTCCATGAAACTCGCCCAAAGCGCGCTGCCATCGTGATTAGGACTTGGGGTGCAGAGCGCGTATCCATTGCAAATTGGGCTCCCGTCAACAGTGCTTCGATCTCATGCGTGCGGGCGCCGATCGGCGTCAACGCGTGTCCGTCAGCGTCGTAATGATAAAATCCTCGAGCAAGCCCTTCGCATTTGTCGACAGCCAGATAGAGCTCGAGCTCGTAGCTGGCACCAGCCGACGGATATGGCCTGACCGTGTACCCGACCGACGGACCGCCGCCGCCGAGGCCGGCCCCGCTTTCCCATCTCGACAAAACACGCGCGGTATTGTTGAGAAACTGCGAAAGCTCGGCGAGCGTGATCGGTCGATGGTCATCGAACTGCCGGATGGAGTGACGTTCGTGCAGGAGCTTTGCGAACGGCGAGACGGCTTCCGAATGCGCGGCCGCGAACTTGTGCAAATTAATTTTTTTGCCGGGCCAGCGGGGCCGTACCGCCGGAAGCGGAGGCACAACACCCGCATATAGACCGACTCCACCAAAAGGGTTGGCCTGTCGGCCTTCCGTGCTGCGCGCGTGAAACAGCAGATCGTGAAAGTCCCAAAGAACGAGGTTGTCGTCACCTTCGGTTGGTCGAAGACCACTGTCGCTATCGGCGTCGATCTTGAAAAGGATTTGGCAATCCACCAGCAGGGCGAGAAGCTCGATCCCCGCGAATCGGTCCTGCCGACGGAGCCATTTGATTTGTCGTGGCGTAGAAAGTATGGCGATGATCGACGCGATTTTCGGATTGCAAATCTTGAACAACGCTCCGGCGCGCGGCGATTCTAGCACTATCTCGTTGCCGCGCCGCCGCATGTACGCGAACCGTGAGAGGACGAGAACGTCAGCGTTGTCGAGCCGCGGCATTCTCGGCCAATAGTCGGCGACCTGCGGTTCGACGACGACCTGGTCCCCGTCATTTCTCGAACCCCGGAAGCTGTACTCCAAAAGACCGCGCCGGGCCAACCG
>DASSIJ010000048.1:0-4225 GCA_035692045.1 Pseudolabrys sp. | reverse complement strand
GTTATCGCCCATGTTGTTTGTCGAGGCCCTGGGCAGGCCTGTCGCCTTTTTCCACAATTTCCCCCTCGCAAAACGCCGAGGGAGATGGCGCGCCAGGTGGCGCAACCATTGTTCGTTTTGTGCCGCGCTCCCTCTCGAGAGACGCGGGCGCCTCATGGCGCGCCATCGCGGCGTCTTCCGTACTGCGCCGGGCCGCGCTTTGCAGGGACCGTCCGTTGCTCCCGCCCTGGCTTCGCGTTTTGGGCGAAGCACACGGCGGGCGGTCGGCCCCCGAGAGCCAGGCTCCTGGCGGACGGCTCATATTGGCCGCCGGGCGGAGCTCCCGGCGCCGCCCGGGTGCGGGAGAAACGTCCTCTCCCGGCCGCGGGCGCCGCATCCGATCCCACCCGCATGACGCCTCATGAGAGCGCCCCTCGGTGGACCCGACGGATAGGACTATATTCACTATAGGATTAAAGTCAATACTGCAGCAGGATTCCCCGCCGCAGAACCAGCAACGCTTGTTGTGCCTTCATCGTGCGGTGTCCCAATTCTTGCCATTGTGAGTGCCAAGAACCTGGACGCCAGATCGACCCGCGGGCACGACTGGCAACAACAGAAACGCTTCGTGATCTGGCCCGGTGTGGATCGTCGTATCGCTCCCGAAGATCTCTGCCGGACGGTCGTAACGATCATCGTGCAACCACGGTCCGGAGCCACGTGAACGAAACGCCGGGTTCGCATCCTTGTCCGAACGCTCGAAGTCCTTGCCCGTAATATTGACGGCGATACGAAAACCGGCCGGAAGCACGATGCACATTGGCCAGATTTCGATATCAAGCTCGTAGACCTGATTTGGGATCAGCGGCTGTTTGTCATCGTGCGTGTGGTAGGGCCGATAGGGTAAGGATTTTTTTTGATTAAGTTTGCGATGAGAGGCGCGGAGCCAACCTTGCGCCAATGGCGTGTGCGGATCGATGGTCCCCTGGAAATCGACCTCACGTCCGTCGGGCGCAAAGGCCTGAACGGTGACGAAGAGATCGGCGTCTGCCGTTGACGAGGAGACGTAAATCTTCAGCGCCATCGGACCGGTGATTTCGGTCTCCTGCTCAAGCGGCGGCGACATCCACTTCACGCCATCGCCCAGCGCGGCGAATGACGCGGATCCCTTCGTCGATGGCGCTCGCCAGTCCAAAGCGCCGGTTTTTGCGTCAAGGAACAGCTTGGTCCAGCGTGTTCCCGCGAGCGGCCATTCGTTCTCCTTGCGCAGTTGAAATTCTTTGCTGAATGGTCGGCGCAGATTCAGCCACACACGTGGTTCTTTATCCCAGCCGTTTTGCTCGCCCTTGAGATAGTAATCAAAAAAGCGTTTCTGCAGCGCCATCCCGAAGGGCAAGTAGAACCATTCCTCATGACGGCCAGGATGCCCTTCCAGCCACTTTTGTTGCGAGGCGGCTTGGGTGAATGCCTCGA
Source organism: Pseudolabrys sp. (assembly GCA_035692045.1). Classification (GTDB taxonomy): domain Bacteria; phylum Pseudomonadota; class Alphaproteobacteria; order Rhizobiales; family Xanthobacteraceae; genus Pseudolabrys. The sequence goes on along the minus strand of DASSIJ010000048.1, from coordinate 2,773 downwards.
AATTTCCGCGGGGGTGCAGACCAAAGCCTGCCCAGTTGGCCGGGCTCACGAACGGAACAACGACTTTCGACCAGTCGGGCGACTGATCCTTGTACCAGTCGTCGTCCATCTCGCGGGCACGTGCATTGACCAGGTTATGGGCGCGGTTAGCCGCCAGCTGCTCTTTCGATAATTTCTCCGTACCGGTCGAAGCCTCGTTCATCCAATGATCTTTGGGCGCGTCCGGATTTCCATGTTGGAGCGTTCCTACCTGGCGCGGATACCATGTTTCCATGAACTTGTTCGAAAGGATGCCGCCGTGGCGGTACCAGTCGCGGTACATGTCGGCTGCCCCCTCCCAGGGAACCATCGCAGTCAGATGTGGCGGCTGAAGTGCCGCCACATGCCACTGGTTGATCGCGTAATAGGAAATGCCGTTTAAACCAACCTTGCCATTTGACCAGGGACGGGTACCGGCCCACTCGATCGCATGGTAGTAGTCGCGCCGTTCACGCGGCGAAAAAATATCCAGATATCCGGGGGAACGACCAGCGCCGCGAGAATCAACGCGGATGACAGCATAACCCCATGGCACCCATATTTCGGGATCCACTGTTTCCCATGTGAGGAAACTTCGCGTCGAGCCTTGCAGAAGGTCGGGATGTTGTTCGACCAGCCAATCCCACATCAATTTGTAATGCTCTTGATACCTCACGCCTTTGCCGTAAGGACCAGATGTCATGATGACCGGGACTGGATCCTTCGTCTTTGGCCGATAAACATCGGCGCGGATGACAAGTCCGTCGTCCATCGTAATGGGCACGTCGCGTTCGATTGTCATCGTTTCACTGAGATCGCGCGCTGACATTTGAATCTCCTCGGGTACAATCAAACGTTGTTACGATAACCAACGCCCGCTATTCGATGATTTCATCCGCCCGGGCGAGCAGCGAAGGAGGCGGCGTCAGACCAAGAGCCTTTGCAGTCTTCAGGTTTATGACAAGTTCGTACTTGCTTGGAGCTTGCACCGGCAGATCAGCGGGCTTCGCGCCTTTCAATATGCGATCAACATACGCTGCGGCGCGTCGATATTGATCGTCAAAATTTGGCCCATAGGAGATCAATCCGCCGGCAGCAACAAAAGCCCGCTGGATGTAGACCGCGGGCAGCTTGTGCCGCGCGGCCGCTGCGATGATCAGTTTGATGTTAGTTGCCCCCACGCCACTCGCCGCTACGATCAATCCGCCATTTGGCGACTGTGCGAAGCTCGCGATGGCGCGTTCAATCTGATCTGGCTCGTGCAGATCGATTGGGCTGACTTCAATGCCAACCGACGGCGCCACGGCTTGAATGACGGCGAATTGGCCGATCCCGTGAGCAAATGCGGGATCGCGAAGAACTGCCGCCTGCTTTACGCTTGGTGCGATCTCCCTGAATAGTTCCAGCCACTTTCCACACAGATTGTACTCAAACATCACGAAGCCGGTGGCGTTGCCGCCCGGCCGTGACAGGCGTTCAACAATCCCGGCGCCGACAGGGTCGGGCACGATGGCAAAGACAATAGGAATGGTGCGAGTGACTTTCAGCAGCGCCTCTGCGCCTGTGCCGCCACCGGCCAGGATGACATCCGGGGCAAGCGCTACCAATTCCTCGGCATATTTGCGTAGCTCAACATTATTGCCGCCACTCCAGCGCGCCACGATCTGAACGTTGCGTCCATCCATCCAACCCAACTGCTCAAACGCCTGCAAAAATGCCGTGTAGCGTGCCTGAGCACTAGGCGTGTCTTTCGCGATTGGCTCCAGGACAGCGACACGAGGCAGGCGTTCACGTTGCTGTGCGCGCGCTGCGAACGGCCACATCACGGCCGCGCCGCCCGCCATCCTGATGAAATCGCGACGCCTCATGTGTCACCCCGAGGCCCAGACGCCATATCGTAGCAACTTGCGTGCGCCCAGGAAGGGGGAAAAGGGAGCTCGTACGTCCGGGAACGGTAGCGGAGTTCTTCATCCGAAGTGTGCCGGGCTCGAAATCGCGCGACTCATACACATCCCGGAGCCGGTCAAGCCGCTTTGCGCTGACCGCCGCGTTTCACTTTCACGAGCTGGTCGGCCATTACGACAATGTAGACGCGCACCCGTCATCCCCGCCACCGGGGATTCCGCAAGTGTCGGCAAATCGGGCAACGAAGACCAGCGCGAGGCGCGGTGATGGCCAAAAAACTTTCGTCAGGCGAGGCACGGACGCTTCGCGTCGAAGGTCCAGTTCGGGACAAGAAATTGCATCGCCACAGCGTCGTCGCGTGCGCCGAGCCCGTGCTGCCTGTAAAGAGCGTGCGCCGCCTCGATCGCGGAGCGATCGATCTCAACGCCGAGGCCGGGACGTTCCGGAACCACAATCTTGCCGTCCCGGATCTTCAGGGGCTCTTTGGTCAGTGCCTGGCCGTCCTGCCAGATCCAGTGCGTGTCGATCGCGGTCACTTTGCCTGGCGCAGCCGCAGCGACGTGAGTGAACATGGCGAGTGAAATATCGAAATGATTGTTGGAGTGCGAACCCCAGGTCAGGCCGTTATCCCGGCAGGTCTGCGCGACCCGCGTCGAACCCTGCATCGTCCAGAAGTGTGGATCAGCAAGGGGAATGTCGACGGCGCCTAGTCGCAGCGCGTGGCCGAGTTGGCGCCAGTCGGTCGCGACCATATTGGTTGCTGTCGGCAATCCGGTCGCACGGCGGAATTCAGCCAATATCTCACGACCTGAATACTCGCCTTCAGCACCGCACGGATCCTCTGCGTAAG
>DASSIJ010000047.1:0-7054 GCA_035692045.1 Pseudolabrys sp. | reverse complement strand
CGGCGTCAACAATGCCGTGAGCCGCGTGGCGCAGCTTGCCGGTATCGCGCTGTCGGCGGGCGTTGCGTCATACGCATCAGGCTATGCGGCGGGCTTGATCATCGCTGCCATTCTCATGACCGCGAGCGCTCTCGGCATTGCCCTCATGCTGCCGCCGGCGACAGGGCGCAAACAGTAATCCGCCGTGCCACCAATTCGACGTCACGACGCTCCGCGATGACCGCGCCGAGTTTTGTGTGGCCCGTTAAACCGACGCTGCCCGCGGGATCTGGGCAAGCTCGGACGGCTGATAGTGCGCAAATCCCTGCAGCGCGACCGGATCGGTGAATTCGACCCGCCGCTCGCTGCCGGCGATCAGTTTTTCCGAGCGCAGGCGCTGCATCATGCGGTTGAGGTGGGGAACGCTCAGGCCCAGGACGTCGGCCATGACTTCCTGCGAAAACGGCAGAGTGAATCTCGTCGCTTCGGCACGTCCGACGTTGTGCAACCGCCTGTGCAGCTCCAGAAGAAAATGCGACAGGCGCTCGATCGGCGTCCGGCGGCCGACGTCGATAATGTGTTCGGCGTAGGTCGTCGCCTCCTGCACGGCGATCCAGGACAGGGCCAGGCCGAATTGCGGGCGGCGATAGCAAAGCTGCACGTAGGCATCGAGCGTGCAGGCGTTCATCGTAATATCGGTGATGGCGCTTACTGAATAGAACGCCTTTTCGAAGAAGCTGCCGGGTATGCCGACGATGTCGCCCGGCAAAATTACGTTGAGGATTTGACGCTTGCCATTGCGCAGCAGTTTGTAACGCACTGCGTAGCCGTCCCTCACGAAGCACAGCTTGCGGTATTGGTCTCCGTCGACAATGACTTCCCCCCGCCGCCGAACCAGCAATTCGCCATCGATGATGGCCGCGAGGCCTTTCAGATCGGCGGGGTCGAGGTCGACGAATTGCAGTAGCCGTGTCACGAACGGGTGCTGCTCCAACACGGTGCTGGCTGCTGCAAGGCTCATAGAAGGCTCATGGAAGGCCCACAGAAGGCCTTTGGCCGGTCAGGCTAGTCTCGTTCCTTAATCTGAATCAATGATCTTGGCGAAGGCGCGCAGGCGCGAAACGCAGTCCAATACATGGGCCGCTCTTCCCCTCTGAAGTCGAGTGGCTGTGAAGCAAATACTCCTTTCCAAATGGCCGCGCCTGCAAGTGCGGCCATTTTTTAAGAGTTGCCGATGACCATGGGAAAAGACGAGCAGGCCAGCGTGGATGGTAGCCTACGAGCCGACAGGGCGGCCATGGTGATCGCCTCGATCATCATCGCCGGTCTCCTGGTGATGTTCGGTTACGGAATTCTCGGCTGGATCGTATTTGGCTAGGCCGGGGTGGCGCACGCACCGGTGACGATGTGCCGGGACGGCTGGTTTGGTTTGCCCCTTTCCGGCCGTTGCGCACGGGAAGCCCCGGCCATGCGTCGGGGCTTCTTCCGTGCGGTCAATGCGATCCCATGCGATGCAGCTTGAGCACGGTGTAGACCGTGTCGCTCGCCGGCGTCGGAATGCCGAGCTCACGGCCGAAGGCCCGCACTTTGCCCGCGAGCCAATCGAGCTCAAGCCGGTTGCCACGTTCGAGATCGTGCGCCATCGACGCCTTCATCCCCGGCTCGATTTTTGTCGTGACAAAGGCCATACGGTCCTCGAGATAAGCGGGGTCCAGCGCCACGCCCTTGGCTTTACCGACCGCAAATGCCTCGTCCATCAGTGCGCGAAAAAATCCGCGCAGTTCGGGATCTGCTGCAATCGGACCAATGGGCGAGCGCAAGCCTGCGGTCGAGCCAGCCATAGCCGTGAGAAAAATGAATTTCTGCCAGAGCTCGCTTTCGATGTCGGCAGAGAGGTCGATATCGAGCTTGGCGGCCTTGCCTGCTTCGACGAAGGCATTGAGTTTGTCGTCGGGCTTCTTGTCGGCGCGGCCAAAACGGATCCTCGCGAACTGACTTGTGTGTTTGATCGTGCCCGGCGAAGCGATGGTGGTTGCGATATAGGCGGCACCGCCGACAACGCGTTCGGCGCCCAGCACGCCGGAAACGCGCTCGACGCTGTCGACGCCATTTTGAAACGTAATGAGCCGGCTGTCCGGTCCGAGTAATGGACGCGCGGAAGCCGCTGCCGTCTCGGTATCCCACAGCTTGACCGCGAACAGCACGATGTCGACCGGCCCGATCTTGGCAGGATCGTCGGTGACGTTCGGCTTCGGGAGATGCAGATCGCCGTGAACGCTCTCGATCTTCAGGCCGTTTTTCTGGATCGCATCGCGATGGGCTCCGCGCGCGATGAAAAAGACATCGTGTCCCGCTGCCGCCATGCGTGCGCCGAAATATCCGCCGACCGCACCCGCCGCCATTGCCGCAATACGCATGTTATTTTCCGTCTTTGTCATCACACCGGAAGTCGGGTCTGCCCGGTTTCCGCAGCGTTATAACCGACAAGCCCGGTGATGACAGAAAAAATGGCCCGGCAGTGGGCCATTCATGGCAGGTCTGCAGAGAACTAGTAGCGGCCGGAAGGCCGGATGCCATTCCAGGTCGCTTCCGCGCGGCCCTGTGGCTGTGGCGCATAGGCATTCGTCAGCGAGGCGTGCCTGACTTGCGCAACGGCAGTCTGCGGCAGCACGACAACTTTCGCACCGACTTGGACGCGGCTGTAGAGATCGGTCACGTCTTCGTTTGTCAGGCGGATGCAGCCGCTCGAAACGTGCTTGCCGATGGTGGTGGGCGCATTGGTGCCGTGGATGCGGTACTGCGTCCCGGCAATATACATGGCGCGCGCGCCGAGCGGATTACCCGGTCCGCCTGAGGTCATGCGCGGCAGGTAAGGCTGGCGTGCAACCATTTCGGCTGGCGGATACCAATCCGGCCATTCGGCCTTGCGCTCGATCGATCGCACGCCCGACCAGGTGAAACCTTCGCGGCCGACGCCGATGCCGTAGCGCATCGCCTTGCCGTTGCCGAGCACGTAATAAAGAAACGTGTGCGGGGTATCGACAATGATGGTGCCGGCGGCCTCTTTGCCGTTGTAGTCGACGATCTGCCGCCTCAGCCGCGGATCGATCTTCGCGTCATCGGGTTCGTCCGCGGGCGCGGGTTCGACAGCTTGCGGTGCGATCTGAGTCTGAGCTGGCGGTGTGAGGAAGGCGAACAGAGGCTCGGCGTTGGCAGCGCCACACGACAGCGCAGCGGCGGCCATCAGCGCGGCAAACGTACCTGACTTTGACATGACACCCTCGTCGGCTTTCCTCCCCCGTGGCAGACAAGGGCCGACAAGGTTCAAAGGTTCCGTGACCCCGCATGGGTAAATACATTCAAGGCGCCGGAACGAAAGGGCGGAGTCCGCGGTTTGTGCTTCTTAGTTCTTGAGCTTGTGCCAGCCGACCACGGCCTCCGGCACGCTGTCGGTTGAGGCGAAATAGGGCTTGATGTCGAGCAGGGGTGTGCCGTCGAGGCAATCGAGCCCGATCACCGACAACCGGGTACCATCGACGCGCAGCAGCTTCACCACGCTCATGGCAATCGGGTTTGGCCGGGCAGGGGACCGCAACGCAAAGGTCCCTCGTTGCACGCCGCCGTGTCCTGGCACCTGGAGCACGAGGGTGCGCGGCGACCGATCCATCCAATAGAGCAAGACAATGTGGGTGCAGGTTTCGATGTCTTTGAGCGCTTCGGTCCAGCGCGCGTCGACATCGACGATACAAACCGCCTCGGATTCACGCGCGTTCTTCGGGCAGTCCTTGCGCTCTTTCCAGGGCGTGTGAATGCGGCCGATGAAATAGAGACCGGCATCGTGTTCCCGCGGCAGTTCGATGGTTTTTTCGCCTTCCCAGATGCCAAAGTCTTTGCTTGTCATGACTGCTGTCCGCCTGTCGAAAAAACATCATGGATTGCAAAGCCTACAAATGACAGGGCGGGTAAGCCCGCGGCATAACGGGCTTGCGGACAGGCGCTTCAACGTATAAAGATATCTTTATATAGTGGGAACCCGCCCAAACGGGCCTGTTTCATGACCAGCAGCGACGACAAACTCGGTTTCGATGCCCTCAATTCGGCGCTCAAGGCGGCGGGTGAGGAGACGCGTCTGCGCGTTATAGCGCTGCTGGCCGAGGCGGAGCTCACCGTGTCCGATCTCACCGACATCCTTCGGCAGTCGCAGCCGCGTATTTCGCGCCACCTGAGGCTTCTCGCCGAGGCCGGCCTGGTCGAACGCTTCCGTGAGGGGACGTGGGCCTTCTTCCGTCTTGCCGAGCATGGCGGCGGCGCCGACGTCGCTCGCGCGTTGATCGATCGGCTCAATCCGACTGACCAGACAATCTCGCGTGACCGCGCACGTCTCGCCTCCGTGCGTCAGGCGCGCGCTGCCGCCGCCCAGGCGTACTTCCGCGCACATGCCGTGGAGTGGGACCGGATCCGCAAATTGCATGTGGCGGACGATGCGGTCGAGGAGGCGATCCGCGCCGCGCTCGCCGACAAGCCGTTCCGCTCCCTGCTCGATCTCGGCACCGGCACCGGGCGTATGCTCGAACTGTTCGGCCATGAAATCGAGCGCGGGCTTGGCCTCGATCTTTCGCTCGACATGCTGCTGCTGGCGCGCGACCGGCTTGAACGCGCGGGCCTGAAGAACTGCAGCGTGCGGCAGGGGGACATTTATGATTTGCCGCTCGCCGACGGTTCATTCGACGTCGTCATCCTGCATCAGGTGCTGCACTTCCTCGACGATGGCGGGCGCGCGATCCGCGAGGCAGCACGCGTGCTGCGACCCGGCGGACGCCTGCTGGTGGTCGACTTTGCGCCACACGAACAGGAATTCCTGCGCGAGCAGTTTGCGCATCGGCGCCTCGGGTTTGCACCGGAGACGGTGACGCAATGGATAACTGCATCGGGTCTCGAGCCGGTGCTGCACAAGTCGCTCGCGCCCGAGCCGGGTTCCGATGGCAAAATCGCGGTGTCGCTGTGGCTGGCGCGCGACACGCGCGCATTGATGGCAACGCCGCCGCAACGGCGGGAGGTGGCCTGATGAACAGCCCCATCCGCCTGAGCCGCTTCGCGCGCGGCGACAGCCGCCGCATCGAAGTCTCGTTCGAGTTCTTCCCGCCCAACACCGAGGAGATGGACAAGATTCTCTGGGAGTCGATCGAACGTCTGGCGCCGCTGGCGCCGAACTTCGTCTCGGTCACCTATGGTGCCGGCGGCACCACGCGCGAGCGCACCCACTCGACGGTCAAACGGATTCTGACAGAAACAACGCTGACGCCGGCCGCTCATCTCACCTGCGTCGCTGCCACGCGCGTGGACATCGATCAGATCGTGCGCACCTATCATGACGTGGGCGTCCGTCACATCGTGGCGCTGCGCGGCGATCCGGTCGGCGGGGCGGGCACGAAATATGCGCCTCATCCGGGCGGCTACAGCAACGCCGCCGATCTTGCCGCGGGAATCAAGCGCGTCGCCTCCGACTTTGAAGTCTCCGTTTCGGCCTATCCCGAAAAGCATCCCGACAGCCCGACTGTCGAAGCCGATATCGACATGCTCAAGGCCAAAGTCGATGCCGGCGCGAGCCGGGCCATCACCCAGTTTTTCTTCGAAAACGACTTCTATTTCCGCTATCTCGATCGCGTCCGCGCCCGCGGCATCGATATTCCGATCGTGCCCGGCATTCTGCCGGTGCAGAACTTCAAGGCGGCGACTGGCTTCGCGAAGCGCTGCGGTGCCTCGGTGCCGGCGTGGCTCGCGGAACGCTTTCAGGGTCTCGACAATGACGCAGCCACGCGCAAGCTGATCGCCGCGGCGGTTGCCGCCGAGCAGGTGTTCGATCTCGTCGACCGCGGCGTCACGACGTTCCACTTCTACACGATGAATCGCGCCGACCTCGTCTTCGCGATTTGCCACCTGCTGGGCCTGCGACCTTCCTTCCAAGACACGCGCGAGCAATTGGCACGATAATGTCCGACAAGAGTGTACGATCTGAGTTTATCGGCCTGCTCAAGGAGCGCATCCTGGTGCTCGATGGCGCCATGGGCACCATGATCCAGGGGCTCAAGCTCGACGAGGAAGGTTATCGCGGCGCGCGCTTCGACGCCTGGAACCGCGAGGTGCGCGGCAACAACGATCTGCTCAATCTCAGCCGCCCGGAGGCCGTGCGCGATATCCATCTCGCGTATTTCCGCGCCGGCGCCGACATCGTCTCCACCAACACATTCTCGTCGACAACCATCGCGCAAGCCGATTACGGCATGGAAGGCATTGCCTATGAGCTGAACCATGCTGGTGCGAAGCTCGCGCGCGAAGCGGCGGTGCAGGCGGAAAAAGAAGACGGCCGCCGCCGGTTTGTTGCCGGTGCGCTCGGCCCCACAAACCGCACCGCGTCAATTTCCCCCGACGTTGCCAATCCCGGGTTCCGCGCGGTCACCTTCGATCAATTGCGCGCGGCCTACGGTGAGCAGGTGCGCGGGCTGATCGATGGCGGTGCCGACCTGTTGCTGATCGAAACCATTTTCGACACGCTCAATGCCAAGGCCGCCATCTTCGCGATCTCCGAGGTTTGCGACGAACGCGGCCTTGACGTGCCCGTGATGATTTCAGGGACCATTACCGATCGCTCCGGCCGCCTGCTGTCGGGGCAGACGCCGGGCGCGTTCTGGAATTCGGTGAAACACGCCAGGCCCGTCACCATCGGGCTCAATTGCGCGCTCGGTGCGCGTGAGATGCGCGCGCACATCGCGGAGCTGGGCCGGCTGGCCGACACCTTTGTGTGCGCCTACCCGAACGCCGGCCTGCCGAACGAGTTCGGCTACTATGACGAGAGCCCCGCCTATATGGCGGACCTCCTGCGCGAATTCGCCCAGGCGGGATTGGTCAATATCGTCGGCGGTTGCTGCGGCACGACGCCGGAGCATATTGCGGCCATCGCGAAAGCCGTCGCCGGCAAGGCCCCGCGCCCTATTCCGGACGTGCCGCGGCAATTGCGCCTGTCGGGTCTCGAGTCATTCGCACGCTCGCCGGAGATCCCGTTCGTGAATGTCGGCGA
>DASSIJ010000046.1:0-2654 GCA_035692045.1 Pseudolabrys sp. | reverse complement strand
AGCTCGCCCGGCCGAGCATCGAAGATGACCTCCGGAGATACGCGGGAATCGCAGCAGCCGATCACCATGACCTGCGGCGACTGGCCACTCTTGGCAAGGTCGCGATAGCGATCCTGCTCATGGCGCAGCCGTCCAATGAGAAAGGCGCGATAGCCGTCGATCAATTGTTGAGGAAGCGGCATGTCTACCGTTCATGAATAGATCGTCACCGGCGCACACAATCACGACCGGATCACCGTTGGCAACCCACGCCGAACGCGGGGAGTGGCGTACCGATCACGCGGGCGCTAGACTCCAATTCGGGACAGGAGACAATTTCCGATGGCCATCCGCCCGCGCCGCAGCGTGCTTTATATGCCGGGCTCGAATGCGCGCGCGCTGGAAAAGGCGAAGACGTTGCCCGTCGACGGTGTGATTGTTGATCTCGAGGATTCTGTTGCACCCGAGGCGAAGGAGACAGCCCGCAAGCAGGCGGCCGACGCAGTGAAGGCGGGCGGCTTTGGCGGGCGCGAGGTATTCATTCGCGTCAACGGCGTCGATAGCCCCTGGCATGCGGATGATCTGTCGGCTGCCGCCCGTGCAGCACCTGACGTCATCCTCGTGCCGAAAGTGTCGAGTCCCGATACGCTGGAGCTGATCGGCCGCCGTCTGCTCGATATGGGTACCGATCGCAAAACGCGGGTCTGGGCGATGATCGAAACGCCGCTCGCGATATTCAATATCCTCTCGATCGCTGCTGAAGCGCGCGACTCCGAAACGCGCCTTTCTGGATTTGTGATGGGTACCAACGATCTTGCAAAAGATACACGCGCCCGCCTGGTGCCGGGGAGGGCACCCATGTTGCCCTGGCTTTCAATGTGCGTCGCGGCCGCGCGCATTCACGGTATTGACATCCTTGACGGCGTTTACAACGACATCGGCAATGCCGACGGGTTCATCAACGAGTGCAGGCAAGGTGTTGATCTCGGCTTTGACGGCAAGACGCTGATTCATCCCAGCCAGATTGAACCCTGTAATACCGCATTCTCACCTTCGCCGGCCGAGGTGGAATGGGCGCGCAAAATGATCAAGGCATTCGACCTGCCCGAAAATAAGGGCAAAGGGGTGGTGTCGATTGACGGCCGGATGGTCGAACGGCTGCACGCCGACATGGCGCGGCGGACTGTCGCGATCGCGGAGGCGATTCAACGATCATCCTGAAGCTGTTAGGGCTCGCGGTGGCGCGACGACTGGCCATCTAGCAATTCTGCGCCTATATCTATTCGGGTCGTGAAACGCAAAAATGACTGCAGGCGCAACAGTTTAGAACACTTTTAAAGAGCAATTTTATTTTGACTCAGCGCAGCGCAACGGTTAGCGAATACCCCTAACAAGGTGTCAGATGATTGTTTGTTCCTGCAACGTCTTGAGTGACCACGAAGTGCGAAGCGCTGCCAGCGCTGCGGCGCGCCGCTCCACGAGCCACGTCTATGGCTGCCTCGGCTGCAGTGCCCAATGCGGCCGCTGCGCCCGTACCATCCGCAAGATCATTGATGAAACGCTCCACGGCGCCAAAGTCGGCTGTCCCGTCGGCTGCGCCTGCGCTCTGCACGCCGCAGACGCGCTTTAAAAACGGCCCCAATAACCTGCGATGTGGAAATGTACTGCCGGTTCTGGCAGCACTGGCCGCAATTTTTTGCTAGCGTCGCGGTGAGACGCTTTCCAATTGAGCGGCCGTCACAGGAGCAGAGTTATGAAGGGCGACGCAAAGGTCGTTGAGTTCCTTAATAAGGCACTTCGGCATGAACTGACGGCGGTCAACCAGTATTGGCTGCACTATCGGCTGCTCGACAACTGGGGCTACAAGGATCTGGCAAAGCAATGGCGTAAGGAATCGATCGAGGAGATGGAGCACGCCGACAAGCTGGTCGAGCGCATCATCTTTCTGGATGGCTTTCCGAATATGCAGGTGCTCGACCCGCTCCGTATCGGCCAGAACGTCAAAGAGGTGCTGGACTGCGACCTGGCGGCGGAAATTTCTGCACGTGCACTCTATCAGGAGGCGGCGACGCATTGCCACTCAGTGGGCGACTACGTGACGCGCGATCTGTTTGAAAAGCTGATGTCGGACGAGGAACATCACATCGACTTCCTCGAAACCCAGCTCGATCTCGTCGCGAAGCTCGGCGTCGAGCTATATGCACAACACCACATCGGGGAGATGGGAGAGGACGGCGAAGATTAATTTGCCGCCAATCACGCCCACGGCCTTGCAGCCCTGGCCTTGTCCTCGTAGCTCGCGATCTTCGTCTGCTTCTGCTTGGTGAGCCCGATATCGTCGAGGCCGTTGAGCAGGCAATGCTTGCGATGCGCGTCGATCTCGAAATGAACGACGCCACCATCGGGACCGCGGATTTCCTGCTTCTCGAGATCGACAGTGAGCGTCGCGTTGGCCCCACGATCGGCATCGTCGAACAGTTTCTCGAGATCTTCCGGTGACACGCGGATCGGCAGGACGCCATTCTTGAAGCAGTTGTTGTAAAAAATGTCGCCGAACGACGTTGAGATCACGCAGCGGATGCCAAAATCCATCAGCGCCCAGGGCGCGTGCTCGCGCGAGGACCCACAGCCGAAATTGTCACCGGCAACCAGGATTTTGGCCTTTCGATAGGCCG
>DASSIJ010000045.1:0-4434 GCA_035692045.1 Pseudolabrys sp. | reverse complement strand
CGCAGTACGCATGGCAGCCGGTAATACGGAATACGGCTGCAGAGATGATGCACATGGTGAATGCCGATATTCGCCGTAAACCAGCGCAACAACGCGGGCAGATCGTAGTGTGAGCTGCCGTGCAAGGCAGCATCATGCAGGGTCCACTTCCCGTCGCGTTCCCACATCGTGTATTCAAATTGATGCTGCACGTAGAACAGCCAGACACCGACCGTCGCCGCAAGCAGCATGATCGGAAGATGCACGACCAGGAATGCTTTGATGCCGATCAACCACCAGAGCGCGGCGACAATCAGCGCGATTGCAAGGTTAGTGAGCATTGTGCTGGCCCAGGGCTGCCAGCCGTTGCGCATAAGCCCCACTGGCAAGCGGTGCTGAAGGAGAAATAGATAGGCCGGCCCAATGCCGAACATGATGGCCGGATGGCGGTAGAGGCGGTACTTCAGCCTGCCCCAGAACGGGCGCGCCAGATATTCGTGCACTGTCAGAGTATCGACATCACCGAAGCCCCGACGATCCAGATTGCCGGCCGTCGCATGGTGCAAAGCGTGGGTGCGTCGCCAGAAATCATAGGGCGTCAACGTGAGCGCGCCGATGAGACGACCGATCCAGTCATTCGCCTGGCGGTGGGCAAAGAAGGTGCCGTGGCCACAGTCGTGCTGGATCATAAACAGGCGAACGAGAAAACCCGCGGCTGGAATTGCAATGAACAGCGAGGCCCAAGCATAACCCAGCGAGAAAGTGAACCACGCTGTCATCCACAAGATCACCAGCGGCACAAACGTAATCGTCAGCTCGGCAATGCTGCGCGCCTGACTGGGCTTGCGATAATTGGCAAGAATCTGCGTCAAGGAGCGCGCATCTGTCGGGCCAATGCTAGAATTATGTCCGAGGCTCAAGATGATTTCCGTAACCGGCCGGGCGGCCGAATCGCCGTGGTCTTCTTAGCAAGCCGGCGCACCGTTGTCGCCGGCGCGTCAACATTGTCATTCGCCAGGCGTAGAGCGCGAAGCCGCATCATATTGGCCTGACGCGCGAGCGTTTCAGCCTCATAGTCGCGCGTCGCCTGGATCCTGTCACGTTCGCGTCCGGCCTTCAGCGCGGCCGCCGCGTGATTGTTGACTTTCAACGTCGCCATCGGAGGCCCTTTGCTGCCGTTAAAAAGTCCCGCACGCCAACGAATCGGCGGCGGGACTCTGAACCACATGCTCTGCCAGTACATCCGTGGTCAGAGCAAAATGGTCTTTCGCGCGATCTATCAGGCGGCGCGCAGATTTTCGGCGGCCGACTTACCCGTGCGGCGGTCTGCGACAATATCGAAGCTGACATTCTGCCCTTCGTTGAGGCTACCCATGCCCGCGCGCTCGACTGCGCTGATATGGACGAAGACGTCCTGTCCGCCATTGGCCGGCTGAATAAATCCAAAGCCCTTTTGGCTGTTAAACCACTTGACGGTTCCCTTGTTCATAGCGACTTCCTTTCACTGACGAGTTTGCACACAGGACCGAACGCGCGAAGTTTTTTCGGCGCCATTGTCCCGGTTGGTCGATTTTGGAGAAGTGTCTGAAACGTGCTCGCTCGTCAGTAACGAAGCGGAGCGGCCCAGTCGTTCGGCCAAGTATCGAATAACGGAACGTACATAGGGTTGAAATGGGACTTCTTCAAGGCCGTTCGGTCAGCATCGTAAACAGGGCCGACGGAGCGAGCGCTTTGCTATGCGCTCTCACGTCCCGCTTCCTTGCTGAGAAGATCCGTCAACCGCGACGGGCTGTTTCATGCGCCAAAGTTGAAAGCCACTCACTCTGATCGCACCCTCGATTCGAATTCGGGAAAACCCGTGCGGCGGAGCTCTGGAGGCTTCGATGACGCCTTCCGAATGCCACGGCGCAAACTGGGCCGGCAGCCTGCTGCCCTCCGCATCGCCGGCAAAGGCGCAGAGACTGTCGTTCGCTTCGGACTTGAAAATGTAGATCCGCATGTCTCAGACTTTACCTTCTTGCTGCAGGGCGACCGCGCTCCGCGGGCTTCGGCCTGCCGTTGGCGTCAAGACCGGGCTTCTTGCGCGGAGCCGCGATAGAGCCGTCGAAGATGGCCTTCTTGCGAGCGAGCTTACGGGACCGGCGCACCGCCTCACTTTTCTCGCGAGCCGACTGCTCGGACGGTTTTTCGTAAAAGCGCCGTCGTTTCATTTCGCGAAAGACGCCTTCGCGCTGCATCTTCTTCTTCAAGACGCGGAGAGCCTGTTCGACGTTGTTGTCGCGTACGAAAACTTGCAATTTAAATTCCTTTGCCTGGGAGGAGAGAGCGGTGGCGCAGCAACCGCACGAGCTAGTACAGGACGTGCGATGCAGTCGCCCAGTCGTGACCGCATGCACCGCAAAGCCATCGATGATGAACTAATCCTTTGCCATGATATTGCGAGGCGGCTGGCGCGGCGGTCGCCTTGCATCGCGGGCAATACCTGCCGCTTCCGGAATTATCGTTACACGCCGACATGTCACGACGAGGCCGAAGCCAGTCGCCGGCTGAATACGCGAGCAAAGTCTGTGTTTGGGCTTGAGTCACGGCTGCTCCCTTCAAGGCGGGAGCACGGGCGCGTCTCTCAGCCACCGGTGCCGAAGATGAAAGCCGGTGATCAAATCACCTTAGGTGTTTGCGTCACAAATAGCCAGCTTCGTCCCGATAGCCTGCGTATCGTGTTGCTGGCGCGCCCTAAATCGCGCATCGTGTTGTTGGCGCGCTCTAAATAATGAGAGGGCCAAGCCTTTGGCCTGGCGACGTTATTTGGTTGCGGGGGTAGGATTTGAACCTACGACCTTCAGGTTATGAGCCTGACGAGCTACCGGGCTGCTCCACCCCGCGCCAAAATGTTAAGCGCGGGGCTGGGCCCGCGCCGTTCGGGGGCTATGTAGCAACGCCGGGTGCCAATGGGAAGGGTGAAAAGCGTTGGTTTTCATCAACATGTCATGCGACGGCGGCAAAAGGCGCCAATGAAGGGGGTTGCTGGCGGAGGCAACAGCAGCTTCGGCGACGGCCTGGCGGCCGCCGCGCGTGCGATTATTGCCGATGGCCGCAGCGCGCTCACCGATCCTGAACTGACCGGGCCCGAGGCCGTGCATGAGGTGCGCAAGGCTCTCAAGCGCTGGCGTGCGCTGCTCCGGCTGCTGGCTCGCCCGCTTGGCGAACAGGCCGACCAGTTGCGGACGGAAGCGCGTGAGTTGATGCGAGCAGTGGCGGGCGCCCGCGATGCGCAATCTGCGCTGGACGCCCTGGCCGATCTCCGCAAAGCGGATTTGCTCTTCTCGGCGACGTCGACAGAAACAATTCGCGCGCGGCTGACCGAAGTGCGGGACGCGGCGGGAGCGACCAGCTTTACAAAAAGTTTGCGGGACCGGATTTCGCGCTACTTCGACTACGCGACGCTTTCGCTTGAGCGTTGGCCGCTCAAGGCAATCGACTTCGATACCGTAACTGACGGACTCACGTCGACCTACCGCCGCGCGCGGCAACTGGTGCCAGATGGGTGGCCGGCTGCAGAAGCCGAACACCTGCACGACTTGCGCCGCCGTGTCGTTGAGCACCGCCATCAGATGGATCTCATCGAACCGCTTTGGCCGCGTTTTGGAAAGGTGTGGGCTGAAGAAGCGCAGCGTCTGCGCAACCAACTGGGCTGCTGTCAGGACCTCACCGTACTCACGAACTTCGCGGGGCCGCACCAGCCGCTGGCGCCATGGCGGTCACGATTGACGCCGTTGATCGAAGCGCGACGCGAGGCGCATTTGAAAACGGCAGCGCGACTTGCCGGCCGGCTGTTTGCCGAAAAACCGAAAGCATTCCGCCGCCGGATCGCAGCGCTATGGTCGGCGCGCGATCCCAGGAATCATTGAAATTGCAGGTGAGATGAAAACGAAACGGCCGCCATTACTCGCGGCCGTTTTAATATCGATCATCGTGTTGAGGAGAAGCATCCGTCCTTGGCAGGCCTGGCAGCGACCTACTCTTCCAAGCCTTAAGGCTTAGTACCATCGGCGCAGGAAAGTTTAACGGCCGAGTTCGAGATGGGATCGGGTTCAGTCTCTCCGCGAATACCACCAGGCCGGCCAAGGACGGGAATGAAGCAAGTGCGGGCGGAGCGAACATCCGCGCGAAAGCGCGGACGTCGATCCAGCCAGCAAAGGTCTTTCTATTTCAGTGCTCGCCAAACGCCTCCCGAGGGAAGCGAATGGGCATTGGAAATGAGAGCAATCAAGACAATCGAGCTATTAGTACCGGTAAGCTCAATGCGTTGCCGCACTTACACACCCGGCCTATCAACGTGGTGGTCTACCACGGCTCTCAAGGGAGAACTCGTTTCGAGGTGGGTTTCTCGCTTAGATGCCTTCAGCGATTATCCCGTCCGCACATAGCTACGCTGCACTGCCGCTGGCGCGACAA
>DASSIJ010000044.1:0-2756 GCA_035692045.1 Pseudolabrys sp. | reverse complement strand
ATTCTCGTGCGGGAAAAAGTCGGCGACCGCTCGCTGGTGCTGTTCGACTCCGGCGACGAGATCACCGTCCAGGCCGGTGAGAAAGGGATCCGCTTTCTGCTGGTGTCCGGCAAACCAATCCAGGAACCGGTCGCGTGGTATGGCCCGATCGTCATGAACACTCAGGCCGAACTGCAGCAGGCCGTCGCGGAGCTGCGCAGCGGCACGTTCATCCAGAATAACAAAGGCCGCTGATTAGCCGCTGATAGACTGCACTTTTCCGCCTATCCAGGGGAACTATTTCCTTCGCCCGGCGTTTGCGCGTCGCGCGCAGGGGGTTAGTAATGCGCCATTGGCGCGATGATCAGGCCAGGAATTCCATGGAGCCGGTGACGGACGCGGGCATGAAGGCGCGCGTCCAGGCCCATGACTGGGCTTCCACGCCTCTGGGACGGGCGGAAAAATGGTCCCCGTCGCTGAAATGGAGTGTCGAACTCATCCTCTCATCCGGCTTTCCCATGTCCATCCGATGGGGGCCGGATCTGATCATGATCTACAACGATGCCTATGCCGCCTTGATAGGCGACCGGCACCCGCTCGCGCTGGGAAAACCGCTGCGCGATATCTGGCCGGAAATCTACAGTGAGCTTGGGCCGCTGAACAACGCCATCCTGAGCGGTGAGCGCGCCAGCTTCTTTGCCGAAGATCACCCGTGGTCGATCCATCGCTACGGCGTTCACGAGGACACGCACTTTACGAGCAGCTACAGCCCGATCCCGGACCCGTCGACGGCCAACGGGATCGGCGGCGTTCTCGCCACCACCTTTGAAACGACCAGGCGCGTGCGTGACGAGAAAATGCTGCGCACCCTCACCGATCGGCTCGAGACCGAGGTGGAACAGCGCACGCGCGAACGGGATCGCATCTGGAAAGTGTCCGAAGACCTGCTCGGCGTCGGAAATTTCGAGGGCTATTTTCTCAGCGTCAATCCGGCCTGGAGCAATCTGCTCGGCTGGAGTGAGGACGAGATCAAATCGATGCACGTAAGCGAGCTGCGCCATCCGGACGATGGGCCGGGGGCCATCGCCGGCCGTGCGCGCCTCGCCCAGGGTGTGCCAACTGTGCGCATGGAGAACCGCTTCCGTCACCGCGACGGCAGCTGGCTATGGATCGCCTGGACAATGACGGCCGACCACGGCCTGATTTACGTTTCGGGGCGCCATATCTCGTCGGAAAAACAGTCGGTGGCGGCCCTGCGCGAAAGCGATCGTCAATTCCGTTCGCTGGTCGCCGGCGTCACCGACTACGCGCTGTACATGCTCGATCCGACCGGCATCGTATCGAGCTGGAATGCGGGAGCCGAACGCATCAAAGGCTACACGGCGGAGGAGATCATCGGCCGCCATTTCTCGCAATTTTATACGCCGGACGACCGCAAGGCCGGATTGCCGAACCGTTCGCTGGCAATCGCGACCGCGACAGGGACGTTCGAGGCCGAGGCCTGGCGCATCCGCAAGGACGGCACCGTGTTCTGGGCGAACGTCGTCATCGACGCGATTCACGACGAAACGGGAAAGCTCGTTGGTTTTGCCAAGATCACGCGCGACATCACCGAACGCCGCAATGCGCAGGAAGCGCTCGACCGCGCGCACCAGCAACTCGCGCAGGCGCAAAAGATGGAAGCCCTCGGCCAGCTGACCGGCGGCGTCGCCCACGACTTCAACAATCTGCTGATGGTGGTGAGCGGTCAGGCGCAGGCGCTGATGCGCCGGATGACGGATCAAAAAAACAAGCGCTCGCTGGAAGCGATCCTGGCGGCGGCTTCGCGCGGGGAAACGCTCACGCGGCAATTGCTGACCTTCGCTCGCCGCCAGCCGCAGAATCCCCGCACGGTCCACCCCGGCAAGACGGTCATGGCATTTCGCGACGTGCTCTCGAGCTCGGCGCGCGGCAAGATTGATCTGCGCATCGCGTTTCCGCCGGACGTCTGGCCGGTCGCGATCGACATCCCCGAATTCGAACTGGCGCTCGTCAATCTGGTGGTGAACGCACGCGACGCCATGCCCGAGGGTGGCGCCATTATCCTGTCGGGAGAAAATGTCACCCTCGACGGCACCGAGACCGTCGAGGCAATCAAAGGCGAGTTCGTCGCGGTGACGATCAGCGATACGGGGTTTGGCATCCAGCCGGAAATTCTGGCGCGGATTTTCGAGCCGTTC
Source organism: Pseudolabrys sp. (assembly GCA_035692045.1). Lineage (GTDB taxonomy): Bacteria > Pseudomonadota > Alphaproteobacteria > Rhizobiales > Xanthobacteraceae > Pseudolabrys. The sequence continues at coordinate 558 of DASSIJ010000044.1, read as the reverse complement.
TTCACCACCAAGGGTCCCGACAAGGGAACCGGTCTTGGCCTCTCGCAGGCCTTTGGCTTCGCGCGGCAATCGGGCGGCGCCATCCGTGTTCGCAGCAAGATCGGCCAGGGAACGCAGGCGACTCTCTATTTGCCGCGCAGCCACGCCCCGGTCGTCGCAATTGACACCACACCTGCCGGCCAATCGCCCGGCCGCGGTGAGACCATTCTGGTCGTCGAGGACAATCCGGATGTGAAGGCCGTCGCAGTGGCATTGCTCGAGCAGCTCAACTACCGCAGCATTGCCGTCGAAGATGCCAAGGCGGCACTGGACTTTCTCGCCACCGGTACGGCAGTCGATCTGGTGTTCTCCGACGTGGTGTTGCCAGGCAAACTTGACGGATTGGGACTGGCCAAATCCATCAACGAGCGTTACCCGCGGCTTCCGGTGCTGTTGACCAGTGGCTATTCCAAGGCCCTCGCCAGCCGGCACGGCCTTCCCATTTTGCGCAAGCCCTATCAGATTTCCGCACTCGCCGAAGCGATCCGCTCGACGCTCGACGGCCGTTCAATCGGTGGC
>DASSIJ010000043.1:0-5477 GCA_035692045.1 Pseudolabrys sp. | reverse complement strand
TTTCGGTTCGTGCCGAGAAGGCGGGACTCAAGGATATGGGAACCGCGGCTGCAGCGCTCGGAGCCTATCAGGGAACGTCCGCGTTCGTGTTGCGCGATTGGGGCAAGGCAAACACCGACACAGTGGTCAAATATATAGAGGCTTACATCGAAGGAAGGCGCTGGAGTTTCGATCCGAAGAATAAGGATGAAGCCATCGTGCTGCTGGCGGAGAGGCTAAAATTGCCGGCGGACATCGCAAGCCTGGCCTATGACCACACCAAGGACGATTTCAGTCCCGACGGCGCCATCGATATGGATGGCGTCAAGAACGTACTCAAGCTGCGCGCGCAGTATGAGGGCGGCACGCCTGGGGAGCCCGAGAAATATCTCGATCTGTCCTATTATCAAAAGGCGCGCGCCGGGCTCTAGAATGCCGGCGCGCTGATGCGCTAGCCAAGCTCGATCTCGCCGTCGACCTTGTGATTGAGACCAACCTTGCCGATGGTGAGCACCATCTGTGCCTGGATGGTTTCGCTCCCCTTCAGCCGGCCGTCGGCCACTGCCGCGCGGACCGCCTTTTCGATCTCCTGCTGTGAGGTGACGCCGACCACTTTGAGGAATTTGCGCAACGACATGTTGAAGGCTTCTTCATTCATCTGGGAGACTCCCTAGAAAAGCGTGTTTCCCATGTTACGTTGCGGCCTGTCTCCGCACAAAGCGTGTATTTTTGCTGAAAAAAAGCACACGCATTTTTGTTTGGCTGCGCAGCAACTTGACGCTATAGCTAGCCCCCCAAAGCCGGTGTGGCGGAATTGGCAGACGCGCACGACTCAAAATCGTGTTCCCAAAAGGAGTGTCGGTTCGACCCCGACCACCGGCACCACCTGATCCATCGACAGGCCCTTCGATACGATGAACAGTTATGTGGCCCTGCTACGCCGCGACCCGCCACTCGCCGCAGCTGCGATCGTGGCGATTGTCGGCGCGTTGGCGATCTGCGGAGTCTTCTTTTTCCAATATGTTCTTGGTTATCCTCCTTGCCCGCTTTGCCTCGATCAACGTAATGCTTTTTATGTGTCCATTCCGCTTGCAGCCTTGCTTTGCCTGGGCGCCAATCACGGCGCCTCGAGCAAAGTCATGATCGCGGGTTTTGCGGTGATCGCAGCTGTCATGCTGTGGAACGCGGGGCTTTCCGCCTATCACGCCGGCGTCGAATGGAAATTCTGGCCTGGGCCGGCGGATTGCTCGGGACCCATCAATAGCCTCGGCTCGGCGAGCAATATGTTGAAGCAGCTTCAGGACATCAGAATCGTTCGCTGTGACGAGGCGGCCTGGCGTTTCCTCGGAATTTCGCTCGCCGGCTACGACGTTCTGGTGTCTCTGTTTCTGGCGGCGGTCGCCGCCTGGGGTGCACAGGCTTCGCTGGCGCGCCATAGACGGTCCGGCTAGAACCATCGCGAAAAGGTTGGTGATCATGGAAGTTCTGATAATCGGCGCCGGCATCGGCGGATTGACCTTGGGCCTGATGCTGCATCGCGCCGGCATTGCCTGCCGTATCTTCGAGGCCGCTCCCGAACTCAAGGCGGTCGGTGTCGGCATCAATATTCTGCCGCATGCCTCGCGCGAGTTATGCGCACTCGGGCTGGAAGATGCGCTCGCCACGGTAGCAGTCACGACCCGCGAATATTGCTTCTACAATCGCTTTGGCCAGTTCATCTACAGCGAACCGGCCGGGCGCTTTGCGGGCTACGATGTTCCGCAATTCTCAATTCACCGCGGCGATCTGCAGATGGTATTGCTCGATGCGTTTGTAGAGCGCGCCGGGAAAGACAAAGTAATCACCGGTTGGCGCTGTACCCGCGTCGAGCATGACGGGCCGGAAGCAATTGCTCATTTCGAAGACGTCAACGGCAAGGCGCTGCCATCCAAGCGCGGTAGCGTTGTCATCAGCGCCGAGGGCATTCATTCGGTGTTGCGCAAGCAGCTTTACCCGAATGAAGGTCCGCCGAAATATTCCGGAATCAACATGTGGCGTGGTGTTACGCGCTGGAAGCCGTTTCTGTCGGGCGCCAGCATGATTCGCGTCGGCTGGCATCACCCGGCAAAGCTTTTGATCTATCCGATCCGCAACAACGTCGACGCCGAGGGCCGTCAGCTCGTGAACTGGGTATGCGATATCGAAACGCCGCAATACCAGGCGCGCGACTGGAACAGGCGTGGGAAACTGGAAGACTTTCTGCCCGCAATGGCGGACTGGCATTTCGACTGGCTCGACGTGCCGCAATTCATTACGAGTTCGGACGCCATCCTCGAATACCCGATGGTCGACCAGGATCCTTTGCCACGCTGGAGCTTTGGACGCCTGACACTACTGGGCGATGCCGCGCACCCGATGTATCCGCGCGGTGCCAACGGTGCGGCCCAAGCCATCCTCGATTGCCGGGCGCTCGCCGATGCGCTTTCCGCCAGTGCCGATCCGGTTGAGGCGCTGAAGGCTTATGAAGCCAAGCGCCTGCCGGCGACCAGCGACGTGGTTCTGGCGAACCGCAAGGCGCCACCCGACGCGATCCTGCACGAAGTCTATCGCCGCACCGGCGACAAGCCGTTCAAGAACATTGATGACGTCATCAGCCGCGAAGAACTCATTGCCCTTTCGGAGGGCTACAAGCGTGTGGCCGGCTATGACAAAGAGCGGCTGAAGACTCGGGCTTGAACTGCCTCAAAAAAACTGACGACCACGAATTGCCAGGCGCGCGTACATCCGGCGTCGCCCACTGCATTTCGTGGCCGCTCGATGACGGAGCCTTGCAGCTCGACATCATCGGTAAAACCCATATAGGCAGTCTTCGTTCAAAAACAAGGCTTTGAGGGAAAGATGGCCAAGACCAAAGGTTATTCGGCCACCGCAAAAACTCTGCACTGGCTGATCGTGGTGCTGCTGGCCGCTCAGTTCACAGTCGCATGGCTCATGCCGCATATCGGTCGCAACACGCCGGTGACCACGCTTATCAGCCTGCATTTTTCATTCGGGGTCATCATTCTTGTGATCGCAATCATTCGGCTAGCCTGGCGTGCAACCCATGCTGAGCCGGCGCCTCTCGATGGTGTGCCGCTATGGCAGGTCCAGAGTGCGCGCATCATTCACTGGCTGCTCTATTTGCTGCTTCTTGTCTTGCCGATACTGGGATGGATCAACGCTTCATGGCGCGGCATGCCGATCGTGATGTTTGGGCTGGAATTTCCGAAGCTGGTCGCCACGCGTGCACCGGGCTGGGGCTGGACCGGCGACGTGCACATGCTGCTTGCTTACTACGTAATGTTGACGTTCATCGGCCTGCACGTCGTGTCCGGTCTTTATCATTATTTCATTCGTCGCGACCGTGTTTTGCAGCGGATGCTTCCCGGCGGGTGAGCTTCAGGGCTTCGCCATCACCTTTTGCTTCCAGCCCTCCCATGTGCGGGCAAGCCCATGGCCTTCGCGCTCCTCGATTTTGCGCGCTTCCTCCGGGTCCATGTAAGTGATGGGTGCTCCCATGCCCATGGCCTGAGCCTGGAGGGTCGCATTGAGTGCGAGAAAAATGGTGCGGCTCACCACGCGCGGCAACGATGGCCCCGTGATCACCGCGCCGTGGCCGCGCATCAGCGCGGCGGGATGATCGCCGAGCGCCTCAGCGAGATTGTGGCCCAGTGTTGCATTGCGGATCAGCATGTCGGTCATGCCGGCACGCTCGCGGATTTCAAAAACCGGAATACCGAGGCTGATGAAGGCCGAGCGGTGATACATCGGTTGCAGTGGGACCTTGGTGACGCCAAACGGGATGAGGGATGGGGCGTGCGTGTGCACGATGGCGATCACATCGGGACGCAATTTGTAGATCTCGCCATGGATGTAGCGTTCAGTGAACAGGCCCGACATCGGCAGGCCGTGCGTATCGACAGGCCGGCTGTCGAGATCAAATTCCAGGATGTCTTTGGCGGTGACGAGCTGGGCTGCCACTCCGCGCGACATAAGAAACCGGTTGGAGTCGCGATTATGCCGAACACTGACGTGGCCCCAGCCGTCGAGCAGTCCCTGATCGGCGAGGATCCGGTTGGCAGCGACCAGATCTTCGATCAGTTGCGGGTCGGGCGGTCCGGCCGAAACCGGTGCCGTTTGTGCGCCGGCGACACTGGCGATGCACACGGCGGCCAACGCGAGCAAAATTTCTCGTCCGCTGCGGCGAGAGTGCAGCTCTCTGATCATGACAAACTCCACTGCGGAAAAGGCCGGATGGATCAGGGCTCGAGCTCGGTATCCCAGTAGAGATAGTCGAGCCAGCTCTCATGCAGATAGTTGGGTGGGAACAGCCGGCCGTTTCGGTGCAGGTGGTGCACGGTAGGCTGGAACGGCATTTGAGACGGCCACATCCTTGCTTCGTTGGGCGTGAGGTTGGCTTTGCGCAGATTGCAGGGCGAGCAGGCGGCCACCACGTTGTCCCAGGTGGTGTGGCCGCCGCGCGAGCGCGGCAGCAGATGATCGAAGGTCAGATCGTCGCGGTCGCCGCAATACTGGCAGGCGAAACGGTCGCGCAGGAAGACGTTGAACCGGGTGAAAGCCGGGTGAGTCGAAGGTTTTACGAAGGTCTTGAGCGATACGACGCTCGGCAGCTTCATTTCAAACGACGGGCTGTGCACCGCACGGTCGTAGTTGGCGACGATGTTGACGCGCTCGAGAAAGACCGCCTTGATCGCATCCTGCCACGACCATAGCGACAGCGGGTAATAGCTCAACGGCCGAAAATCCGCGTTGAGCACCAGGGCCGGAAAACCGCCGGAAGAAACGTGCACGTTCAAGCGACGCTCCTCGACCTCCTTGGAACGCTGCCGCCACGCAGCTGACGCGCTAGTAATAGGGCAGCATGACAGGATTGTGAAGCCAGAACGGGGAGTTACCCGCAAACCTGCTATTTGCGGCGCGCAAAGCACCTGGCAAGGAATTCGCCGCCCTGACGCAGGCCTTCCTGGTCAATGCCATGGCCGATTCCTGCCGAGATGTGCCATTCCGCTGGAATGTCCAGCGCGGCCAGGCCCTGCGCCGCGTGAAACAGGGCCCGCACCGGGATCAGCTGATCCGCGTCGCCGTGAATCAGCAGGACCGGCGGGCGGCTACGGATCTCGGCTGCAAAGGCACCGGATTCGACGTCCTCCGGAACCACCAGCATGCCGGAATAGCCGACGATTCCCGCAGGCGCGATAGCGCGGCGCAAACCAACGTGAAGGGCCATCATGGTCCCCTGGCTGAAACCGACCAAAGCCAGCACGGATGGCGGAAGGTCACGTCGCTTGAGTTCGGCATCGAGAAAGCTTTCGAGGATTGGTGCCGCCTGATTCACGCCGGTCCAACGTTCATCCGGATTGCGGAACGTGAGCGGAAACCATTCACGTCCGACTGGCGCTTGCCCGCAGGGACGGGGCGCGTGTGGCGACACAAAAGCGGCATGAGGCAACAGGTCCTGC
>DASSIJ010000042.1:0-2922 GCA_035692045.1 Pseudolabrys sp. | reverse complement strand
GCAGTTGTTGGCGGCGTGGGCGGCGCGATTGTCGGCGGAATCGCCGACGACAGACGTTCGCAATTCCACACTTACGTTGTGCAGGAAAAAAGGTCCTCCTACAGGTACAACCGCGATGTTGCCGTCGGCGCCGAGCTACCTTCGGCCGGCGTCACCTATTACGACGTGCCAGCAGAATACGGCGTAAGGAACTATCGATATACGGTCGTAAACGACCGCACCGTACTGGTCGATCCACACTCCCACCGCATCGTGCAGGTCATCGAGTAAATCAACCCGGCGCGTTTGATGCGTGCGGTTTGGGAAAGGTCCGGCGTTCGCGCCGGGCCTTTTCATTGTATTCTGCACCCTTGCCTGTGTTTTGCCGTGCCTGTCTTGCAGATGTCCACTAAGTGCAATAGCGGACATGGGTACGTCGGTCAGTCCAGCGGTTCGATTTTGATGATGGAAGCACCGTGATTGCTGCCAACCCAGAAGCTAACCGGCGTTGTCGTATTGTCTACGAAAACGCGCCGAATGTTTGTAGACCTCGGCAGCAGATAATCCACCATCTCACCGGTTTTTGTGTCTAGTCGTGTCACTTGATCAGTGATCATCGATCCGGTCCATGCGTTCTCGTTTTTGTCGAGAATGACATCATAGGGCGATGCCCACCGCGTGGTGAGCTTCCACTCCTTGAACTGTTCCGTTTTTGTATCGAACATTCCGATGCGGTCGCCACGGTACTCGCCAAACCAGAGGCGATCCTGCGCATCCATGCTTCCGCGCCGTGGCGCGGAGCGAGCCGTAGGAGCCGCGAACAATGTCACTTCGCCCGTCGCGGCGTCGATACGCCCGATGTGCTGGTGGCGGAAATCGGTGAAATAGACGTTGTTTTTGGAGTCAGGGATGACGTCGTAGATATTGTGCGGTTCGCCCTTAGGCGCGTTCTTGAACGGCTCCCACGTTTGGATTTTGCCGGTGGCGATATCGAGACGGTGCACGCCGGCAAAGCCGTTGTTCTGCGCCCAGACCTTGCCGTCGACATGCGAACTTTGCGGGCTCACCATGTTGATCTGCGCGGCATCGATGTTCTGCTCGGGCGGCAGCGGCCAGAATTGAAATGCCTCCGCCTTGCGGTCGAATTTGACGATTGTCGCCTGATACATATTGCCAAGCCACAGGTTGCCGTCCTTGTCGGCGCGCAGGCCGAGTCCTCCGGTCGGAAAGCCCGGTTTGTGTTCTGGAATCGGATATTCGGTGACTTTTCCGCTCTTGGGATCAAGCCTGCCCAGGTTCTGCTCGCCGAAGCTCGAATACCAGACGATGCCGTCCGCATCCACGATCACGTCATGCGGCGAGATTGTCTCGCGCGGCAGAGCGTATTCCGTGTAGATGACCCGCGTCGCCCGGCCGGTTGGACGTGCAAATGTTTTGAGCGCGTAGCTCCATTGCGAACCGGCGCTGAGATTGATCGTGCTGAGATATTCCGCCGCCGCGCGGTAGACCTGGACGCGCTGATCACCGCGTTCCTCCATGAGACGCTCGGCACGGCGTAATTGCGGATGCGCAGGTATGCTCTGGTTCACATAACCCTGCATACGCGGCAGCACTTGGGTCAGAAAGGCATTCGCATCATATTTAGACCGCACGATGCGCTCGAGCGTGTGGCAACCGACGCAATTGAGCAGCTGACTTTTTTGTTGGTCGGTACCGGGGATGCTTGCCAGCCATTCGCCGTTTGACAGTTGCGCAGCGAGATCTTCGGTCTCACGCAACTGGAGGTCGACTGTTGCTGTCTTCTGTTCTGTGATCTCGATTGCCTTGTGGGGGTCGAGGTCATAGCCGACCGCGCGCACTCCCAGGGAATATTGACCCGGTGGTAGTTTGCTCGCCGGGAAGGAAAAGCGTCCACCCTTGTCGGTCACCACCGTTATCGTGACGGGCGATCCCGTTTTGCTGGCGCTGACCAGCACTCCTTCCATCGCGTTATTTTCGGCGGAGCTGACAAGGCCTGTCAGAGCGGTGGCAGGCGTCTGCGCGAAGGCAACGCCCGAAACTGGAAACGTGAACGCCAGACCGACGGCAATGACAAGTGCACGGCAATACATGATCTCCTCCCGGACGACATTATTTTGCTTGTCACAAGGAAGGATAGGCCCCGCGGCCGTCACCCGGCAACCGGGGGTCGCAGGGTTCAAGACAGGTTGATTATGGGTCAAAACGAGTGCGTCTGATGACGAAAATCGAAACAATTCAAAGCTGACGGTATTCGACCAGCGCCGGTGCCGCTATGCTCCGCTGTAAAACTTGGGAGACCGCTTGTCCGACCTGCGCATTTACGGCATCGCCCGCACCCGCGCATTCCGAGTTCTCTGGATGGCGAATGAGCTCGGGCTCGACTACGAGCACCTGCCGATCGAGATTGGCGCTGCCGGCGCCCGCTCGCCGGAGTTTCTCGCTATCAATCCAAACGGGCGCCTCCCTTTCATCGTAGACAACGGCTTAGTGCTGTTCGAGTCGCTTGCGATTACGCTCTATCTCGCCAAGAAGCACTCCAATAGCAACCTCTATCCCGGCACGCTGGAGGGTGAGGCAAGCGCTTGGCAATGGAGCTTGTGGGCCGTCACCGAGGTCGATCGCGGCGTCAACATCTGGTCGCTACACGCCATCCGCCTGCCGCCGTCCGAGCGTGATGCCATCAAACGCAACGAGGCCCTGAAGGTTTTAGTGGCCCCGTTCAACGTTCTCGACGCGGCAGTGGCCAAGCAAAAATATCTGCTCGGCAACGACTTCACGGTTGCCGATCTCAATGTCGCCGCGGTCATTAGCCGCGCTGTCGACATGGACCTTTCTGCGATACCGAACCTCAAGGCCTGGCTCACGCGCTGTCTCGATCGGCCGGCTGCCCGAAAGGCACTGGCGCTCAAGGCCAAGGCCGAC
>DASSIJ010000041.1:0-7440 GCA_035692045.1 Pseudolabrys sp. | reverse complement strand
TACGAATACTGATCCTTCTCCATGATCTTGCCGACAACGACCGAGCCGTCAGCGCCGGCATTGGTCGCGATCTGGCGAGCCGGAGCCTGGATCGCCTTGCGCACGATCTCGACGCCGTGCTTCTGGTCTTCGTTTTCGGTCTTGATGCGCTTAAGTCCCTCGACCGAACGCAGCAGGGCGACGCCGCCGCCCGGCAGGATGCCTTCCTCGACCGCGGCGCGGGTCGCATGCAACGCGTCATCGACGCGATCCTTGCGCTCCTTCACCTCGATCTCGGTGGCGCCACCAACGCGGATCACGGCAACGCCGCCGGCGAGCTTCGCCAGCCGCTCCTGCAGCTTTTCGCGATCGTAGTCGGAGGTCGTCTCCTCGATCTGCGCCTTGATCTGCGACACGCGCGCCTCGATGTCGGCCTTCTTGCCGGCGCCGTTGACGATCGTGGTGTTCTCCTTGTCGATCATCACCTTCTTGGCACGGCCGAGCATGGAGATCGTGACGTTCTCGAGCTTGATGCCGAGATCTTCACTGATCGCCTGGCCGCCCGTCAGGATGGCGATGTCTTGCAGCATGGCCTTGCGGCGATCGCCGAAGCCCGGCGCCTTCACCGCCGCGACCTTGAGGCCGCCGCGCAGTTTGTTGACGACGAGCGTGGCAAGCGCCTCGCCCTCGACGTCCTCGGCCACGATCAGAAGCGGCTTGCCGGTCTGCACTACCGACTCAAGCAACGGCAGCAGTTCCTGCAATCCGGACAGCTTCTTTTCGTAGATGAGGATGTAGGGATCTTCCATCTCCGTCCGCATCTTGTCAGCGTTGGTGATGAAGTAGGGGGAGATGTAACCGCGATCAAACTGCATGCCTTCGACCACGTCGAGCTCGGTCTCGAGAGACTTTGCTTCCTCGACCGTAATCACGCCCTCGTTGCCGACCTTCTGCATGGCCTTGGCAAGGAAGTTGCCGATCTCGGTATCGCCGTTGGCCGAAATCGTGCCGACCTGGGCGATCTCTTCGTTCGAGGTGACCTTTTTGGTGTTCTTCTGCAGGTCCGCCACGATGGCTTCGACCGCGAGGTCGACGCCGCGCTTGAGATCCATCGGGTTCATGCCGGCGGCAACCGCCTTCGAACCTTCACGGACGATCGCCGCGGCCAGAACGGTCGCGGTGGTGGTGCCGTCGCCGGCCGTATCGGAGGTCCGTGACGCCACTTCGCGCACCATCTGTGCGCCCATGTTCTCGAACTTGTCTTCCAGCTCGATTTCCTTTGCGACCGTCACACCGTCCTTGGTGATGCGCGGAGCGCCGAATGATTTGTCGAGCACGACGTTGCGGCCTTTCGGGCCGAGCGTAACCCTCACCGCATTGGCGAGGATGTCGACGCCGCGGAGCATGCGGTCGCGAGCATCGACGGAAAATTTGACGTCTTTAGCAGCCATTGTTCGTATTCCTTTGATCTGGATTTCGGGTCGGCAGCCTTAGGCGGCCTTCTTCTTGGCGGCGGCGCCGCCCTCGATCACGCCCATGATGTCGCTCTCCTTCATGATCAGGAGATCCTGGCCGTCGATCTTCACTTCGGTGCCCGACCATTTGCCGAACAGCACGGTGTCGCCGACCTTCAGATCGATCGGGATCAGCTTGCCGCTTTCGTCGCGGCCGCCCGGGCCGACGGCGATGATTTCGCCCTGCGAGGGCTTCTCTTTGGCGGTGTCGGGAATGATGATGCCTCCGGCAGTTTTTTCCTCGGCATCGATGCGCTTGACGACGACGCGGTCGTGAAGCGGACGGAACTTCATGGCAGTCCTCCTAAATTATTGGACGATCAAGTTTTTTGGTAGCTGACTGGTCCCCCCGCCAGCACCTTCACGCCACATGGGTGGCAATTTTTTTGCCCGCAAGGGGGATCGGGAATTTTTTTAGCACTCATTTTCGATGAGTGCCAACAATTCCGGATAAACCTGTAATCCCAATGGTTAACGCCGATGTGATGGAAACGTCATTTGGCCCGATCGCGTTATCGGTTGCGGCTGGGGGATGCCTGCCGTCGAGGCTGTTAGCAGGGCGCTGTCCTTGCTGCTAGTGCCTTGATTTTAAACAGTTTGTTTACCTTTTCGGCTTGCAATGGAGGCTGCCGGAAATGGAAACTTTGGGTCCGACTCGAAGGAGGGACGCGATGGTTTCGGAAGACTTCCGCAGGCAGGTCAAAGGTTTTGGCCTGACAACCGCCCACATCCTGTACAGGCGTCCCGATCATCAGTGGCTGCTGCAGTCCTACATATGGCAGAACTACGATCTATTTCCCGAATTCCCCGAGCTGCAACGCTTCCTGGCCTTCTGGCAGGAGAAGCTTGAGGGGCCGCTTCATTCTGTTCGCGTCGCGCACTCCAAGCTGATCAAGCCAGCGGAGCTTAAGGCGATCAGCGGGGAATTCAGATTGCATTGAATTTGAGTCCACTCGGCATCGCGCCAGGAATCTCTCGTCCGATGGGAGAGGGAAAGAGAAATTGCTTCACACTTCGGCTGCCAGCCGGCACCGCGTCCACGTGATCTCGCTTGTCAATGCCTCTATGCTCATGAAAATGAGCACCGCCGGGATTTCAGGGATGTCGCATGGCCCGCATACGCTTTGATTTCGGTGCGCTCAAGCTCGACGCCGAATTGCTCGATACTCCCACCGCCAGGGCCATCGCCGCAGCGTTGCCAATTTCCTCGGCGGTGCTCACCTGGGGCGAGGAAGTCTATTTTGATGTGCCGGTGAATGTACCGCGCGAGGCTGATGCGCGTGCAGTGATCATCCCCGGGGAAATCGCCTACTGGCCGCAAGGGCCGGCGATCGCGATCGGTTTTGGCCGCACCCCAATTTCGAAGGGCGAGGAGACCCGGCTCGCCAGTCCCTGCAATGTGTTTGCCAAGGCCGTCGGCACCGTCAAGGTGCTGTCCAAGGTGAAAACCGGAGTCGAGGTAACGGTGAGTAAGGTCGACTAACTTGACGGTCGTTGGCCGGCATGGCGGCGGACCATCGACAACGTGAGATCCCAGGCATTGCGGACGTTGACGACGGCAAGCATCAGCAATCCGCCGGCCAGCACTTCAAGCGCGTAGTCTCGTCCGAGATAAATCATGATGCTTGCGACCAGTAACGCCAGATAGGCACCGACCGGCAGCAATCCATAGGCGAAATAGTCCGGCAAATAATACGTCAATTCGGTGCGCACGACCCATACGGAGATGACGATCGACACCACAACGCCGACGACCGCGGTCCCCGCGATCAGGACCGCGAAGAAAACTGGCCCATGCGAGGGCACCAGGCACACCGCGGAGAGGAAAAACACGCTGGTGAAGTGGATCACCACGGGACTCATAAATGTACGAGTCCCCTGTTGATCTTTGCTGTTGAGAAAACCGGTGCCGAGCGACACGGCGACAAATAACAGCGCGAGCAACGTCGCGCCGGCGGTGCCGAGCAGGATGTAAAATTCATGCCACTCGTGGAGTGCTTCCATTCAGTTCTTTCCTTTGCGGATGATCTGGTCCGAAAACCGGTTCCCGCTTTTGGAGATCATGCGCTAGCCTCGCCCGACGAACGGCATCTTGTTGGCCATGACCGTCATGAAAAGCACGTTCGTATCGAGTGGCAGGCTCGCCATATAGACCACGGCGTTGCCGACATGGTCGGCTTCCATGCGCGGCTCCATCATCTTGCGGCCGTCGGGCTGCAACACGCCTTCGCCAGTCGCCATGCGTTCGGTGAGCGGCGTGATCGCATTGCCGATATCGACCTGCCCGCAACAGATGTCGTATTGCCGGCAATCGAGCGAAGTCGATTTGGTAAGCCCCGTGACCGCGTGCTTGGTCGAGGTGTAGGCGACAGAATAAGGCCGCGGCGCGTGCGCCGAGATCGAGCCGTTGTTGATGATACGGCCGCCGCGCGGTGACTGGCTTTTCATGATCTTGATGGCTTCCTGGGTGCACAGGAACATGCCAGTCAGGTTGGTTGCGACGACATTCTGCCAGGTCTCAAACGGCAAATCCTCCAGCGGCACCGGCGGCGCGCCGATGCCGGCGTTATTGAAAAGTACGTCGAGCCGCCCGAAGGTAGATTTCACAGTTGCGAAAAGCGAAACGATTGAATCGCGCTTCGAGACGTCTGTCGGCACGGCCAACGCCTGCGCCCCCGTGGCATTGATCTCGCCGGCGACCTTGTCGAGCATCTCCTTGCGGCGGCCGGCCAGCACAGGATTGTAGCCGGCCTTGGCGAGCGCAATCGCGACCGCACGGCCAACACCTGTTCCAGCCCCCGTCACCAACGCAATTTTTGCAGACGCAGCCATCGGATTTTCCTTTCCCGGCGGGAATTGTCAGGGACCCGCACACTGTGAAAACGCGCGCACGCTACCACCGGCAGCGCAGCACGTCAGCTATGGCGGAAAACAGGATCAGCTCGCGAGAGGCACTTCGATGAGCTCGAAGGCATTCGGCGACTGGAGGCGGGCGGTGATCTCTGCGACGGTCACCGGCCTGCCGAAGCGAAAGCCTTGCATGGAATGAACGCCCGCGGCGCGCAGGAAGAGCTGCTGGTCGGCGGTCTCCACGCCCTCGGCGGTCACCTTCATGCCAAGGCCGCGGCCAAGACTGACGATCGCGTGGACGATGGCTGCGGCGTCGGCCGCCTTTTCGATCGAGCGTACGAAACTGCGGTCGATCTTGAGCTTGTCGAACGGGAAACGGCGCAAATAGAGCAAGCTGGAATAGCCGGTGCCGAAATCGTCGAGCGCAAGCCGGACGCCCAGCGCCTTGAGCCGCAGCATCGCGACCTCGGCGGTGTCGACGTTGCCGAGCAGCACGCTTTCGGTCAGTTCCAGTTCGAGCCGTGCCGGATCGAATTGGGTCTCGCGCAGGATTCGCTCGACGACCTCGACGAAGTCGATGCGGCGGAATTGCAGCGACGACACGTTGACGGCGACCATCAGGTCCGGCCAAGCCTTGCCGTCGATGCAGGCGCGGCGAAGGACCCAGTTGCCGAGGTCGATGATCAATCCGCTGTGCTCTGCGATGGCGATGAATTCGCTCGGGGGGATCTCGCCGCGGGTTGGGTGTGTCCAGCGGCAGAGAGCCTCGACGCCGATGACCGCCTCGCCGCTCTTGTTGACGACCGGCTGATAAACGAGTTGCAGGCGGTCATTGTCGATTGCTTCGCGCAGGTCAGCTTCAAGCAGCTTGCGGCTGGACAGATCAGCATCCATTGCCGCGTCATAGATGCATGCGCGATTACGTCCCTCGTTCTTGGCACGGTACAGCGCCATGTCTGCGTAGCGCATGATGTCGGTCGCGGTTCCGCATTTGTGGTCGATCATCGCGATGCCCATCGAGGCGCCGATGATGATATTCTGGCTGTTGATGACATAGGGCGCACATATTGCTGCGATAATGCGTTGCGCGAGCCCCATCATTTCTTCGCTGTCGCCAGCGATCGAGGAGATCACCGCGAACTCGTCGCCACCAAGGCGCGCCACCAGATCGCCACTGCGCAGCGTGTGCGAAAGCCGCAGGGTCACATTGCGGATAAGCTCGTCGCCGACATGATGGCCGAGCGTATCGTTCACGTCCTTGAAGTGATCGAGGTCGATGTAGAACACGGCCGCCGGCGCGGTGCCGCCGCGAACTTCCTCAATCACCGCTTCCAGCCGTTCACCGAAAAAGATGCGATTGGGAAGGCCGCAGAGCGGATCGTGCATGGCGAGATGACGCAGCCGCGATTCACCGGCCGCAATCGCCGCGGCGGTGCGGCGCATGTAACGCAAGACGAAAGCGGCAAGCAGCGCGAAGCCGGTGATCGCGACAGCGATGAAAGGCACCACGTTGTGCACGATCTCGGCGCCGGGCTGTTTCGGAGTCCAGGCAAAGCGCACAATGGCGTTGCCATCCGGACCGTTCACGTCAAAGGCGAGATCGCCGGTCGGTATTGGATCCTGTTCGATCCTGCGCAGATTGGTCAGCCGCAATTGCGTAGCGATACGCGCGAGCGCGCCTTCGTCGATGAATTTCACCGACATGATGACCGGCGCAACGCTATCGGGCGAAGCGTGGACGCCATCGGTCGGCCCGACCGCAACCGCAGCGATCACCGCCGGCCGTCCCATCAGGCGCCGGATGGCTGCGATCTGCAGGTGTGCATTGCCGTTGGCCACAGTGGCCTGATTGAGACGGAACGCATCCCTCAGGTCTGGATCGCGTCCGCGCATGTAGTCGATCACTGAAATGAGGCCAGGGCGGGCGTCTTCAAGCCATTTCATATCGGCCGGCTTGTGGCCGACCATCGAAAAGGCCAGGTCGTCCTTGCGGTCAAAAATAAAGATGTAGTCGTGATCGAAATAGGTCTCCAGCCAGATACCGACCCGCTGCCTGGCCCACGCAGGATCGAAAACGCGGCGGATATTTTGAGTCGCTCCTTCCGAGGAGGCAACACTTTCCACTTCGCGCAGCACGCGCTCGCCGTAGTTGGTGATCGCACGCGAGAACAATTGCTTTTCATGATCGACAGCGACCACGTCTGCACGCTGGGCAGACGACAGCACCGCGACGACGATGCAAACAATTGCGACGGCGACGATAACGCCAATTGGGACCACCACGCTCAGACGAGCGCGATCCCAACTGGTGTATTGCCGCACATCGGAAGCGCGTGGGCGAACCACAGCCGGCACAATAGAAGTCCCTTAAAGCGTCCTGTCCATTAGGCTTTTCCGCCCGGACGCTAGGCGACAAAGCTTGCTATTCGCTTTCGTTTTACCGAACCTGTTAGGGCTGATGTGGGCGGAAAACTGCAATTCACCCGGTTCTGTTAACTGCCGGTAAAAGTATTGTTGGAGCCCTCGGTCGGGTCATTAATGAATTGGAAATCCGGAGCATGAGCGATTGATGCTTACTCTGCGCCAAATCGAAGTGATCCGCGCGATCATGGTAACCGGCACTGTCGGCGGTGCGGCCCGGTTGTTAAACGTTTCATCGCCCGGCATCAGCCGGGTCATGAAGCACGCCGAGGCTTCAGTCGGGGTCAAACTGTTCAGCCGAAGAGGTGGCTTCTGATCGAGGTCGATATCCTGAAAATCGAAGACCGTCGCTCGATATCGTCGAGCCGACGGTGTTCCAGACCCATTGTCCACCGGGAGTCAGCGCGTTGCCTAGCGGAGATGGAGGCGGTCGCGCGGCCACGCGGGGGTCGGAACAAAAGCATCATGTTAAGTTTGCCGCACGTTTTGGTTATTGACCTCGTCCGGGCAGATTTGCAAGGTCGGATCAATGGGGGCGGCATGAAGGCTGCCCCGGCCAGAAGCCCGGTCCGACGGGCCGTCGTCATATCAGAAGGAGGGGACTGCCCATGTTTCGCTCAGCATTGTTCGCGCCGGTGGTTGTAGCGGGCCTCAGCCTGACGAGCCCGGTGCTTGC
>DASSIJ010000040.1:0-4818 GCA_035692045.1 Pseudolabrys sp. | reverse complement strand
AAACCTTGCGTCAGGCCGCCTGCTTGTCCGACCCGACTCGCTTTGCGTTCTGGTAGCTCTCCATGACTGCCCTGTAGTTCGGCGTGGCCACGGTGTAGATCTCGGCGATTTCCGCCGCCTCCGGACGCCGCCAGGTGCGGTGGAGTTCGCAGATTACCACGTTCGTCGAGGTCGGCACGATCCCGGCTTGGGTGAAGCGCGCGAGCGTCGTGCGCGACACAAACTCAGTAGGATCGCCGGAGGCATCCATCACTGCATAGACGTTGAAGCCTGCGGCCTTGGCATCGAGCGCCGGGAACATGACGCAGACGCCGGTCCAGACGCCGGCCATGATGAGCGTCTTCTTGCCAGTCTCGCGAACTGCCTTGACGTAGGCCTCATTGTCCCATGCGTTGACCTCACCTTGGCGCGGTACATAGAGCGCATGGGGAGCGAACTCGGCGATCTCCGGCATTATCGGTCCATTCGGCCCGTCCGGGACCGATGCGGTCGTGATGACCGGGATCTTCAGAAGTGTGGCGATGCGGGCGAGCGCGATCACGTTGGCGCGCAGCTCGGCGACACTGATGTCCTTCACGGTCTGGAACAGGCCGGTCTGATGATCCAGCAACAGCAGGACCGTGTCATCGACATTGATTAAGGCCTTGCCACCGCCACTCGGAAGAATGTGTGCCATTTCCTGATCCTTTCCTTGAGGTGATATCTCGGCTCGCACGGTTGCGTGGGCCGGATAGTCCGCTTGATCAAATCACAGCATGCGTCATGCCGAAAGTCAGCCTGACTCCCTCACGATTTCTTCACGCGACGCGCATCCGAGAGGTCATGCCATGCGACAAGCAGAAAGCCACCAACTAGCCCGAGATGCTCGAAGAAAGCATTCGCGGCCATGAACCGCTCGTGGCCCGCGGGCAGATCCCAGAAGCGGAGGGCGATCAAGGTTGCCATCAGTGTAAAACCTCCGAGCGCCAGGGCTGCGAGCCACCGATAGAAGCCTGTGAGGATCATGACCGAGGCGCCCAACTCCAGTGCGATCACGGCGATGGCTATCGGAACGACCGGCGCAAGCCCGAAGTGTTCTATCTCTGCGATTGCGCCGCTGAAATCGAACGCCTTGACGATCCCGCCTTGCAGATAGGCCGCGCACAGACCGAGCAGAGCGACCCAATGGACCAGTGGTGTAGCAAATCGCGCTGCAATGTTCTCGATGGCGCCCATATCACACCGCCCAGCAAGAGCAGCCAAGCGCGCCCCAAAAGGCGCGGTCGTCGGTCGGCGCGTTCAATCCCCATGCATGCGCGTGCCCATGCACGCCACAGGCGGTACCGCATCCGCAAGCGGCCGCGAACGCGTATCTGCGCTGCTGGTCTACGCCCGCCCTCTTCTGATAGCCGCCGAAAGTGCGTGTCGGGGACCAGTCAGGCATCGCCGGCGGCAGTGGCGGCGCCAAATCCTTGAAATCGGCGTCGCCATAAACCACGTTGCCCCCAACGAGCGTCAGCACAGATGTGATGTCCTGGATAGCCTCCCCGGGAACCGAGAAATAGTCGTCGGAGAGAACTGCGAGATCCGCGAGCTGTCCTGCTTTGATCTGACCCTTCTTGCCAACCTCGGTGGAAAACCAAGTGTTCGATTCAGTCCAGAGGCGCAATGCCGTCTCGCGATCCAGCTGGTTAGCGGCCGGATAGAGTTGCATTCCACCAAGGGTGCGGCCGGTCACCAGCCAGGAGAGTGACACCCACGGGTTGTACGACGCGACGCGCGTTGCGTCGGTGCCAGCGCCGACCGGGACTCCCATCTCCAGCATCCGCCGAATTGGCGGCGTACGTTCAGCCTTCTCGGCACCGTAACGCGCGACGAAATACTCACCCTGGTAGGCCATGCGGTGCTGGATCGCGATGCCTCCGCCAAGCTTGGCGATCCGCTCGATGTTGCGGTCGTCGATGGTCTCGCAATGATCGAACAGCCAATGCAGGCCGTTAAATGGAACCTCACGATTGACCTGCTCGAACACGTTTAACGCACGCGTAATGGTCTCGTTGTAGGTGGCATGCATGCGCCACGGCCAGCGGTTCGTGGCCAGAAGCCGGATCACCTGCTCGAGGTCTGCCTCCATGTTTGGCGGCATGTCGGGGCGTTCAACCTGGAAGTCCTCATAGTCCGCCGCGCTATAAACCAGATTCTCACCACCACCGTTGTTGCGATATGTGTCATCGCCTTGGCCTGGCCGCACTTGCTTGGCCCAGGTCTCGAAATCTTGCAGCTCCTGTTTCGGCTTCTGAGTAAACAGGTTGTAAGCGACGCGCACCGTGAGCTGGCCGTCGCGGTGCAGCTCCTCGATGATCCGATAATCCTCGGGGTAGTTCTGGAAACCGCCACCGGCGTCAATCACGCCGGTCAAGCCAAGGCGATTTACCTCGCGCATAAAGTGCCGAGTTGAGTTCTTCTGATACTCGGGAGGTAGCTTGGGCCCCTTGGCGAGCGTGGCGTACAGGATGGTTGCATTCGGCTTCGCAATCAGGAGTCCGGTCGGTTCGCCGCTCGGGTCGCGCACGATCTCTCCGCCCGGGAAGTCCGGCGTGTCCTTGGTGTAGCCGATAGCCCGCACGGCGGCTCGGTTGAGCAGTGCCCGGTCGTAGAGATGCAACAGGAACACGGGAGTGTCTGGAGCGAGCGCATTGACCTCGTCCAAGGTCGGCAACCGCTTCTCGGCAAACTGATGTGCGGTGAAGCCGCCCACGACGCGGACCCATTGCGGAGCAGGCGTGCGCCCAACCTGCTCCTTGAGCATCCGCATCGCATCGGCAAGCGATCGCACGCCATCCCAGCGCAGCTCCATGTTGTAGTTGAGCCCGCCGCGGATGATGTGCATGTGACTGTCGATCAGGCCAGGGATGACGCGCCGACCTTTCAGGTCAATCACTTTGCTCCCGCTTCCGGCGAGCGCCATAATTTCTCGCTGCGAGCCTACGGCCATGAAGCGCCCGTCTTTGATTGCAACAGCGTCTGCTTGGGGATTACTTCGGTCGAGCGTCGTGAATTGACCGTTGCGAAGAATTAGATCGGGCTGCACGCCCTGGGCTCTTGCATCTGCCAGCGTACCCATTCCCGCGGCAAAACCTGTTGCCGCCAGGCCCTGAAGGAGGCGCCTCCTGGTCTTTTCCACGACTTCCCTCCGTGTCTTAGTCGCCGTTTCGCACTGCTAGCGCAGGAAAGCGGCATCGAGAGCCGCATTGCATTGCGAGGAAACCATATTCCTGGCCATTGTCAGGCATCCGACAATATTACCGTCGGGACCTGCGACGACGCCCTGGCAAACACGCCCTGCATCGGCATTACACGTGCGCACAACATTGTTCGCCAATGCAGCGCATCTTGCGGGAAGTTTTCCTTGCGCTTTTTGGAAGCACGAGAGAACGCTGCTTGTGCCCAATCCTAACTGGACACCGGCCACTGCGCCGCCGCTGCACTGCTTTCTCAATTCCTTGCCACACGCCACAGCCATTCTGTGTTGTTTCGGACTGTCTTGCGCTTGAGCAGCATTGTAGTGGGAGCCAGAAATCAGGATGGCAACAGAGAAAAGCATCGCCTGAATGATCGAGCGTGAAGTCCTTTGCATAATTGTTTTCCTCCTCACCTTTTTCGTCGTAGTCGAAGCAAACCGCGTAAATGCCAGTAACCGGGGAGTGGGTCTCCCTAGTCGTGCTAAAAAGGGCAAATGCGGCAACGGGGCTGAAGCCAAGGCGAACAGCGAAAATTCTTGCACCTCTGTCCCGTGCTGAATAAGCAGCAATGTTGACGTATTTGCCTCGGCAAACGGATTTTATGCGGCATTTATTTGTATTGGCGAGTGTTGGAAAGGATGTAAGCTTTTCGTGAGACGCCTGGTCTTTGACGCGGGAGAGCGGCCAGATGCGTTTACGTGCTGTTCTTATTGGTACTCTTTCCATCGGTATCCTGCTGGTCTTGGCGGGTTTGGCCTGGTCATGGCGCTCAGCCATCGAACCGATTTCGCCCGGCGCAAAACCGGTCGCCGATGCGAAAACGATCCGCCTGGGCGCTGAACTCGCAACGATAGGCAACTGCAGCGATTGCCACACCACGAAATCCGGTGCGCCATATGCTGGCGGCCGCGCGCTCGACGCGAGTCCAT
Source organism: Pseudolabrys sp. (assembly GCA_035692045.1). GTDB lineage: Bacteria > Pseudomonadota > Alphaproteobacteria > Rhizobiales > Xanthobacteraceae > Pseudolabrys. Next base: position 668 of record DASSIJ010000040.1, on the reverse strand, counting down.
ACGGCACGATCTACTCGAGCAATATCACGCCCGATCCCGAAACCGGCATCGGCAAATGGTCGGAAGAAGCTTTCCGCCGCGCTATGCATGAAGGCGTCGATCGCGAGGGACGCCCTCTTTATCCGGCTTTCCCGTATGACCATTTCACACACGCGACTGACCAAGACATTCACGCACTCTATGCGTTCCTGATGAGCCAGCAGGCCGTGCGCAGCACGGTCCCCCCGAACGACCTAAAATTCCCGTTCAACATCCGTCTTCTTCTTGCGGGCTGGAAAATCCTCTTCCTCAAGCAGGGCAGCCTCGAACCCGACAACAGCCAGAGCCCCGAATGGAACCGCGGCCGCTATCTCGTCGAAGGACTCGGCCACTGCGGCTCGTGTCACACGCCGCGGAATTTGTTCGGTGCCGAGAAAAAGAATAGCGCCTACGCAGGCGCCGTGGTGGAGGGTTGGCGCGGACCGTCTTTGAATTCGTCAACTTTCACCCCGAATAAATGGAGTGTCGACCAGCTTGCCGAATATCTCTCTACCGGATGGCACAAAATGCACGGCGCGGCAGCAGGTCCCATGGCTGATGTCGCGAAGAATTTGAGTCAAGCCTCGCGGGAGAATGTTCAGGCGATGGCCGTTTACATCGCGAGCCTCTCGAATGACTCGAAGGCGCCA
>DASSIJ010000039.1:0-2995 GCA_035692045.1 Pseudolabrys sp. | reverse complement strand
TGGCTAGCGCATGAATCGTCTTCGCCTGGGCGTCAATGTCGACCACGTTGCCACCATTCGCAACGCACGTGGTGGCCGTCATCCGGATCCCGTGCGAGCGGCCAAGGTTGCGATCGCGGCCGGCTGCGACGGAATAACCGCTCATCTGCGCGAGGATCGTCGTCATATTCGCGATGATGACATGGCGCGGCTGAAAGCGGAGATCGACAAGCCGCTCAATTTCGAGATGGCGGCGACCGAGGAAATGGTCGCGATCGTACTCAAGACCAGGCCACACGCAGTCTGCCTTGTGCCGGAAAAGCGCACGGAACGCACGACCGAAGGCGGTCTCGATGTCGTCCGGCAGCGCAGCCAGCTTGCCCCGGTGGTGCACGAACTCAAGCACGCCGGCGTCAAGGTTTCCCTGTTCATTGGAGCGGCGCCGGCGCAAATCGAGATGGCGGCTGAACTCGGCGCGCCGGTGATCGAAATCCATACGGGCTCCTGGTGCGACGCGCTCACCGAAGGTCGGACCAAGGAAGCCGCCGCTGAGTGGCAGCTTATTCGCGATGGCGCGCTGCTCGCCGCAAGCGTGGGCCTGGAAGTCCATGCGGGCCACGGTCTCGACTATGCCTCCGCAGAGACGATCGCCGCATTACCGCAAGTGGTTGAGCTCAACATCGGTCATTTTCTGATCGGCGAGGCGGTCTTCGAGGGCCTGGCCGAGAGCGTGAAATTCATGCGTGCGGCCATGGAACGTGGCCGGAACAAGGCGCGCAAGGAAACCGCATGATCCTTGGGCTTGGCTCGGATATCGTCGACGTACGAAGGATCGCCAGCGTGATCGAACGCCATGGCGAGCGTTTCCTTGGCCGTATCTTCACGGCAACCGAGCGTGCCAAAGCCGAGCGCCGTGTGAACTCAGCCGAAACCTACGCAAAGCGGTTTGCTGCAAAAGAAGCCTGCGCCAAAGCTCTCGGCACCGGCCTCCGCCGAGGGGTGTTCTGGCGCGATATGGGTGTGGTCAACCTGGCGGGCGGGCGACCCACGATGAAGCTGACCGGTGGTGCACTCGTACGGCTGCAATCGATCACGCCGCCCGGCTGCGAAGCCCGGATCGATGTCTCACTGACCGATGAAGGACCGACCGCACAGGCGATCGTCATTATCTCTGCCGTGCCGGCAACGACCCAGGCGGGCTCGCGTTGAGAGCAATAACCTCATTCAGAACAAACGTTTGCAACATGACCTTGTTGATTGCCTGGCAGGATCGCAGCCGCTACAAGGTCGCCGGGGAGCGCATGCCATTTGATGGGACGAAAGGCCGATGAGTGTGACATCCGGAACAAAACGAAAAGAGGGCGGCGTAGCCGAAACGGTACGCGTGATCATTCACGCGCTGATCATCGCGCTGGTCATCCGGACCTTCCTGTTCCAGCCGTTCAATATTCCCTCCGGCTCAATGAAGGCGACGCTGCTGGTCGGCGACTACCTTTTTGTCTCGAAATACAGCTACGGCTACAGCAAGTATTCGTTGCCGCTGTCACCGCCACTGTTCGCGGGACGCCTCCCGAGCGACTGGTTGCCACAACGCGGCGATGTGGTGGTGTTTCGACTGCCAAAGGATCCGTCGACCGATTACATCAAGCGCGTGATCGGTCTGCCGGGCGACAAGATCCAGGTCATCGACGGCGTGGTCAACATCAATGGCGTGCCGCTCAAGCGTGAACGCGCGTCCGACTTCATTGAAACGGAAGAAGGCACGCGGGACGCGCCGGTCAAACGCTGGAAGGAAACATTGCCGAACGGCGTGAGCTATTTTGCGCTTGATCTGGTCGACAATGGTTTTGCCGACAACACCCAGGTCTATACTGTGCCGGCGGACCACTACTTCATGATGGGTGACAATCGCGACAATTCCACTGACAGCCGTTTCAGTCAGGTCGGAATGGTGCCGTTCGAGAATATCGTGGGCAAGGCGCAAATCATCTTCTTCTCGGTCTTTGAGGGCGAGCGCGCCTGGCAGTTCTGGCGTTGGCCAGTGTCCGTGCGCTGGGGCAGGCTGTTCACGATCGTCAGATGAGCCGCAAGGCCAAGGACAGGACGGGGCTCGAAAGCAGGATCGGCTATAAATTTGCCGATAAGGACTTGCTCGAACGGGCACTGACGCACATTTCCGCCCTGGCGGGAGGCAATCGCGCGGCCAGCTATCAGCGGCTGGAGTTTCTCGGCGACCACGTGCTTGGCCTTGTCATCTCCGACATGCTTTACCGCGCCTTCCCGAAGGCGAACGAAGGCGAGCTTTCCCGGAGGCTGGCCGATCTTGTGCGCAAGGAAACGTGTGCGGAAGTCGCGCGCGCAATGGACCTCGGGCCGGCCCTCAAGCTCGGCAATTCGGAATCGCACGCCGGCGGGCGCCGTCGCACCACCATTCTGGCCGATGTCTGCGAGGCGCTGGTGGGCGCCGCCTTTATCGACGGCGGTTACAAAGCGGCCGAGGAGCTGATCGAGCGTTTCTGGAAAGAGCGCATGATCAAGCCGCTGCGTCCGTTGCGTGACCCCAAAACAATGTTGCAGGAATGGGCGCAGGCGCGTGGCCTGCCAACGCCGGCCTATCGTGAGCTTGCGCGCACGGGTCCGCATCACGATCCGGAGTTCCGCGTTGCGGTGGTGCTGCCCGATCGGCCGCCGGCAGAAGGGCTCGGCAGCTCAAAGCGCGCGGCCGAACAAGCCGCCGCCGCCGCGATGCTTACACGCGTCGGCGTGGCGGTGGACAAACTTGATGGCTGACGTTCATACGCAAGATGGCAATACGAGCTGTGGCTTCGTCGCGCTGATCGGCGCCCCGAATGCCGGCAAATCGACATTGCTCAATGGCCTGGTCGGCTCCAAGGTCAGCATCATCTCGCACAAGGTCCAGACGACGCGGGCGCTGATCCGCGGCATTGCCGTCGAAGGACAGTCGCAACTCATTTTCGTCGATACCCCCGGCATATTCTCACCGCGCCGCCGGCTC
>DASSIJ010000038.1:0-4548 GCA_035692045.1 Pseudolabrys sp. | reverse complement strand
CTCCGGATGATGGCTGCCGAGAACGCGCGCGCACAGCATCGGCGTCAGCGTGAGCGAAACGAAGCCCGACACCACGATTGCGACCGCGATCGACACCGCGAACTCGCGGAACACCCGGCCGACCATGCCGCCCATCAGCAGCACCGGTATAAACACCGCGATCAGCGAGAAAGTGATCGACACGATGGTGAAGCCGATCTCGCGCGAGCCTTTCAGCGCCGCCTCGAACGGTCGCATGCCGCCTTCAATGTGACGCACGATGTTTTCGAGCATCACGATGGCGTCGTCGACGACGAAGCCGACGGACAAGGTGAGCGCGAGCAGCGTCATGTTATTGATGGAGAAGCCGAACGCGTACATCGCGGCGAAAGTGCCCACCAGCGACACCGGCACGGCCAGCGCCGGAATGATGGTGGCCGAGACTTTCCGCAGGAACAGGAAGATCACCATGATGACGAGCGTGATCGCAATCGCCAATGTCTCCTGCACGTCCGTTACCGCCGCGCGAATGGAGAGCGAGCGGTCGAACAAAGGCTCCATCTGGATCGAAGGCGGCACCTGCGCGCGCATGGCCGGCAGCGCCTGGCGCACAAGGTCGACGACCTGGACAGTATTGGCATCCGGCTGACGCTGAACCGCCAGCACGACGGAGCGTGCATCGTTGTACCAGGTCGCGACCTTGTCGTTTTCGACGCTGTCGATCACCCGCGCAATCTGGTTGAGTTTGATCGGGGCGCCATTGCGATAGGCCACGACCACGTCGCGATAGTCCGCCGCATGCGGCATCGCGCTGGTGGCCGCAAGGGTCACACTCTGCTTCGGTCCGGTCAGGACACCAACGGGCGTGCTTGAATTGGCTTTAGCAACGACACTGCGCACGTCTTCAAGCGAGATATTGCGGGCGGCTGCCTCGATCGGATTGACCTGAACGCGAACGGCGAACTTCTGCGCGCCATAGACCAGCACCTGCGCGACGCCCGGCAATTGCGATAGCTGCGGCGCCAGAACGGTCTCGGCGTAATCGTCAACCGTCGATAGCGGTACGGTGTCGGAGCGCAAGCTCACATAGATCACAGGAAAATCGCCCGGATTCACCTTGCGGAACGACGGAGGTATCGTCATTTCGATCGGCAGCAGGCGCGCTGAAGTCGCGAGTGCGGTCTGCACATCGAGCGCAGCGCCATCGATATTGCGGCCGAGATCGAACTGGATCGTGATCTGCGCCAATCCAAGGGAGGATGACGAGTTCATCGACGTGATGCCGGAGATCGTCGACAGCTGGCGCTCGATCGGCGATGCAACCGACGACGCCATTGTTTCCGGGCTGGCGCCGGGAAATTGCGCCGTGATCTGGATGGTCGGGAAATCCACGGCCGGCAAGGCCGCCACCGGCAGCAGCCGATAGGCGAAAATGCCGAAAACGATCAACGACGCCGTCATCAGCGTCGTCAGCACCGGGCGGCGAATACAGGTTTCCGAGATATTCATGCTCAGCTACCCGCGACCTTGGGCGTGCGGATGTTGACGCGAGAGCCGCTCGACAGCAGCAACTGTCCCTCGGTGACGACGGTTTCGCCGCCGCTGAGACCTGAAGCAATCACGCTTTCGGACCCGATCTGACGCTCGACCTTCACGGTCTGAACCTGAGCGAGGCCATCCTTGATGACGAATACGAACGTTCCGGTCTGGCTGACCTGCACGGCTTGCGAGGGCACCACGACGCCCTCCTCATTTCGTAAAGTCATGTCGGTGGTGACCAGGGTACCGGGCCAGAGCAGTTCGTCCTTGTTCGGCATGGTCGCCCGAACCATCGCCATGCCGGTCGCCGAATCGACACTGTTCTCGATCATCGTGACCTGTCCGCTGGCGCGCTTGTCGTCGCCGGGAATGATCGCCTCCACGGTCGCGGTCTCGGCAGCGATTGCCTTTCGGATATCGGGTAGATTTTTCTGCGGTACCGTGAAGCTCACATAGACGGGTACCATCTGATTGATGGTCGCCATCGGCGCGGTGTCGGCCTGGCGCACGAAATTGCCGACTTTCACGTTGGCCATGCTGATGCGGCCAGAAATCGACGCCCGGATTGAGCAGAAGCTGAGCTGGACCTTCAGATTGTCAAGCTGCGCGCGGTTCGACTCCGCGGTTGCCCGGGACACGTTGACCGCGGTCTGCGCATTGTTGAGCGTGACAATGGGCGTCGCATTCCTGCCAACGAGATCGGTGTAGCGCTCGACATCCCGCTGTGCCTGCTCAAGCGTGGACTGCGCGCCGTCGATAATGGCCTGGACGCGCTTCATGTCGGCCTCGATCTGCCGGCAATCCAGCGTGAACAACAAGTCGCCTTTCTGCACCGAGGCGCCGTCGCGGAAATGAACTTCTGTGATGGTCGTGTCGACCTGCGTCTTGATCGCAACACTCGCGACGGGCGTTACGTTGCCGAGAGCGGTGAGACGCACCGGCATGGTTTTGCGCCCGGCCACAGCCGTTTCAACCGGGACCGGGCGGGCCTCGTTCTGCCGCGCCGCCACCCCGTCCGTGGTCCAAAAGCCGCGCGCAAGCACGGCAATTCCCACCAGGGCGAGGGCCGCCCCACCAATGAGCCATTGTCGCTTGATCATCCGTAATTCGGTCCGGACTTATGTGCGCCTGCCCGAACGCTCCCTAACCCGCGGAATGGCTTGCTTTCTCAGTTTGGACCGCGTTGACGGCTTTCCTAGCATATAAACGTTTACCAGTGCATATACCTGCGCTGGCCGATAAACACAGTGAATACTGCATTATTCGTCCTCTCCGGGCATAAAAACCCATGCGAATAGCCACCTGGAACGTCAATTCAATCCGTCAGCGCATGGACAACCTCCAGGCGTGGCTCAAGGAACGACAGCCGGACATTGTGTGCCTGCAGGAGGTCAAGTGCACTGACGAGGCCTTTCCGCGCGAGCCGCTGGAGGCGCTCGGCTACAACGTCGCAGTGCATGGCCAGAAGACCTTCAACGGCGTCGCCCTGCTGTCGAAGCTGCCGTTCGATGAGGTTGCGCCCGGACTGATCGGCGACGATGCCGACGTGCAGGCCCGTTTTCTGGAGGCGATCGTTTCGACCAAAACCGGAGCGCTGCGCGTGGTCAGCCTTTATCTGCCCAATGGCAACCCGCCGCAGACGGACAAATACGCATACAAACTCAATTGGATGACCAGGCTCATTAATTTCACACGTGAACGACTTAAACTGGAAGAGCCGATGCTTTTGGCCGGCGACTACAATGTCATTCCGACCACGCTGGATGCGCGACGGCCTGACGCGTGGAAAAATGACGCACTGTTCCTGCCGCAGACGCGCGAAAAATTCCGGGCCCTCGTCAACCTCGGACTGACCGACGCGATCCGCGCGGTGAGCGATGCGTCCGACCTTTATACCTTCTGGGATTATCAGGCCGGCGCCTGGGCGAAGGACGACGGCATCCGCATCGATCACCTGTTGCTGTCACCGCAAGCGGCCGATCGATTGACTGATGCCGGCATCGACCGCCATGTCCGCGGCTGGGACAAACCGTCCGACCACGTCCCCGTCTATGTCGATCTGGATATCGAGGGGCGGTAATTCCTATTCGCCATGCCCGGCCTTGTGCCGGGCATCCACGTCTTAAGAGGCCGCGTTAATCCAAAGACGTGGATGGCCGGGACATAGGCGTGCGAAAGCACGCCGTCCTTCGGACGGCTATGCCCGGCCATAACAAGAAAACTTTGCGCGAAAAATGTTCGCGGCGCTTACTCCCGCCGCGTCTCCAGCCAATGGCGCAAATAGACGGCGGCGAGCGCGCGTTCGTCTTCGCTCGCCTGCTGCATGGCGCTGTCGTAGAGCTTCGTGATCCAGGCCTGATCGGAGCGCGCGCTGTCCTTGGCGAGCGCGAGCCACATCAGCCCGCGCGCGGCCTGACGCGGCACGTGATCGCCCTCGAACAACATGGCGCCGAGCATCGCCTGCGCCTCGCACTGGCCTTTCTGGGCCGAGAGGCCGAACCAGCGCGCCGCGGTGCGCGCATCGCGCGGCGCACCGGTGCCATTGAGATAAAGCCGCGCGAGATAGTACTGCGCATCCGGATCGCGGAAATACGACGCCGCATAGGCAAACATCTCTCTGGCGCGCGCGGGATCGGGCTTAATCTCGGTCTTCGGGATACCTTCGAGATAATAGTGACCAAGCGCCACAAACGCGTTGGCGACGAAGCGGGACTGAGGCGTGTCCGGATTGTCGTCGGCGTGGCTGTCGGCGATACGGCTGAAATATTCGAACGCCTTGAGATCGTTCTGCGCGACGCCATCACCTTCGGCGTACATGCGACCGAGCTTCCACTGCGCAATCGCGTGACCTTTTTCGGCGGCATATTCGAGCGAGTTCACCGCCTTGACGGTTTCGCCGGCCTTGAGCCAGTTCGCACCGGAACGGAACGCCTCCATCGGCGTCATCGGCGGCGGACCCACAGTGCCATCGGTCTTGCTGCCGTCGAGCGCATGCGCCGGCGCCGCGGCCAACAGGCCGCCGAGCAGCAG
>DASSIJ010000037.1:0-2070 GCA_035692045.1 Pseudolabrys sp. | reverse complement strand
AGCTCGGCAATGACTATGTGCCGGAGCCGCGTCGCATATCGACGCCTCGCGATACGGCGGTAGCCGACTAGTGCCGGCCGAAGGGCTTCAACAATCAACAATCAGATTTTTCCCGATATCATCCGTTCGGACGATGCCAAGTCGCGCTTCGTCGTGACATAAGCCGCCCCTTCTTTCCGCTATTTCGTCTCAAGCCCACCAGCTGACGCAAAGGACACGTTGGGGCTAACCGACGGGGGTAACTCATGGATCTTCGACGACGCCGATTTCTGTTTCTGACGGCAGGCGCTGTAGCTGTGCCGTTCATTGCGGGGACTGCAAAGGCGCAAGCCTATCCGGCGCGGCCCGTACGCGTGATCGTGCCATTTTCGCCCGGCGGCCCAACCGATGTTTTTGCACGGATCGTCGCAGGAAATCTCTCGCGCAGTCTCGGTCAGCAGTTCTACGTCGAAAACCAGCCAGGCGCCGGTGGAAATCTCGGCATGGGAGCAGGAGCGCGAGCAACCTCCGATGGCTACACCATCATGGTCGTCAGCACGAGCTACATCGTCAATCCCAGCCTCTATCCGAAAATTCCGTACGACCCGCTCAAGGATTTTGCGCCCGTGACTCTGGCGGTCGCGACCCCCAATGTGTTGTTGGTTCACCCATCGATTCCGGCGAGCAACGTCAAAGAGCTGATTGCGTTTCTCAAGGCAAATAACGGCAAGTACAGCTACGCTCACTCCGGTATCGGCACCACGTCGCATCTGTCCGGCGAAATGTTCAGGCATTCGCAGGATCTCGATCTCGTGTCGGTGCCATTCGGCGGTGCGGCGCCAGCCGTCCAATCGACGCTCGCCGGTCATACGCCGATTGCCTTCACCGTGCTCACACCGGCGGTCCCGCAAGTTAAGGAAGGAAAGCTGCGCGCATTGGCGGTGACGACGCCGAAACGGACATCGGCGCTGCCCGACGTGCCGACGATGGCGGAAGCAGGATTGCCCGGTCAGGAGTCCGACACGATATCGGGCGTTCTTGTTCCTGCCCACACGCCGCAGCCCATTATCGAGCTGCTCCATCGCGAGATCGGCAAGGCGCTGGTTGAGCCGGAAGCTGCCCAGAAGCTCGCGTCCCTGGGCTTCGATACGATCGACAGCACGCCGGAAGAATTCTCCAGCCGCATCCAGGCCGAGATCCCGAAATGGGCGAAAGTGATTGAGACGGCCGGCATCAAGGCGGAGTAGGGCACCGCGATTTGCGAAGTGGCGCGCCCGAGACGATTCGAACGTCCGACCTTTGCCTTCGGAGGGCAACGCTCTATCCAGCTGAGCTACGGGCGCGCGTAGGTCCTCAATAGACGAAACGTCTGCGAGCGGCAACGGGCCTTGTTTTGCTCGCATCGCAACAGAGTTCGGGGTTCTGTTGCCGGACAGTATCGGTGATACGCGCTTTGGTGCCAGCATCGCCGGCATCGTTTCACAGCGTTGGGATTGGGGCACGGCACACCTGAATATTCAGGGTCAGCTCACGCGCGATCAGCACGCCGATCTTTTCACCGGCGTTATTCTCGAAGGGCCCTACAAATGGCCGGTGCGCCCCGTTGCTGAATTTTTCTACGAGGAAGAATTCGGCCAATTGCGCACAATTTCCGCACTCGTCGGCGCGATATGGCAAGTACGGGATAACCTTTCATTCGACATTGGCTTTCGCCATGCCATTACCAACGGAGCAAGCGTAAACGAAATTCGTGCTGGGCTGACGATAGGTTTTCCCCTTCGGTTTTTCAGCGGGCACTACGTCCGCTAATGGCACAAAGCGACATTCCTGAGCCGTCGATCAATGTCCGCTTTCGGGGCCAAAGCGGATATGCCGTTTTGCACCGCACATGTCCGCTAATGACCCATAGCGGACATCGCTAGTTGCACCGCAGCAGCTGATGTAACCGCGTTACAAATTTTTATTTAGGCAGGTTGCCATCACGGAATGTACGGTTCTGATGGTTCCTCACAATAGATGTTCTGCAGACATCCAGTTTCTTCGGGTGAGAACCACCGCAAACCGGCTATAACCAACTCTCGGCGCAATTGA
>DASSIJ010000036.1:0-33651 GCA_035692045.1 Pseudolabrys sp. | reverse complement strand
CAAGGCTCTCGACGGCGGCGCCTATCAATTGACAAATGAATCCGGTCCCGCGCTGACAGGCTCGTCGGGCAAGATCATCGGGCAATCGCTGGAAGCGTCGAACACGGATATCGCAACCGAGTTCACAAAACTGATTGTGACGCAGCAGGCCTATTCCGCGAACACCAAGGTGATCACTACGGCAAACCAGATGTCGCAAGATCTGCTCAACGTGATCCGATGATTTTTCGGCAAGCGTAGGGCGTGATCGAAACGTGATCGAGACCGGCACATGAGTCTGACGCAAGCGCTCAGCACCGCGCTGTCTGGTCTACAGGTCAATCAGGCCAGTATTTCGATCGTCGCGGGCAACGTCGCGAACGCCGACACGCCTGGGTATACGCGCAAGGTTGTCAACCAGGTCGCGATTGGCGGCAGCGCAAGCATCGGCGTCCGGGTCAGCGACATCCAGCGCGAAATTGACCTGTACATCCAGCGGCAGCTGCGTGTCGAAAATGCCGGCGCGTCCTATGCGGATACCCGCGCCAACATGTACTCGCAACTGCAGGACATCTACGGTCAACCTGGTGCCGACACTTCGCTTGAGTCGGTCTACAACAGCTTTACGTCGGCCTTGCAGGTGCTTTCAACCAGCCCGGATGATCCCGGTGCACGTACCGCGGTGGTCAATAGCGCGCAGCTGTTGACACAACAACTCAACCAGTTGAGTGGCAACATCCAAAGCCTGCGCGCCAACGCAGAACTTGGGATCGCCGACGCCGTCAACAAAGCCAACGAGGCGATGACCCAGATCGCCTCGCTCAACGGGCAAATTGCTGCAGGGACTCCCGGCGACGCCGCGACCGAGGCGCTGCAGGATCAGCGCGATTCCTATATCGATCAGCTGTCGCAGTTGATGGATATCAACGTGATTCCGGGCGACCGCGGCCAGGTGAGCATTTTCACCAGCAATGGGACGCAGCTCGTCGGCGCGCAGGCGGCGCAGCTGAGCTTTGATGCGGTGGGCACGATAACGCCGAATTCCACGTGGAATGCAAATCCCTCTCTCCGTGGCGTCGGCACTATTACCCTTATCCCGCCGGCAGGCGCACCGGTTGATCTGATTCAGAACCATGCCATCCGCTCGGGTACGATCGCGGCCTACCTCCAGATGCGCGACCAGGATCTCGTGCAGGCGCAGAACCAGCTCGATTCGCTCGCTGCAGGCATGGCTCAGGCGCTTTCCGATAAAACCACCGCGGGCGCCCCTGTTTCCTCGCCGCCGCAAAATGGCTTCAACGTTGATGTTGGCAACTTGTCCGCAGGCAATACAGTCACCATCAACTACACCGACACGGCGACCAGCACGCCGCACACGATAACATTGGTGCGGGTCGATGATCCTTCTGCCTTGCCGTTGTCCAATACCGCGACGGCAACAGCGAATGATACCGTCTTCGGCATCAACTTCTCCGGTGGCATGGGCTCGGTGGTCACTCAGATCAACGCTGCGCTCACCGGAACCGGCATGACCGCCTCCAATTCGGGAACGGTTCTGCAAATTCTCGATGACGGAGCCGCCAATACCGTTGACGTAAATTCAATGTCGGCGACCGCGACAGTCACTTCGCTGACCGGCGGCAGCGGGGAACTACCGCTGTTTACTGACGGCTCGGCGCCTTATACCGGCGTGATCACCGGCACGGGCTCGGAGAGAGTCGGTCTGGCGGCCCGCATCGCCGTCAATCCCTCGGTGGTCGCCGATCCGTCCAGCCTGATCGTCTATCAGGCTGGTACGCCGGCCGGCGACAGCACCCGGCCGGATTTCATTCTTCAACAGCTGACGAACGCCTCACTCACATTTTCGCCAAATACGGGAATCGGAACGGTCAGTGCGCCGTTCACCGGGTCGCTCACGACCTACTTACGCCAGGTCATCAGTCAGCAGGGCGAGGCAGCGAGTTCGGCCAACAATCTCAAGCAGGGCCAGGACGTCGTTCTCAACTCGTTGCAGCAACGGTTCAATGATGTGTCGGGTGTCAACGTCGATCAGGAAATGGCGAACCTGCTTTCGTTGCAAAATTCCTACGCCGCCAACGCGCGCGTCATGTCGGCGGTGAAGGATATGCTTGATGCCTTGATTAACATGTGAGGACGGCATGAGCGTCTCATCCATCGGGGCACAATCCGCACTCATCATGCAGCAGCTGGTGCAGATGCGGTCGCAATTTGATGACCTGCAACGCCAGCTCGGCACCGGCCAAAAGTCGGCCACCTATGCCGGTCTCGGCATCAACCGAGGTGTGACTGTCAGCCTGAACGCGCAGTTGTCGGCGATCAGCGGATACGACAATACCATCGACAACGTCATGGCCCGCATAAATCTCATGAATACCGCGCTGGGCAACATGATCGACATCACCACCACGGTGAAGTCCGCGATGGTGCAGGCCAACGGCGTCAGCAACGGCAGCGGGGCGCTTGTTGCGCAGCAAACCGGACAGTCATCGCTCGATCAATTGCTTGCGCTGCTCAATGCCCAGGCCGGGGATCGTTATCTTTTTTCGGGCCGCGCCACCAATACGCCGGCGGTGGAGACGCTCGATCACATTATGAATGGCGATGGTGCGCGGGCCGGCCTCAAGCAGCTGATCTTCGAGCGCAACCAGGCAGATCTCGGCATCGACGGACTCGGCCGTCTGACGATCGGCGGATCGGGTAACTCCGTGCAAGTCGACGAGCAGGCAACGTCGTTCGGCCTCAAGCTGGCTTCGATCACCAGCACCGTAACTGGTGCCACCGTCTCCGGTCCGACGGGATCGCCCGCTTCCGAGAGCATCGATTTTTCCGCCGCTGCCCCGAACCCCGGTGAAACAGTCACCTTGCGGTTCAACCTTCCTGACGGTACGAGTGAAAACCTGACGCTGACGGCTACGACCGATTCACCACCCGGCTCCAACGAATTCACGATCGGTACGACCCCCGGCCAGACCGCCAGCAGTTTCCAGACAGCGCTCACCACGGCAGTCGGCAAGCTCGCCGGCACGTCCCTGACGGCGGCGTCCGCGATCGCGGCGTCCAGCGATTTCTTCAATGCCGATGCCAATAATCCGCCCCAACGCGTGGGCGGGTCTTCGCCGTTTTATGCTGCGACGGGCATGGTTGCCGGCACCGCCGCTAATACGGTGATTTGGTACACCGGCGAGACCGGCACCGACCCGGCGCGTTCGACCGCCACGGCAAAGATCGACCAGTCCCTTTCGGTTTCATACGGCGCCCGTGCCAACGAAGATGCCCTGCGGACGCTTGTGCAAAATGTCGCGACGCTTGCGGCCGTGACGATTTCGCCCACCGATCCAAACGGAGTGGGACTGAGCAGCGAGCTGGACCAGAGACTGACAGCCAACCTCGGTGCTCCTGGTACCCAGACCGTCACCGATATCGAGTCCGATCTGGCCAGCGCGCAGACGTCGCTCAAGGCGGCCAAGGACCGGCATCAGCAAGCCAACTCGACCTTGAACGACTTTCTTCAGCAGATCGAGGGCGTGTCGAACGAAGACGTCGGCGCCCAGCTTCTGACACTGCAGACTCGAATGCAGGCATCGATGCAGGTTACGTCGATGCTCTCGCAGCTCAGTCTCGTTAACTTCCTCAAGTAGTCAGACTTCAAGGAGGCTGACAGCCCGACGCCTCAAATTAAAAGACCGCGGCTGTGCCGCGGTCTTTTGATCTACGGATTATTGCCGTAGCGGCTCAAGCGCGGCCGAGCAGCCCCGCCGCCAATTCGCGATTGATATTGATCAGCGAGCCGAGGCTCTCAGGCCGCGGATCAGCCATGATCGCCAGTGTGTGATTGAAGACGAACAGGCCCAGATTGGCGACGTTTTGCCGAATGCCTGCCGGCAACGGATTCTCAGGGCTCGTCGCCGAGGTCACGAAAATCGACCACAGCTTGCGATTATAAACGAGTGCAGCATCCAGCTCGGGAAACTTGGCGTCCCAGCCGTCGTGAATGGCTTGCAGTCGGGCGGCCGCGCTTAGAAGCAGATCCGCTTCCAGCTCACGCGGATTTGCGGTCTGTTTGGCGACCGCGCCGTAGGCTTGTGCCGCGCGTTGCATGATCGATAAGCTCCTTTTCGTAGGCAATGAGGGCCTTCGCGCTCTTGAGCGCCTTGTACATTTCACCTGCCAGGATGTGATTGCTCACGGCCACGATGTGCGCCCATGCGCTGGGCGCAGCCTGCACCAGATCACGCATCAGGATGAAATATGTTTCGTGATGCAGCCGTGGGTCGCGCGCGGTGTACATCAGCTGCACGGCGAGATACACGCGCTTGGCCGGCGTATCGGCCTGCGCCGCTGTCATGATGTCCTTTTCGCGCAAGATGGGCGCGTCGCCCTCGATCATAAGCCGGGTGCGTTGCTTGCCGTTCGTGACGAGGCAATCGCCCAGAATGAAACGCTCGCCCCCTTTCAGCTCGACCTTGAGACCCATCGTGTGCCGTTCTGTGCGGCTCCCTGTTGGGCCTGACACGGCGAAGGACGATCTGCCTCCGCCCCGTCAGGCTAGTCTGACTACTGGAAGAGCCGCAGCACGTTTTGGTCAGCCTGTGCTGCTAACGACAGGGCTGTGGTCGACAATTGCTGCCTTGTTTGCAGGGCGAGCAGGTTGGCGCCTTCCTCGTTGCTGTCGGCGAGCGTGAGACTGTCCGCGCCGTTATTGAGCGTGTTGATCATCGCCTTGGTGAAGTCCTGGCGGATCTGCACGGTCGACAGATTTGAGCTCAACGACTGGGCCTGTGACCGCAAGGTCGTGAGTGCGGCGCTGAGCTGGGTTCCAGCGGCCGCAATATCGGTGCCGGTCGCCCAGTTATTCGCCGAGGTGTTGATTGCCAGGTCGCCGGCCGTGGTGTCATTGACGGAGCCAACGACCACCGTGGAGGTCCCATCTTCGTTCATCGTGATCGTAAGATCATTGCCGCCGAGCAGATTGACGCCGTTGAAACCGGAGTCGCCGGCGAGCTGGTCAATTTGCGGCAGGAGCGCGTTGAATTGGGCCGCCAGTGTTGCGCGTACGTTTGTGTCGGCGGTCTGGTTGGCCTGGCTGACCAGGGCCTGCGCCGACTGCACCAGCTTGGTGATCGCCGTAATGCCGTTGTTGGCGGCCTGAATGGTGTCGATGCCCGTCGACATCGCGTCGAGCAAGGCATTGAGGTCGTTGGCGCGTACGGACAGGCCCTGAGCGGTGAAGAAATTGATTGGATTGTCGAGTGCTGAATTGACGCGCTTGCCGGTCGCAAGGCGGGTCTGGGTCTGCGTAATCAGGTCTGAGGTCTGCTGCAATTGCAGAAGATTGGAACGAACACCGGGGGAAAGGACAATGTCACTCATGGCAGACTCCTTGCCGCATTGGGCCAAATCGCTTGGTCGTGATAATGAAATATTAGGGTTGACAGACGGTTAAAGCCGAAAATTAATAATTCGCTAACCATAATCTTACAGAGCAAAAAAAACGGCGGCCCGAAGGCCGCCGTTTTCGTCGAAATTCGTACGACTTATTGGAACAATCGCAGCACGTTCTGGTCGGCCTGTGCCGCCAACGACAGAGCTGTCGTCGATAGCTGCTGGCGAGTCTGCAAGGCGAGCAAGTTCGCGCCTTCTTCGTTGGAGTCCGCCAGTGTGAGGTCCGAAGAACCGGTCTGCAGCGTGTTGATTGTCGCCTTCGTGAAGTCCTGACGGATCTGCACGGTCGACAGGTTTGCGCCGAGTGTCTGCGATTCCGAACGCAACGTGGTAAGGGCTGCGGTCAGATCGGCAACAGCGTCGTCGATGTTTGTATCGCCGACGCCATTGGCCGCGCTCCAGTTGACGGAGTTGGCGATTCCCAGCGGGCTGGCGTTGGCATTTGTGTAGTCCACACCGGTGATGGACGTGCTTGATGTGGCATCTTCGTTGAAGTTCACCGTCAGGTCGTCGCCGCCAAGCAGATTGACGCCATTGAAGCCGGCGTCGCCGGCAAGCTGGCCGATCTGGGTCAGCAGGGCATCAAACTGCGACGCCAGGCTGGTGCGCGTCGTGGAGTCGCTGGTCTGCTTCGCCTGGCTGGTGAGGGCCTGGGCTGACTGCACGAGCTTGGTGATCGCCGTAATGCCGTTGTTGGCCGCCTGAATTGTATTGATGGCGTTGGACATGGAGTCCAGCAGGCCACTCAGGTCGTTGGCGCGGTTGTCGAGACCTTGGGCGGTGAAGAAGTTGATGGCGTTGTCGAGAGCCGAATTGACGCGCTTGCCGGTGGAAAGCCGGATTTGCGTCTGGTCGATCAGGTTCGAAGTCTGCTGCAACTGCAACAGGTTCGACCGCACGCCTGCGGAAAGAACAATATCAGACATCTCAGGTACCTTTCTGGTCTATTTGCCGTACTGGCAGTTACACGTATCGATCCAGTGGATCGGAAAATTCATCGCATAGGCCCCACCAACGGCCCGTAAAAGTTCTTGGTTAATGAGTTGTCGCGTGAGAGGCCGAAAATCTCGCTTAAAGCCGAGCTAAAACACTGTTCGGCTAATTGCGCCAAGGGCAAGCGTCATGGTTAGCAAATATCTAACAGAGAAACTTGCGTAAGATTTTCGCGATCGCGTTAGGCATCAGTTGCGTCACGCGTCATGACCGCCACCATAAGCTCACCGACGGTTTTATCTGCGCGCTCGAACCGGCTCGCTGATACTTACGCCACCATTCAAATTGCAGGATGCGCTGGCCTCGTTGTCGGCAACCCAGCAGATGGTTCGGGTGAAAAACGTGCGCCGAAAAGTCTACGGCAGATTGCGATGGTTAACGTCGTCTTAAGCGCGGCGGATCATTGTACCCATGACTATCCGCCGGCGGGGCAGGGCTTGGGACCAAGATGAAGAAATTGCTTTTCATTATCCCTCCTTATTTCAATGCCGACGACTATTTGAACAAATCGCGGGCCGCCGTTCTGCCCGCATTCACGATGCCCTACGGCATTCTTTCAATGGAAAGCTACCTGAGTGCGCGCTGCAGATCGACAATCGACATGCAGTTGCTTGATTTGAACATCACGCTGCAAAAATTGGTCGACCAAAGGTTCGAAGGCGAGTACGCGGCGGTTTTCGCAGAAGAGATCCGGACGCGACTGCGCGGGTTCAGCCCGCAATTTGTTGGCGTCTCCGCCTTGTTCAATTCCTCAAATCGCTACATCCAGGATATCGTCAAGGTCTGCAAGGATTTCGATCCGGCAATTATCACGCTTGCCGGCGGCGGGTTACCGTCAGCGGCTTACAAACTGATGCTCGAAAGCTGCCCGGCGCTCGATGCGATCTGCAAGGGCGAGGGGGAATTGCCTTTGCGCGACCTGTTGGATGCCGACGACCCGTGGGAGGTCATTCGCAAACACAAGTCATGGATCGCGCGGGATGAATTGGCGGCGAACAAGGTCCCGCAGCACACATTTCTCGAAAACCTCGATGACATCCCGCCGTTTGATTTCAAGAGCATCAATCTCGATCACTACAACAATCGAAGCATCGACAAGCAGCATTCCTGGCGACCAAAACGCGAGATGGCGATTCATACCTCGCGAGGGTGTCCGTTCCTGTGTGTATTTTGCTCGAATCCTTCACTGCATGGTCGCGATGTCCGCACGATGTCGATTGAGCGCGTGGTCGCGGACGTCCGCCGCATGAAGGAAGAATTCGGCATGACGGTGCTGCTGCTTGAGGACGACCATTTTTTTAACGATAAAGACAGGGCGAAGCAGATTCTTCGCGAGCTGGCAGCGTTAGAAATACGCGTTGAATTTCCCAACGGAGTTGCAGTTTACGCCATCGACGATGAAGTGGCTGAGCTCTTTTCGAAGGCCGGCGTATCGGCCGTCGCGCTGGCGGTGGAATCCGGCTCGGACCACGTCCTCAACAATATCATTCGCAAGCCGTTGAAGAAGCGGCTGATCCGCCCTGCCGTCGAGGCATTGAGGAAATTCAATGTCCGCTCGCACGTGTTCATCGTCATCGGACTGCCGGGCGAACAGGACGAGCATCGCGCGGAAACCCTGCAGATGCTACTGGATTGCGGGTTCGACTGGGTGCACGTTTATCTGGCAATGCCGATATTCGGCAGCCGACTCTACGATATTTGCGTCGAGAAGGGTTATATCGACAACCCGAATTCGCAGGATTTCGTTGCCACGAAGTCGGTCATCCGTGCACCTGGAGTCGATCCGGTCAAACTCGAGGCCTTTGCCTACGAGATGCAGTTGCGTGTGAACTTCATTGAAAATCACAATATGAAGATGGGCCGCTACGACGTCCCGATGGATTATCTGAAAAACGTCGTCAGCAAATATCCGGATCACGCTTTCGGACACTATTTTCTCGCCAAATGCTACAGCGCCACGGAGAAAGAGACTTTTGCCGAGGAGCATTTGTCGCGGTTTCTGGAGATCTGCGATCGCGACGACTGGTGGCGCAATATGGCGGAAAAATACGGCGTGCATTTTCACGTTGCGCCCTCTGTCGTGCCGAGCACGGATCAGAGAGTGTTGCAAGCCGCACTCTAGGCGAGGGAACTCGCGTCAGACGAATTGGTGCAGTGGATGTCCCACCAGTGAGTGCGTGGCGCCAATCGGTTGCCTGAACGATCACGCACAGTCAGCGCGTAGTGCTGGACCATCGCATCGTGCGACAGCCACGACCCCGGAAGATCGTGTCCGAATGGTCCGGACGATCCGGCCGGGAAAACATGGGCAGTGGCTGCGTCTTTCATTTGTGACACGGCCGACTGATCTAGCAGCTTGAACCTGTTGTATCCGCACGACGCCAGGATCCGCATGTAGTCGAAACCGAGACGGCAGTCCTCGACGCTGACAAAGAGCGGAAGTACGTTACAGCCGCGCAGCTGTTCGAGCACGCTTTGGTCGACACCTTCCACATCAACCTTGAGGTAGTAAGGCACACCGAATTCGTTGAACAGATTGTCGAGCGTAACGCATTCGACAGTGATCTCGCTATATTTACTGGAATCTCGGGCGGCCCAAGTCACATCAAGACTGCTCCAGTGATCGTTGCTGAGATTGATGTAAAAAGTCGTTTGGCCGCACGTGTCCCAGATGGCGGCGTTGAGAATTCTCAGGCGTCCTTCCTTGATTGCTGCCTGGAATCGTTCCTGCGCTCTTTCACACAGCGCAGGATTCGCATCGAGCGCAATGACATCAAATCCACGCTTCAGATAGAAGTCCGTGTCGTCGCCATTGTTAAGTCCGAGATCGAATATGACACGGCTGTCTTTGGCGTAGCGTGTCATTTCCCCGCTGCCTTCTCGTTGGGGATTGCATAGATCACGGCGCCGGTGCCACACCAGGAATGATTGCGGAACAGGAACCGGTAGTCGGCAAGCGTTTCCATCAACCAGTCCGCCGTTTTCCAAATACCATGTTCATTGTGATATACGGTCACTGCGACGATCGGTCGGCAAGCGACGAGCGTTTGCTTAGCTCCTTTCAGAGCAGCAAGCTCCGCGCCCTCGAGGTGCAGCTTGACGAAGGTAGGATACACGCCAAGCGTATCGAGTCGTCGTGTCCTGACGCGGGTACGACCCGTATCGGAAAGCTGCGATGCGTAGTCGAGGCCGCAGTGGAATATGGACTCGCCCTCTTGGTCCGAGAGGGCGCAGTCATCAATCGACACGCGCGAATCCTGGGGCAGCAGGCTGTTCAAATTCTCCTCAAGACGTGCGCGGTTGATCGAGTCCGGCTCGATCGCAACGATGCGGTGGAAATTTCCTTTTGTCTGCCGGACAAGCGCTTCGATCACGACACCATGATGAGCGCCGGCGTCGAGCAGGATTTCGTCGTCGCCCAGTGCAGTGACAATTTCCGGAATAAAAAACCGGTCGCATGCAGGTAACGGTGCGTTCGCGAAAGTCCATTCCTCGCGCAGCCGGCGCCACGCGAGAAATTGCAGATGATGGCCGCGCGATACGTCATCATTCCAGCGGGACAGAACACGCGCGACCCCGGTTTGGTCATCGGCCGTCAGCGGCGCCGCGAACCATCCGTTCGACAAAGGGTGCAGGTGACGAAAACTTTCCGCCAGGTCGTAAAATGGCACCACGTCGGTGAAGCCGCGCTCCGCGAGCATGCGCTCAATCGGCACGTAGGCCGATGTCACCACGCTGACGGCGAGGCGGACGCTCGTCTTGTCTTCCTTTGTGGCTTCGTCCGGACGGAGCAGCCGCACGTTGGACCAATCGGGATGACCGGCGAGCTCGTGCGCTTTTTGGTCAATAGCCAGAGCAAAATCATGGCCGACCGCTTTCAGGAAATTGCGCGCGAGCCGGCCAAGATTCCCTGCGCCATAAAGCGCGAGTGGGCGGTCGGCTGGAACGGGAGCATAGGAGCAAGCCGCTGTCGCGAGGTCGTCCAGCAGCGTCGGCGTCTCGCGCAAGCCTGGCAGATCGGGGAATGATCGCGCCTTGTGCGGCAATGGAATCCTGCGTAATGCGGCCGAATCGGCCACTATTCCTGTTTGCCACCGGCTGCATCCATTGCCCAGAGCGGAGACAATCGTGGCAGCCCCAGATTGTGGTTAAGGTGCGAATCAGCGCAGAGAATCGGATAGGCCGATCAAACGCTGGCAGTAAGGTCCTTGCAGCTCTCAATCCTGCTTCCGACAAACCGGTGCGGTCCGGTGACTGCCTCGAGAATCGCGCAGGCTTGCTCGTGGGCCAGCCCGAGAATTCAGGTTGTCGTTCGCGACAATTCCGGCAACGCCGAAAAACGGGCGTTGCTGAAAAACTTTCAGTGCGATCATTGCCAGATCATCAGCGTCGATCCGTGCGAACCGCTGGAAAACTATTCTGAAATCCTTGGCTTGGCCAAGGGCGACTTCATCTTCTGCATGTCCGATGACGATCAGTGCATCGACCGGGCGATTTTGTCTCTGCCGGATCTCATAGAACGTTCCGTTCACGACCCTGCCGTCGTTGCAGTGACCGGTTCCTACGCCCTGGAGGTTCCTCAGGGAACTTCCATCGTCAATTACAAGGACATCGATTCAGACGATCCAGCGACCCGCGTCACCGGATACTTGAGCTATCCCGGACCAAACATGCTGTTTTATTCGGTGCTCCGCCGGGATCTCGCCGAGCGTGTTCTGCGCTTCATGAAAGCGATGCCGGTCTATCTATCGTTTCACGATCAGATTTTGTGCCTGCTCTATTTGCTGAACGGAAAGTACGTGCCGATTCAGAGGCTCTTTTATATCTACGATATCGGTGTGTGGGGCACGGCCGACTCGTCGCAGAAGCGCGATATCGACTTCTACACCGCCGCGGGTCTCGATCCGGCCGCCAACAAGCTCCAGTGGCTGCTGTGCGGCTTCGAGGGCGCCGCGCTGATCATGCACTCGACCGATTTTCCGGACTATCCACCGCCACAGCGTCAGGCGATTGCGGATCGATGGTTCGCTGTGATGTTCGCCCGATTCAAGCGCGATCCGCGGATGACCTATGAATCGCCTTTCACCGATGAGGCGAACAAGCTGTGCACGAAAATCGTCACTTCGACAGGGCAACTCTCCTTCGAAAGGATCCTGACGGACATCAGCGGATTTTTCGCCTTGTTTTCCAAGCAGCGCGCGCAAAACTATTTCGAATTCTGGGACGCAGTTCTCAACAGGCGCAAGCGTGACACCCGTCCACTGGCAGCGGCCGGCAAGCGCTAGCGGCATAGCCTAGGTGCCCGGCGCACGGTACTATTTCACGGTGCGAATCAGTTGATCGCGTGCTGATGGGGGCGGCCACTGCGCAATATTGCGCAGGCGGTGATTGATTCTGAAACCAGCACATCAAGATCCATGAAAGTCGTCATCCTCGCCGGCGGGCTCGGCACTCGCATTTCCGAGGAGAGCTATCTCAGGCCCAAACCGATGATCGAAATCGGTGGCAAGCCGATCCTGTGGCACATCATGAAGCTTTATTCCGCTTACGGCGCCAATGACTTCATTATCTGCTGCGGCTACAAAGGCTATGTCATCAAGGAATATTTCGCCAATTATTTTCTGCACATGTCGGACGTCACCTTCGATATGGCGGACAATAGCGTCATCGTGCACCAGCAAAAGGCCGAGCCATGGCGCGTAACATTGGTTGATACCGGGGAAAACACGCTAACCGGTGGTCGGCTCAAACGCGTCACGACCTATGTAAAGGACGAACAGGCCTTTTGTTTCACCTACGGAGATGGATTGAGCAATTTGAATATTCGCTCGTCCGTCGAATTCCACCTCAAGCACGGCAAGCTTGCGACTGTCACGGCGGTGCGTCCGCCCGGACGCTATGGGGCGTTGGAGCGTCAAGGGGATGCGGTAGCGGCGTTCATCGAAAAGCCCCGCGGCGACGGTGGCCTGATCAATGGTGGCTTTTTCGTTTTGTCCCCCCGCTGTCTCGATCTCATCGAAGGCGATGACAGCAGTTGGGAAAGTTCGCCGATCATCCGGCTCGCGGCCATGGGACAGATGATGGCGTTTGAGCATCGGGGCTTCTGGCACGCAATGGATACTTTGCGCGACAAGACTATGTTGGAAGAACTCTGGGCATCCGGCAAGGCGCCATGGAAAATCTGGCATTGATGGCCGGGGCTATCGCGCAAAATGCCGTACCATGTCGACAAACGTCGAAACGATGTAGGCGCGCTCCGCCTCACCAATCCCCGGCCACACGCCGATCCAAAACGCATCTTCCATCAGCTTGTCGGTATTGGTGAGTTCGCCCACGACGCGGTATTTAACATTTCGAAATGCCGGTTGGCGGGTCAGATTTCCTCCGAAGAGCAATCGCGTGCCCACTTTCTTGTTTTCTAGATAGGTAACGACTTCGCGTCGCTTCAGTGGGCTGCCGTCCCGGATGGTAAGCAGGAAGCCGAACCAGCTCGGGATTGAGCGTTCCGTAGCCTCGGGCAAAATGAAATGCTCATCAAGGGCATGCTCACGGAACATCGCGGTGAGCCTTGCGAAGTTGTCGCGCCGTCGCTCGATGAATCGATCAACTTTTCGTAACTGACTAAGACCAATGGCCGCTTGCATGTCGGTCATTTTCATATTGTAGCCGATATGGGCATATGTATATTTGTGGTCGTAGCCCTCCGGCATTCCGCGTACGTGCCAGTCAAATCTTTTCCCGCATGTATTGGCTTCCGCTGGTGGGCACCAGCAGTCACGTCCCCAATCCCGGTAGGATTCGACGAGCGTCGCCAACGATTTTCGGTTCGCCAGGACGGCGCCCCCTTCACCGGTCGTGATGTGATGAGCGGGATAGAAGCTAACGGTCGCCAAATCTCCAAAAGTGCCGACGTGTCTTCCGTTATATAAAGCGCCCAGTGCGTCACAGCAGTCTTCAATGACATAAAGGTCGTGTTGTTTCGCAATCGCCGTGACTGCGTCGAGATTGAACGGATTTCCGAGCGTGTGCGCGAGTACAATCGCCCTCGTTTTTGGTCCAACGGCCGCTGCCAGACGATCGACATTGATATTGGCTGTCGCGAGATCAACGTCGACGAAAACCGGAACGCATTGATTTTGAATAATTGGCGCGACCGTGGTGGGAAATCCGGCGGCGACAGTAAGAATTTCGTTGCCGGGTCGAATCCGGCGTTCATGAAGTTTCCATGACGTCAGAGCCGAGAAAGCGAGCAAATTGGCGGCCGAGCCGGATACGGTGAGCCGACTGTGCTGCACGCCAAAGTGTATAGCGAGCGCCTTTTCAAATTCGCCCCCATAACGGCCTGCAGTAAGCCACATGTCCAGTGACGCATCGAGAAGGTTGCGCAAGTCGTCAGCGTCAAGAATCTTACCTGAGGGAGGAATATACGTATGTCCAGGTACGAATGTTTTCGTGCTCTCGTGTTCGGCGAAGAAGGCGTCGCCAAGCGACAGAATTTGTTCGCGCAGGGGGATCTGGGCCTGTTTCTGCGGCATCAGCATTTTGGGTAGCCATCTCGGTTGTGCGACAAAGGCGATCGCTTACGCCCGTCGAATCACATCGACGTCACTGAAATCAATGTGAGAGACGAGGCCAATGCATCCCTTGGCCAAAATTCATACCATCGAGACGTCCGATTCGCGATGTGGGCCTTATGTCCGGCATGCTCGCCTTTCCAGGGACGCCGCCTTTCACAAGGAGGGCCGATGGTCGCTGCTTCGCCGTTGATCCTGCTGACGGGCGCCACCGGCTTTGTCGGCCGTCAGATATTGCGGGCGCTCGGGGACCGCAGGTGCCGTGTGCGCGCAGTTGTAAGAGATGGCAAACAAGGTCAGGTCGCGGACAAGGCGGCCGTGGGCTCGACGGCCGTAAGTCCCGATATTTTTGCAGAAAGCGCGTCTTGGTGGTCTGATGTCTGCGACGGCGTCGATACAGTGATCCACGCAGCGTGGTACGTCGAACCGGAACTCTATCTGAAATCGCCGAAAAATCGGGAATGTCTCTCAGGGACGCTGCGAATAGCGCAAGGGGCAGCCCAAGCGAAAGTCCGGCGTGTTGTCGGGATTGGCACTCTCTTTGAGTATGACGTCAGTGCAGGGTACCTGGGCGTCGAAACTCCTCTCAAACCCTCGACTCCGTACGCGCAGGCCAAAGCGGATGCTTTTGCGGCGCTTTCGCAGTTGCTGCCACGGAACGGGATCGAGTTTGCCTGGTGCCGGCTTTTTTATCTCTTTGGCGAGGCCGAGGATCCACGCCGGCTGGTTCCTTATGTGCGCGCGAGGCTCAAGGCCGGCCAGCCCGCTGAACTGTCGAGTGGCACGCAAATCCGCGATTTTCTCGACGTGCGGGAAGCCGGCCGAATGATCGTGGAGACGGCCCTCGGTTCGGTGCAAGGGCCCATCAATATCTGCTCCGGCAAGCCCGTCACCGTAAGACAGATCGCTGAAGCCATCGCCGATGAATTTGGACGCCGCGACTTGCTCCATTTCGGAGCGCGACCGGACAACCTGGTCGATCCGCCGTGCTTGGTCGGCATCCGTTCCGGCAACTAGTCGCCTGTGCCCTGGTTTGGTTAATCCCTGTTAACCAATGTCCTGTACGACATGGGGGATGTCGGACGTGCAGGAAACCCCCATGAAAGCCAGGCTCGAACCGCGAATCAATCTTGTCGGACGCACGCCACTGGAGACAGTCATTCCGCTGGCAACGCCGTTCATTGTGTTCGTTGATCCGGCCAGCTCTTGCAACTTCAAATGCACATTCTGCCCGACCGGCCATCGCGACATGATCGCGGAAACCGGCAGATTTCAGGGTGTCATGAAGCTCGACGTCTTTCAGAAAATCATCGACGACCTTGGCGAGTTCGAAAAGCCGATCAAGGTGCTTCGCATGTACAAGGACGGGGAGCCGTTCCTGAACAAGCGTCTGGCCGAGATGGTCGCCTACGCAAAAAAATCGGGACGCGTCGAGTATATCGACACAACCACCAACGGCACATTCCTGTCCCCTGATCGTGTTGGCCCTGTGCTGGAAGCCGGCATCGACAAGATCAATATCTCGGTCGACGGCATGACGGAAGAAACCTACCAGCGGTTTACAGGTTTCAAATTTGACCTCAAGAAATTCGTCGAAAACATCAAATGGATTCACGCCAACAAAGGCAATTGCGAAATTGTCGTCAAGATTCCGGCAGAGTTGATCACGGACGCACAGCGTCAGGAATTCTTTGACACCTTTGGCGACCACTGCGACCGCATCTTCGTCGAAAATTTCGCGCCGTGCTGGCCAGAGTTCGACATCGAAAAACATACTGGCGTCAAGATAAGCAAGGGAATCTACCAGCAGGATATCGGCGACACAGACACCTGTCCGTACATTTTTTACGGTTATTCGGTGAATGCCGATGGGTTGGTCAGCTCATGCTTCCTGGACTGGGGTCGCAAGCTTGTGATCGGCGACGTGCGTACGCAATCCATGAAGAGCATCTGGAATTCCGAGGCGATGAATGCGCTGCGCCTGCAGCATCTGGAAGGCAGGCGGCGGCAGAATGGCGTTTGCGGCAATTGCGGGCAACTCAGTCATTGCCTGCCGGACAATATCGATTCTCATCGCCTGATGCTGCTGGAGAAATTCAAGGCATTAGTGCCTGTCGACCCACACCGCGAGCCTCCTGGCGGGGCCAATCGCAGGTTTACCGCGGTGGCGGCTGAATGAAGATCCTGCATGTCACCCCGCACTTGGGTGGCGGCGTCGGCAAAGCGCATGCGACGATCAGCGCGATTTTACCCGATGTGGTCGAGCAGACATTCGTTCTGCTTGAAGCGCCCCGAGACCGCCGCTTCATCGATAAAATCGAGGTGGCTGGCGCGCATGTCATCATTGCGGAAAGCCTCGGCCATGTTGCGTCACTGGCGCGCGAAGCAGACATTGTCCAGTTCGAGTTCTGGAATCATCCGCGAATGTTCGAGTGCCTGGCGCGAACGGAATTTCCGCCAATTCGCAGCGTTTTCTGGTCGCATATTTCGGGGCTATCCAGGCCGCTGATTCAGCCCGCGCTGATGGAGGAAGCTTCGCGCTTCGTCTTCACGACGGAGGCTTCACTGTCCGCAGCCTCGGTAGCCGCGTTTCGCGAGAGAGCTGCCGAGAAAATAAAGGTGATCAATAGCGGGTTTGGCTTTGCCAATGGATCCCCGCGGACCGGGCGCGGCCGCAAACCCGGCGTCGCCTATCTTGGAACTGTCGACTTCGCGAAAATGCATCCGGGCTTTTTCGATGCCATCGATACGCTGATCGGTAGTGACGTTCGGGTGTCGGTTTGGGGCGATTTTGATCCGGCAGGCGAGGTTGCCCCGCGGGCGAAGGCGATGCGGCACCCGCAACGTGTTAATTTCATGGGACAGGCATCCGACTCGAGTGCTGCATTGGCAAACGCAGATATATTTTTTTATCCGCTGCAACGCGATCACTATGGGACTGCGGAAAATGCATTGGTGGAGGCGATGTCACTCGGGCTAACGCCTGTGGTGCTGAACAATCCACCGGAGATGGCCATCGTGCGCGACAGCGAAACCGGATTCGTCGCGAAGTCCATCGAAGAAATTGGATCGTTGCTGGAGATGCTGCTTTTGCTGCCCGACGTGCGGGAAAGGATTTCGCGAAATGCCGTCCGCTATGTGATGGAGAATCGAAGCCCGGCGCAATCTGCACAGGACTTCATGATCCTTTGGCTTGGCTTGCTGGGCGAGCCGGTCCGACTTTGCGACTTTCGACGCGCTATCGGGGGAACCCCGGCTGAATGGTATCTGTCGACACAGCGCATAGCTGGAGCAGCATGGGCGCCAGCGGCAATGGACGGGGCCTCGCGGCTATCGAAAGGTACGCTGGCCCATTTCGAAACGGCGTTCACTGGCGACGAATCTCTTTCTCGCCTAAGAAAGTTTGGCACCTGAAAAAATTTATCGGACCTGCGGCGGCTACAGTGAGCGGCTGATCGCCAAAGGCGGGCTCACTTTGGTACTTGGCGCTTGCGCGCGGCCAGTCGCGCCGTAGGTCGACGGCGCCTGCTTGCGGGCAAGCTCGCCGGACACACCGCGTATGATGCCTTCCGAAACGGCGTGCGCCGTTGCCAGAACAGTCAGGTTGGTCCGCATCAGGCTCTGGAAGATCGTATGCCGTTGGCGGAGACGGTCGAGCAGCGCGGGAGCCACCTTGGCGATGGTGTCTTTAGCGGCTTTCACGCGCTCACTTTCCAACGCATAAAGCCGGGCGCATTCAATTTTGGCGCCGTCGAGATTCATCGCGTCGCGGAGACGTCCGGCACGAACGCGCTCGGTTTCCTCCGTGACGGTCTGCTCCAGCTGGTCCATGATTTTTTCCAGGCTCACGACGGCCCGTTCGGCTTCGGCAGCGTTGAGGGTTTGTCCGGTGCCAGGCGTCATGAATTTGCCTCTTGCCTTGCAATCAGTGTCCGATAGACCTGATCCGCGATGCCTATTCCGCCCGATTTGGCGAACGATTTTGCGTATTCGTCTGTGAGCATCGAGCGCCAGACGCCGACGGCACCGCTGCCGCCGAATGGACCGTCGCCGCTGATTCCTGTGAACATGTGCTGAAACATCGAATTGAGAAAGACAGCCTCGAAATCCTGTGCTGCCGCGCGTGCCTTCGTTTGCTTCGTCGACGTGAGCTTGCCGGGCTCGCGGCTGCTTGTGAGCAGGTCGATCGGTTTGGGGCCGGGGCCGGGAAGTGTGATTGCGGTTGCCATCACATCACCTCGATGTCGGCCTGAATTGCGCCGGCGGCCTTGATTGCCTGCAGGATGGTAATCAGATCGCGTGGCCCGATGCCCATTGCATTGAGGCCGTCAACGACCTGTTGCAGGGACACGCCCTCCCTGACCACAAACATTTTCTTGCCGTCCTCCTGCACGCCAATGCTTGTGCGCGGCACCACTCTGGTCGTCCCGCGCCGCGCGAACGGCAGCGGTTGGCTGACCTCGGGTGTTTCCGAAACAGTCACGGTCAGATTTCCTTGCGCAACGGCGACCGTCGAGACGCGCACGTCCCGGCCGATCACGACGACGCCCGACCGTTCATCGATAACGATACGGGCCGGCAGGTCAGGTTCGACCTGCAGTTGCTCGATTTCGGTGAGGAAGCTGACGATGTTCGCTGTCGACTTGGGCGGCACCGTGAGCACGACGGTGGACTGATCGATTGGCTCCGCTGTGGGCGAGCCGATGTAATCGTTGATCGCCGCCGCGATGCGCTTGGCGGTGGTGAAATCGGGATTGCGCAGCGCCATGCGCAACTGACCCAGCCGGTTCAAGGTAAATTCAATCTCGCGCTCGATCAGTGCGCCATTGGCAATGCGACCGACGGTCGGGACGCCACGGACGATCTTGGCGGCATCGCCTTCCGCCTGAAAGCCGCCGATCGCCAAGGATCCTTGCGCGACGGCATAGACGTTTCCGTCAGCGCCAAGGAGCGGCGTCACAAGCAATGTTCCGCCCTGGAGGCTCTTGGAATCACCCATCGCCGAAACGGTAACGTCGATACGGGTGCCTTGCGTACCGAACGCCGGCAGATTGGCCGTCACCATGACTGCGGCAACGTTGCCAGTGCGAATCGTTTGGCCGCGGATATTGACCCCGAGCCGTTCCAGCATCGCGGTAAGCGACTGCTTGGTGAAGGGGATGTTGTTAAGCGTGTCGCCGGTGCCGTTGAGTCCGACGACCAATCCGTAGCCGATCAACTGGTTTTGCCGCACGCCTTCGATGTTCGCGAGATCCTTGATGCGCGAAGTCGCCCCGGCGCTAACCGGGACACACAAAATCAGGATCACCGCCACGCACGCGGCCTGCAAAGCCTTCGTCATCACTGCTCCCCAATGTGACGTCTGACTACGAGGGCTTATGCGAGCATCGTGCCAACGCACGGTACGCACCCAAGACTCTGGCAGCGCAGGCTTTTTCCGTTGGCTCTCACGCGCAAGCGCGTTGGCGACGGGGCACGAATGCTCTCCGGCGGCAAATTTTGCCGACGTCTTTACCGGGCATTAACCATACCGGCTCAGGCTCAAGGTATTCGGGAACCGATCTCAGTGGGGGGATCAACCGCAATGCGCATCTATGGGCCGAACGGAACCGCACTTGCGGCAACACCGACAGCCGCCCGCCGGACCGGAGGCGGCTCGTTCACCGTCAGCGAAGACGACTCACCCCGAAATGCAGCGTCAACTGGATCTTTGCGGGCAATTTCGACTGTCGATGCGCTGATCGCTCTTCAAGGGGTGGACGATCCGAAGGAGCGCAAGAAACGGGCCCTCGTCAAAGGCCGCAACGCACTCGACGTCCTCGA
Organism: Pseudolabrys sp.; assembly: GCA_035692045.1. Lineage (GTDB taxonomy): Bacteria > Pseudomonadota > Alphaproteobacteria > Rhizobiales > Xanthobacteraceae > Pseudolabrys. The sequence goes on along the minus strand of DASSIJ010000036.1, from coordinate 13,819 downwards.
TACCCTCAAGCTTGGACTGCTCGACGGAAGCGTGGACCAATCAACGCTCGCACGCCTCAAGGTGGCATCCGAGGGCCTGACCGAGAGGTCCGGGGATGCAGGGCTGGATACGGTCCTCGGCGAGATCGACCTGCGGGTTGCGGTCGAACTGGCGAAGGCTGGGGTCCGCTAGACCCGGGGCATAAGTTCCGGGGATCGGAAATCGCCTGAAGTCATTGAACTGTCACCAAAATCAGGCCTGCCAAAGTGCCCTACTCGGATATTGTCCGCCGCTTGGCGGGCGTATATAAGCCTGCCGCGCGTGGGGAGCGACAACAACGCGCCCAAGAATAAGAAATAGGGAGTAGGTGGGAATGCTGGCCAAGACCAAGAACTATCGGCCGACCGACAAGGAGCCGTTCATGAACGAGCGCCAGCGCGAATATTTTCGCGTGAAGCTGCTCGACTGGCGGGAAGATATTCTTAAGGAAGCCAAGGAGACGTTGCAGCATCTTCAGGAGGAAAACCAGAATCATCCCGATCTTGCCGACCGCGCCTCGTCTGAAACCGACCGCGCCATCGAGCTGCGCGCGCGTGATCGTCAGCGCAAACTGATCGCCAAGATCGACGAGGCGCTGACGCGCATCGATGATGGGACCTACGGCTATTGCGAGGAAACCGGCGAACCGATCTCCCTGCGTCGGCTTGAAGCACGCCCAATCGCGACCTTGTCTGTGGAAGCGCAGGAGCGGCATGAGCGGCGGGAGCGGGTCTATCGCGACGACTGAGAACACGTCATTCGATATAAAAAATAAATGCCCGGCTTTTTGAGCCGGGCATTTTTCTTTTGCCTTTCGCAGAAATTCACGCGGCCTCCGGCCGGGGAGCAGCCAGAGGCCGCGTCGTAGACGCCGTCACGCTCGCGCGATGCGAAAACGGCGCGGGAGCTACAAAACTTACGCCACTGACTAGAACGGCAGCAGCACGTTGAAAATTTGCTCTCCGTAACGGTTCTGCTGCATCTCGGTAATCTGACCACGCCCGCCATACGCAATGCGTGCCTGTGCGATCTTGCTCGAATCGATCGTGTTGTCGCTCTCGATATCCTCAGGCCGCACGATACCAGCCACGATCAGTTCGCGGACTTCGAAGTTGACGCGGATTTCCTGCTTTCCTTCGATAACCAGATTGCCGTTTGGAAGGACTTGCGTCACCACGCCGGCGACATTGGTCTGCAACGCTTCCTGACGGTTGACCGAACCTTTTCCGTCCATGGTGGTGTTGGAATCGGAGGTGAAGATGCGCGTGGGGACCGGCGTATTCATGATCGGTACTTTTGGTTTGCCGAAAAAGTTGTTGATGCCGGAATCCTCCGTCATCGCCCGACTGCGTTTGGTCTCATTGTCGATGTTCGCCTTGTCGGTGAAGTTCACTTTCACCGTCAGAATATCGCCGATTTGGTGCGCGCGCTGATCCTTGAAGAATGCGCGCGAACCGTTTCGCCACAGCGAATTCGGATTATACGAAGCCGGCTGCGCTGCCGGCATGGGCATCTGAACAGGCTTGTAGCCTGGTCTGGTGGTCGGATTATCAACGGCGGTCAACGGGGGCTGTTGCCCGATCGCCTTGAGGCTATCGATGTAAGAGCATCCGTTGAGCAGAGCACTGGCGAGCGCGGCGAGAACCGCGTGACGCATAACCATGACGACTTTCATGACTTTGCTTTCACTGGTAGAGCACGGGAATTGCGTAGCTATGAACTGCGTTTGAACTCACGTCGGCCTATCGTCTCCGTGTCAGGATTTATTGTGCGCCGGCATCCGGCCTCACCCTGGGTGTGTCGTTGGAAGCGAACCGCGGCGAACCGTTGCTGACGAGAACGCGGCCCGGACCAACTATTGTACCCTGGACTGTACGCTTCGACTGTTCGTTGAGGACGCTGATGACGTCGCCTTCTGCACCGCTATCGGCGGCCTTGCCGCGTATCGTGAGCACAATACCCGGCACCTCGTAGATGAGAGTCACTGTATCGTTGCGCTGAACCAGAGGCGGCTTGATCAACTCACCGACGCGGATGGGCCGGCCGGATTGCAACATGCCGCGTGCGGCGAGGCCCACCGCCTGCTGGCGTCCGGTGACGATGTCGCGACCGACATCGGAGCGCGGCCGCCGCTCCATCTGTACATCCGATTCCTTGAGGATACCGCCTTGCTCGATCGTCCGGGTTACGGTTGCGACCTCGACCGTTGCGACAGCGCGTCCGGCAAGGTGCATCACCGACCGCTTGCCTGTGCCTGCGGCGATTTCGAGCGTCGCCTCAAAACGCCCGCTGCGCGTGTCATATTCCACCTGGGTGACGCGCAACGTGCCTTGCGAGGAAGGCTCCACATACATCGCGCGCATGTCACGCGCGAAAGTTACGGCGATGTCCTTGGTTGGACCGAGATCGAAGCGCGCGGATAAAGCACGGGCGATTGCATCTTCGACGTCCTTGGCCGGGATCGTTCGGCTCGCGCGCGTAACGACGATGTCGCGTACGCCATCGGTCGCGACCCCGATGAGGGCATGGCTGCGGACAGCCTCCAACACAGCATCGGCCGAGATTGTTCCCGTATATCCGAGGTCTGGCGCGCGAAATATTGGTACCGAGGCAACAATGCCTGCGTTTTCGATGAGATCGCCGATACGCACGATATCGCCCTTGACGATTGCTTCCGATTTCAGGGTAGGGCGCTCCGAGCCGGACTGACCGGCTCCTTGCGCGCTGGCTGGAACACCAAGTGCCCCAAGTGCACCAAGTGCTGCGAGCGCAACGGCGGCGGCGGCGGGGATTGAACGGATCATGGACCGGATCATGGCGAGGCCTCAGCGCATCAGGTTGGAGGTCGCGGACAGCATTTGGTCGGCCGCGGTGATGACCTTGGCGTTCATTTCATAGGCACGTTGGGCTGCGATCAGGTCCGATATCTCGCTGACGGCCTCGACGTTGGCCTGTTCGAGAAAACCTTGTTGAAGATTGCCGAAACCGTCAGTTGTCGGGTTGCCGTTCTGCGGCGCGCCTGAGGCCGGCGTCTCGAGATACAGGTTGTCGCCCATGCTCTGGAGGCCGGCTTTGTTGACGAAAAGCGAGAGTTCAAGCTGGCCGACCTGACTCGGCGTATTGTTTCCCGGTAGCGTCGTAAACACTTGGCCCTGCGAATTGACCGACACAGACGTCGCATTCTGCGGAATGGTGATGCCCGGCTGTACAAGATTTCCCTGCGCGGTTACCAACCGGCCCTGCGCATCAAGCTCAAATGATCCGTCGCGCGTATAGGCGGTGCGGCCGTCGGGCAATAGAATTTTGAAGAAGCCTTCGCCGCGAATTGCGAGATCGTAATCCTTGCCGGTCTGCGTCATTTCGCCTTGGCTCATCAGTCGGGGCGTGCCGACGGTCTTGACGCCGGACCCCAGTTCGATGCCTGCCGGAAGAATATTGCCCTGCGCAGATGTCTGCGTGCCGACGCGCGTGACTTGCTCGTAGAGCAGATCCTGAAATTCGGCGCGCTGGCGTTTGTAGCCGGTGGTCCGCATGTTGGCGATGTTGTTGGAGATGACCTGGACATTCAGTTCCTGGGCCATCATCCCCGTCGCCGCGGTGTGAAGTGCTCTCATGGACTAGTCTCCTGCTGCCGATGTTCAGTTCGGCACATCGGCAAGCTTTTCGATCGCCGTGCGTTGCAAATCGGCACTCTGCGACAGCATGGCGGCGATCTGTGTATAGCTACGCGTCACTTCGATCATGCGCGTCATTTCCATAACCGAGCGCACGTTGGATTTTTCGACCGTTCCTTGGATGACGCGTGAGGTCTTGTCGGCCTGGGGCGTGACGTTCGCCGGCGCCAGGAAGGTGCTGCTTCCATCCTTCTGCAGGCGGCCGGCCTGGTCGAACTTGACGACGCGGAGTTGGCCGCGCTGCGATTCAGTCGTCGTATTGTTGCCCTCGCGCACGCTGATGGTGCCGTCCGGGCTGATCGTGATGCTGCGGTCTTTCGGTTGAAACGTGATGGGTCCCGATTCACCCAGCACCTGATAACCCTCACTGGTAACAAGCTCGCCGTTGTTGTTGATCTGCATCGCGCCGTTGCGTGTGTAACGTTCGCCACGCGGTGTCTGCACGGCGAGGAACCCGCGGCCGTCGATTGCCACATCCAGCGAATTGCCTGTGCGTTCGAGCGGGCCCTGACTCAGGTCGAGCCAGGTCGCGCGGTCGTGGACGAAGCTCACCCGTTTGTCGGCGCCCATGAAGTTGTCGAGGCGGGCGGTCGGACTGATGAATTCTTCAAATACCGCCCCGTCGGCTTTGAAGCCGGTGGTGTTCAGATTGGCGATGTTGTTGGCAACCACGTCCAGCTCGCGCCCGAGCGCGACCTGGCGTGATAGTCCGACCAGAAGTGCATTCTGCATCGGTAACTCCCCTGGTTCAGCAAAGCGCGACCCTCCCGAGGCCGATCTTGCCGCGTGCGGTGCCGCGAGCTCTCCCAAGCCAGCGGCTGCATGGAGAAGTGCAGCCGTCGTGCCAACTAGAAAAATATAGTTGTATCAGTTAGTTAAGCCGAAACCCGTGAGGGCAAGCGCGGGCAAAAACATCCGCTTCGCTTGGCCAACCAGGCAAAAGATTCCGCCCAGCCGGGCGCGAGAAAGTATCTGTTAACCATACCAACCTACCTTCGATTTTGGGGCGCGTGGGACCGCTAAGCCGCGATGTTTCGCCAAAACGGCGTTGCATGCCGGCCTGCCCAAACGTCGCGAAGTGGGGTCATCCATGGCAGCTAAGGCGAAGCAGGCGGACGTCGAAGAACAGGAAGAAGACGACAAGCCTGAACGCGAGAACGAACAGCCGGCAGCGAAGTCGAAATTCGCCTTTTTGAAATTCAAGATGCCGTCCATGAAATGGATGATCATCGGCGGCGCCGGCCTGCTGGTCCTCGTCGGCGGCGGCGGCGGCGCATATTTTTTCCTCAAGGGCTCCGCCCACAAGGAGCCGCAGGTCGTGGCCAAGCCCGCGACTTTCGTCGATCTGCCTGACGTCCTGGTCAACCTGTCGAATACAGGCGCAGACCGTACCCAGTATCTCAAGGTCAAGATCGTACTCGAACTGCCGGATGCGACGCTGGTGCCGCAAATCCAGCCGCTGATGCCGCGAGTGATGGATGCCTTTCAGACTTACCTGCGGGAGTTGCGTCCGACGGACCTCGATGGATCGGCCGGCCTCTACCGCCTCAAGGAAGAGTTGACCCGCCGGGTCAATGCCGCGGTCGCACCCAACCGAATCACGGCCGTTCTGTTCAAGGAGATCGTCGTTCAATGACGACTCCATAGGAAATTCGACGCTCGAAACCAATGGCGACAAAAGACCCACACGATCAAGACGCGCTGGCTGCAGAATGGGGCCTGGCCCTGGAATCGGATTCCAGCGCGGCTCCAACCAACGCTGAAACGCCTGCAGCACCTGGCGCTGACGAAGTGGCCCCGCAATGGGCGTCGATGGTCGACGACCCTGGCGGCTTGCAGTCCGCCAAAGGCGGTGCCGAGCGCATCCTCAATCAGGAAGAAATCGACAGCCTGCTCGGGTTTAGTCTCTCCGACGTTTCGCTCAACGACAATTCCGGTATCCGCGCCATCATCGACTCGGCGATGGTGTCGTATGAACGCCTGCCGATGCTCGAAATTGTCTTTGACCGTCTTGTGCGGTTAATGACGACGAGCCTGCGCAATTTTACGTCCGACAACGTCGAAGTCTCGCTCGACCGCATTACGTCAGTGCGCTTTGGCGACTACCTCAACTCAATTCCCTTGCCGGCGATATTGGCGGTATTCAAGGCGGAGGAGTGGGACAACTTCGGACTTGCGACAGTCAATTCCAGCCTGATCTATTCGATCATCGATGTGCTGCTGGGCGGGCGGCGCGGACAGAGTACGGTCCGGGTCGAAGGCCGACCCTACACCACGATTGAGACCAATCTGGTGAAGCGGATGATCGAGGTCGTGCTGGCCGACGCCGAGCTTGCTTTCAAGCCGCTGTCGCCCGTCAAATTCAATATCGATCGTCTCGAAACCAACCCGCGCTTTGCCGCGATCTCGCGGCCCGCCAACGCCGCAATCCTCGTGCGTCTGCGCATCGACATGGAAGATCGCGGCGGCAACATCGAACTGCTTCTGCCCTACGCGACGATCGAGCCCATCCGCGCCGTCCTGCTGCAGATGTTCATGGGCGAGAAGTTCGGCCGCGATCCGATCTGGGAAGGCCATCTCGCGACCGAAATCGGTCAGGCGCGAATAGGGGTCGACGCCGTTCTCTACGAAGCACGGTTGCCGTTGCGGCGAATGATGGGTCTCAACGTCGGCGATACGCTGATGCTCGAAATCAAGCCGGACGCGATGGTGACCGTTCGGTGCGGGGACATCACACTGACCGAAGGCCGCATGGGCCGCGTTGGCGATCGGGTGGCCGTCCGCGTCGCAAAACCGCTGCGCAAGCCGCGCACCACTTTCGCCATGTTCGAAAAAGCCGACGAGACAACGACAACCACCCCATTGGAGGTACCGTGAGCTATCATTACGGTTTCCTGGTCGAGACCATGGTCTCGGTCCTTCTTCTGCTCACGATCCTGTATTGCGTTCGACTCAACAAGCAGCTTCGCCTGCTGAAGGCCGATGAGCAGTCGCTGCGTGCGACCATTTCGGAACTCGTAACGGCTACCGAGATCGCTGACCGCGCCATCGGCGGCCTGAAGGCGACGATGCAGCAGGGCGAGCAAGCCTTGGGCGAGCGACTGGATCGCGGCGAAGTGCTCGCGGCGGAACTCGATCTGCATCTCACAGCGGGCAATCAATTGCTGGCTCGGCTCGTGCGCATCGCCGGCGTTTCGCGGCCGCCCGGTGACTCGCCGGCGCTGCAAAATGCCAACGCGGTAGCGGCCGCGGCGCAAGCCTTCGCCGATCGCACGCGGTATCGGGTAGGTGGCCAGGCCGCATGAACCGCGTGCTGCGCGACGTGCGGCTGATCCCGATCGTGCTGTTTGCCACGATCAGTCTGCTCGCGCTGAAAATATCGGGCCTGGTCTTCGACGGCGGCTATACGCTCGCCGAGCGGATGCAGGCGCACTACAAGACCGAATTGCAGGTCACTTCGCCGGAGAGCGTGCCGGAATACCCGCGGATTGTTATGGCCGACAAGCAAGGCAAACCCGGCGCAGCGGCACCGAAGCAGCCTTGGGCACAGGAGATGTTCAACTTTAATACGGCCCGTGGCGATATCACCGGTTCAACCGGTGCGGAGGAAAAGCCGAGCGACCCGGCACTCAGGATCAGTGACAAGCCGCCCGAATCTCCGAAACTGGAAGTCGCCGGCGCGGCCATTCCACTTGAGCCGGGCCGCATTGCATCTCCCGGCGAGCGGGCGGTGCTTGAGCGATTGCAGACCCGCCGGCAAGAACTGGACACCCGCAACCGCGAACTGGAGATGCGCGAAAGCCTGATCAAGGCTGCCGAAAAGCGGCTGGAAGACAAGGTCACCGAACTCAAGGATACCGAGGGCCGCGTCAACACCGCGATGGGAACGCGCGACAAGATGGAGGTTCAGCGCTTCAAGAGCATCGTCTCCATGTACGAGAACATGAAGCCGAAAGACGCGGCGCGCATTTTTGATCGCCTCGACATGAAGATTCTGGTCGACGTATCGACCCAGATCAATCCGCGCAGGATGTCGGATATCCTTGGCCAGATGTCGTCGGAAGCGGCCGAGCGGCTGACCGTCGAACTGGCCCGTCGGGCGAGCGCCGAGCCCAAAACGGCAAGTCCGGACCAATTGCCGAAGATCGAGGGCAAGCCGAGCGAAAACTGACCGCTTTGCCCCGGCGGCCAAAGCCAGCTGCGTTGCCATGTCCGCTTTGTGCCAATAGCGGACGTGGAGACTCGTGGATTGCAACAATCACGCAGACCAAGGATCAGGTTCTTGCAGAAGCAAGGACGCAAGCTCTTTGTGTTTGTTCATGAGTTGTTTGACGTCCTCCTCCATCTCAATAGCGGGATGGACGACCGTCCAAAAATGAGCGGTTCTGATGAAAGCAAGAAGCGCCAGGACGTATTCGCAGCGTTTGCCGCCAAGGGCACGTCGCAACACATTGAGGGCACGCTCAGACCTCATCGGGTTCACAAAGATCATAGTGCAAACGGCAAACAACTGGTCTTCGATTTCGGTATCAGGAGCAGGCCAATCGACCGGCCTATTCATTCCCTCCAAGCTACTGTAAATCGGTTCGAGGTCCCGCCGCCAAGGCGGAGGCGTTTGCAGAAGCTTGATCACCTGCTCAATGGTTTGCGTCCGGACCGCGGGGTCGCCCGCTGACTGCCCATAGCCCACAAGAAATCCGGTGTGGCGTACGATGCAGTACCGGGCCGGACAGAAACGCGAGAGGAAGACAAAAAGCCGCTCTTTGAAGAGTGTTGGGATCGGATTGTCGAGGTACGCCGCCGCAGCAAAGGCCCACAGTCTTTCGATGATCTCAGGGGCGTCCGGGGCCGACACAAAAAAGTTGGGTACTAACCGGAAGCGCTTTTCCACCTGCGCATGGAACGAAGGCTGTTCGCTCGCCTTGAGCACGGACGGAGCGTTCAAAACGACACCGACTATCGGCGCGGCTGATGCTTTAAGGGGGATCTCACGAGTGCTCATGATGCGCTCCCTACTCAGGCGGGAGTGCTACCGAACTCTCAGCCACCGACGCCTGATTAGGCCGTGTCAGTGATGGCCTTACTTGGGGTGTCCAACACCATTAGTCCAGTGTCGAATGAAAGGGTGGTAGCGGCACATTGACCCCTGTTCGCTTTGGAATGCGACTTTTATCAATAAGTGTTCAATTTTGCACAGATTCGGAGAGGCGCCTGTCGCAGGATCGCGACATTCTGTCCAAGGAACTCCCCGCCCTATGCAAGCTCTCTCCAACGCATAGGGTGGGCTTTTTTCCGGGTGCCCGGGCCATGTCGGCGAATACGCATTTTCCATACCCGAGCTACGCTCGTCCGCCATGCTCGAAATGCGGTGCCGCAATGATGCTTTCTCGTGTTGATCGCGAAGACTTGAATTACAGCAAGCGTACGTTCGACTGTGTCCCCTGTGACCGTCACGAAACTGTGACGGTGCAGTACCGCTAGGGTCGCCTCAGCGGCGGTCCAACCAGGTGGAGAGCATGGAGCGATCAACAATAATTTCTGATCCCGATTGCCCTAAATGCCAAAAGGTCATGCATTGGCACAGTATTCAGGAGTCGGGGACGAAACGGTTGAATGTGTTTCATTGCGAAAACTGCGATACCTTCGCCATCGCTCCCGCATCCTGTGCGCCAACGCTTTGGTTTTAAAGCGAGTCCGAAGCGGCTGCGCGCCTTTTGCTCCTGGAGCTGGAGTGCGAAAAATCAGATGGCCCCGCTTGCGCGAGGCATCTCCATTTGCATCAAAACTCCTGTTAACCGCAGACCCGCCGCGTTCTAAACACCTTACGACACGCGAGCGGACCATGCGCCGCAATCCCAAAATAAAGGCCGGTCTCGTCGTATGCAGCTACAGCAATCTGACCTGGGCGCCTCCATATAACGTGACAGGCACCAAACAGACTTGACGCGAAAGACGGAGAGGGTGTTTTGCCGCGGAACCAAGCGCGCGAAAGAGCATTGCCATTGTAGTTTTTGGAAAGAATAACATGAAAATCGCGCAGATTGCGCCCCTCATCGAAAGCGTCCCCCCACGCCTTTATGGCGGCACCGAGCGTATCGTCTCCTACGTCACAGAGGAGCTTGTCGCACTCGGCCATGACGTCACTCTGTTCGCGAGCGGCGACTCAATCACCGCGGCCAATCTCGTTCCCTGCGTACCCAAGGCGCTCCGTCTCGACGCCAGCGTGCGCGATACGATCCCTTACTACATGCTGATGCTCGATCGCGTCCGCCAACGAGCCGACGAGTTTGACATTCTGCATTTCCACATCGATCAATTCCATTTCCCCCTGTTTCGGGACATCGCGGGCCGCACTGTCACCACGCTGCATGGCCGCCAGGACCTGCCTGATCTGCACTCGCTTTATGCGGGCTTCAGTGACATGCCGCTGGTCTCGATCTCGAACGCCCAGCGCGGCCCGGTACCGAACATTCATTTTGCTGGCACCGTCCTCCACGGCATCCCAGTGAGCTTGCATCGCGCGGCTACCGAAGCTAACGGCTACCTCGCTTTTCTTGGCCGCATCTCTCCGGAGAAACGCCCGGACCGCGCGATCGCGATTGCGCGGGCGTTGGGAATTCCGCTCAAGATCGCAGCCAAAGTGGATCACGTCGACCAGGTCTATTTCCGCACGCAGATTGAGCCACTCCTCGCGGGCGGGGGCGTCGAATTCATCGGCGAGATCAACGACCACCAGAAGTCACAGTTTCTTGGCGGTGCGCAGGCGCTGCTATTCCCTGTCGACTGGCCGGAACCGTTCGGGCTCGCAATGATCGAGGCTATGGCATGCGGCACGCCAGTCCTGGCCTTCCGATGCGGCTCGGTGCCGGAAATCATCGAGAACGGCGTCACCGGAGCCATTGTTGACAGTATGGAAGAGGCGATCGCGGCGCTGCCGCAGGTCATCGCGCTCGACCGGAAAAAGGTACGGCAGCGGTTCGAGCAACGCTTTTCCGCCACACGGATGGCGAAGGATTATGTCCGCGTCTATCATAAGCTGCTCGCATCGACGAAAGCCGGCGACCGCCACGAACAGGAACGCCAGCGTGCATTGCCGGACGGCAAGCATGCCACCGACCTAAGGCTTTAGATTGCTTAGCCCAAGCACGACCGAAACGCTGATCGAGGAGACTCCGGAGACCCCATTCTACATCCCCGGGACGGGATCCTCGACACGGCCCCGCCGCACCCTCAAGCAGGGCGACTGCTTCGCCGTGCTCGACAGCCACGCCGACATTGGCGCAACGCCTGGCGGGCCCGACGGGATCTTCTTTTGCGACACCCGCTATCTGTCTCACCTCGAAATATTGCTCAACGGCTCGCAACCCTTGCTGCTGGGCTCGAACGTCCGCGACGACAACTCCATCCTTATCGTCGATCTGACGAATCCCGACATCTTTCTTGATCAGAAGCTCAGCCAGCCGAAAGACGTGCTGCACGTCGTGCGTACTTTTTTTCTTTTGCGCGGGGTCGCCTATCAGCGCCTGCGCATGCACAACCACGGGAATGGCCCCTTTTACGTCCGGCTTTCGGTCGCGTTCGGCAGCGACTTCGCCGACTTGTTCGAAGTGAGGGGACTACGCCGTGCTCGCCGGGGCATCGCAACCCTCGACGTCGGCGAAAGCAAGGTTGCGCTGAACTACCAAGGCCTCGATGGCAAACGGCTGCGTACGACGGTGCTGTTTGACCCAGTTCCAGAGCAATTATCCGGCAGCGCCGCATCCTACGCCTTCGAGTTGCAGCCGAACGAATCCCGGTCGGTCTATGTGACGGTCAAATGCGACCCCGGCGTCGAGGAAAACGTCGCCTTTCCATTTCGCAGAGGCCTGCGGGCGGCGTTCCATGCGCACCAGACGGCCAGCCGCGGCATGGCCACGATCACCAGCTCAAACCAGATTTTCAATGAGGTGATGTGCCGCTCGATGGCCGACCTCGCGATGTTGACCACCGACACGGCCCAGGGCCCTTACCCTTACGCCGGCATTCCCTGGTACTCGACCACATTCGGCCGAGACGGGATCATCACCGCGCTGCAAATGCTGTGGTGCGATTCCCGTATTGCCAAGGGTGTGCTGCGGCGGCTCGCCGCTTATCAAGCCACCGCATTCGATCCGCGCGCCGACGCCGAGCCCGGAAAAGTCCCGCATGAAATGCGTGGCGGCGAAATGGCGGCGCTACGCGAAGTGCCGTTCGGCCTTTATTATGGCAGCGTCGATGCAACGCCGCTTTTCGTGATGCTGGCCGGGCTTTATGCCGAACATACCGGTGACATCGAAACGCTTCGCGAGCTTTGGCCCAACGTCGACGCAGCGCTCGGCTGGATCGATGGACCGGGCGATCTCGACCGTGATGGTTTCGTGGAGTATCGCCGCGCAGACGAGAAAGGCCTCGTAAACCAGGGCTGGAAGGATTCGCACGACGCGATCTTCCACGCCGACGGCTCGCTCGCGCAGGGACCAATCGCGCTCTGCGAGGTGCAGGGCTATGTTTATTTGGCGAAACGCTTGGCGGCGCGTGCGGCACGACGGCTCGGCATGCAAGCGCGAGGCCACGCGCTCGACGCTCAGGCGACCAAGCTCGCCGAACAATTCGAGACGGCATTCTGGTGCGCCGACATCGGCACCTATGCGCTCGCACTCGACGGACAGAAGCGCCCATGCCGCGTGCGCACGTCGAATGCCGGGCAGGTGCTGTTCAGCGGAATTGCAGCGCCCGAGCGCGCGGACGCGGTGATGCGCGACCTGATGCGTCCGTCCTTTTTTTCCGGCTGGGGAATCCGTACGGTGGCGCGTGACGAGCCGCGTTACAATCCAATGTCGTATCACAACGGCTCGGTCTGGCCGCACGACAATTCGTTGATCGCGGCTGGCTTTGCACGGTACGGGCACAAGGACGCGATTGATCGCGTGTTCAAAGGCCTGTTCGATGCCGCGGCATACATGGACCTGCGCCGACTGCCCGAACTCTATTGCGGTTTCCAACGCGGTCGCGAGCGCGGGCCGACGCTCTACCCGGTCGCCTGCTCGCCGCAGGCCTGGGCCGCAGGTACACCGCTCCTGCTTCTGCAATCTTCTCTGGGCCTCGAATTCAACCCCGCCCAGAACGAAATCTTGTTGCGCAAACCGCGGCTTCCACCATTCCTCGAAGAGGTGACCCTACGCAATCTGCGTCTTGGTCGATCTGTCCTCGATTTGATGGTGCGCCGGCATGGAAACGACGTATCGCTTCAGGTGCTGCGCAATGAGGGCCAGATCATGGTAGCCGCGGTTTATTCGTAACACCAAGTGCGGGTTCAACCGGCGGCGCTCATGACCCAAAAGCGACATTGTCAATCGACGCGAGGTCTGCTTGGGTCGAAGAAGAAAGCGGAGGGGCTGCCACGTCATGAGCGTCACCGACAGACTCGACCAGACAGAAGATCTCTTCGGCTGCGACGTCTCCGACGAAGCGCTCGAGAATTCGGCAGGCGCCGGGATAGCGGCTGTGGTCCGCTACACTCTCGCGCACTGTACTGCCGTAGATTGTGCCCTGCTGTCCTAGGCCACGACCGGCACTGAAGTCTCGCCTCGAAGCTCCACTTCGCGGTCCGGCAGCACGAGCCAGCTTCGAGCGCCGATCACGACGCGCGTCTGGACGGCGGGCTCGCGGCTCAGGCCGCGTAGCGCCACCGCTCTGGCAGACCGTCGGGTCGACTGCATTCCGGGCTCTTTCCTGCCCACGTTAATGGCGGCGGAGGTAAAAACAAAACAAATCAAATAGATAGGGGGTTATGCGGGTGTAAAAATAACGTTCCCTCAACCCCCTATGGTTTACGCCACATTAAATGCCCGTCCTTAGGCTGTGAGCGGACCGGCAGGCCCGCCGGCTGGAACGGCCTTATGACGGCTTTGCCATTCAGGCTGCAGCGGATCTTTGCCCGCCGACCGGCGCGACTGCGGCTCGCGTCTGCCTGGCGTACGCTTACATTTATTGTGGTCCTTCTGCAGACTCTGGCGTTGCTCGCGCTTGCACCTTTGAGTGCGGCCCGGGCTGATGAGCCCATCAAGGGTGAAGTCAAAGCCGTCAACGACGGCGGCTTCCTGCGGCT
>DASSIJ010000035.1:0-8234 GCA_035692045.1 Pseudolabrys sp. | reverse complement strand
CGGCGGCACTTTCCAGCCGCAGGTCAATATCGACCACATCGTCATCGAGAATGGCCGCGCCACCGGGATTGAATTGGCCGACGGCCGTACTGTGCGCGCCAGACAGTTCATCGCTTCCACCCTCGACGTGCACCAGACATTCGAAGGCATGGTCGGACGCGAGCAATTGCCCGCCGCGTTCCTGAAGAAGCTGGACGGATTCCAGTACACGGCCTGGAGCCTGTTCGGCCTCCATCTGGCGCTCAATGAAAGTCCACATTTCTCTGCGGAAAAATTCGATCCCAACATCAACCGCTCGCTGAAATGGAGCATCGGCGCCGAGACGATGGAAGACTTGTTCTCCGCACATCAGGATGTGCAGGCGGGCCGCGTGCCGAAGATCGTGCAATTTGGCTCGGGACCTTTGAGCCTGCTCGACCCGACACAAGCGCCGCCCGGCAAACACACGACATATTGCTGGCACGTGATGCCGCTCGATCCCGATCTCGGCGCAAGGAGTTACGAAAGTTTCAAGGACGAATTCTCCGACAAGATCATCGAATGCTTCGCCCGCTATTGTCCAAACATGACGAGCAAGAACATTCTCGGGCGCTACGTCTACACCGGCCGCGAATATGTGCAGGAGATGATCAATATGCGCGGCGGCGACATTTTCATGGGCGCCTTCAACGCCGAACAAGTGATGTACAATCACTTCGGGTATCGCTCGCCGATCCCGAACCTGTACAGCGCGGGCTCCGCGGGTCACCCCGGCGGGGCGATTTCCGGCGGTGCCGGCTACATCAGCGCCGGCATCATTGCCAGTGACCTCGGCCTGAAGCCTTGGTGGACGCCATGGGATGGGCGCGCAGCGCTTGAACAATTGCCGCTGCTGGAGCGGGGCGCAGCATGAGCGCCGACCTGCAGAACATCGTATTCCCGGGCCTCAAGGATCGCGTCGTCATCGTCACCGGCGCCGGGCAGGGTATCGGCCGCGTGTTCGCGAAATCCTTTGCGATGGCCGGCGCACGAGCCATCATCGCCGAAGTGAATGACAAGAAGGCCGCCGCGGTCTCCGAGGAAATCATGAAGGCTGGCGGCGAGGCACTGGCGGTCATCACCGACGTCGCTGATCCTGCATCAATCAAGGAAATGATCGAGGTGGTCGAGGACGAATACGGCCGCATCGACATCTTGATCAACAATGCGGGGATTTTCTCGGTGCTGGAGATGCGTCCCTTCGACCAGATTCCCCTGGAAGAATGGGAGAGGGTCCTGCGCGTCAACCTCACCGGTCCATTTCTTTGTGCGCGCGCAGTATTGCCCGCTATGCGGCGGGCGAAATGGGGCCGCATCATCAATGTCGCGTCGGGCGCGGTCCGCCTCGGACGACCAAATTATCTGCACTACATTGCCACCAAAGGCGCGCTCGCAAGCATGAGCCTGTCGATGGCGCGCGAACTTGGAACAGACGGCATTACCGTGAACGCCATTCTGCCGGGCGCGACCTTCACCGAGATTGAACGCACAACGGTAACGCCAGCACAGAAGGAACGTATCATTGCCATGCAATGCGTGCCGCGCGCGGAAGTACCGGAGGATCTGGTCGGCGCCGTGCTGTTTCTTGCCTCCGACGCATCCTCTTTTGTGACCGGCCAGAGCATCAATCTCGACGGCGGGGTAACCGGCTCATGACACCGAACGTAGCCATCATCGCGCCAGGCAGCATGGGCGCCGGCATTGGCCAGCGCCTCACCGAACACAAGGTAACTGTGCTCACTTCACTCGCTGGCCGCACCGAGGCGAGCGCAAAACGCGCGCGCGAAGCCGGCATGCAGCCGGTCGAAGACCGCGCGCTCGCAGAAGCCGATTTCCTGCTCTCGATCGTACCGCCGGGCGATGCGGTGGCACTCGCCCGCCGACTCGCCCCTGTGCTCACCGCTGCCAACAAGAAGCCGGCGTATGTGGAATGCAACGCGGTCAGCCCGCCGACGATGTTGAAAATAGCGGATGTGATCGCCACGACCGGGTGCCCCTTCGTGGGCGCCGGCATCATCGGCCCACCGCCAAAGCCGGGCAGCACGAACACCAGGATTTATGCTTCTGGCCCGTCGGCCAAAGACTTCGCCAGACTCAATGACTACGGGTTGATCGTGCGCGTGCTCGAGGGTCCGCTTACCGCGGCGTCGGCGTTGAAGATGTCCTATGCCGGCATCACCAAGGGCTTTACTGCGCTCGCTGCCGCCATGATGCTCGCGGCAACGCGCGGTGGCTCGGCCGCGGCGCTCAAGGCCGAGCTTGCCGATAGCCGGCCGGACTTGCTGCGCTATCTTTCGAACCAGGTGCCATCCATGTATTCCAAGGCCTACCGTTGGGTGGCTGAGCTCGACGAGATCGCGTCTTTCGTCGGTGAGGAGCACGCCGAGCACGATATGCTGTCCGGTGCAGCCCGTCTCTACGAGCGTCTTGCCGACGATGTCGCCGGGGAAAAGAAAGAAATTGGCTCGCTGGACCGATTCCTCAAATCATGACGAGCGAAACCCCTATTCTTTCCGAAACGCGCACCGGTTATCGCGTCATCACCCTCAATCGGCCGGACAAGCTCAATGCATTCAACGAGGCAATGCATCAGGCTCTGCGAAAGGCAATTGAGGATGCCGAAGCCGACGAGGACTGTCGCGCCTTGCTGATCACGGGTGCGGGCCGCGGCTTTTGCACTGGCCAGGATTTGAGCGACCGGCTTGCCAAACCGGGGGAGACCGTCGTCCTTGGCGGTGCTCTGGAGGCACACTACAATCCACTGGTACGCAAGCTCCGCGCCCTCCCCTTTCCTGTCGTCGCCGCGGTCAACGGCGTCGCCGCCGGCGCCGGATGCAACATTGCGCTCGCCTGCGATATCGTCATTGCCAGCCTGAAGGCGACGTTTATCCAGTCCTTCGCGCGCGTCGGCCTGGTGCCAGATTCAGGCGGCACCTGGTTTCTGCCGCGCCTTGTCGGCGATGCTCGTGCGCGAGGCCTTGCCCTGCTCGCCCAGGACCTGACCGCCGAGAAGGCGGCAAGCTGGGGTCTGATCTGGCGCGCGGTGGAAGATGAAGTCCTGATGCACGAAGCGACACGCATTTGCGAACACTTCGCGCTGGCGCCGACGCAGGGTCTGGCGCTGATCAAACGCGCGCTCAACGCATCTGCAACAAACACGTTTGACGCTCAGCTCGATCTCGAGCGGGATTTCCAGCGCGCCGCAAGCCTGACGCCAGACTATGCCGAGGGCGTGCGGGCTTTTATGGAAAAGCGCAAAGCCAATTTTACCGGACGCAAGAAGTGACCGCGATGAAAGACAAGCCACCTTTGCGTGTTGGGCTTGCAGGCCTCGGCGCAGTCGGCCTCGAAGTCGCAAAACGCCTGATCGCTGGCGTGCCCGGACTCACACTCGCCGCTGTTGCCGTGCGCGACGTCGAGAAAGCGCGGCGCGCTTTGCCGCAGGTTGGCGGCACTATTCCCGTGCTCAAGGCGACCGAGCTCGCAAACAGTTGCGATGTTGTCGTTGAATGCCTGCCGCCCGCACTGTTCCGTGACGTCGCCATCAGCGCCATCGACAAGAGCCGGATCTTCATGCCGCTCTCCGTCGCACAGCTGCTGGAGAATGGCGACTTGATCGAACGTGCCAGGCACAAAGGCGCGCGCATCCTGGTTCCGACAGGCGCGCTGATTGGTCTCGATGCGGTGCGCGCGGCGGCGGAAGGAACCATTCATTCGGTCAAGATGGTGACGCGCAAGCCGCCGGCAGGGCTTGAGGGTGCGCCTTATCTGCTCAAGCGCGGAATTTCAGTGGATGGTCTTAAGGAGCCGTTGAAAGTGTTCGATGGAAGCGCGCGTGAAGGCGCGCGCGGGTTTCCTACCAATGTCAATGTGGCGGCGGCACTGAGCCTCGCCGGAATCGGACCCGATCGTACACAGCTCGAGATCTGGGCCGACCCGAACGTCACGCGGAACACTCATACGATCACGGTTGATGCCGATACGGCGCGCTTCACAATGACCATCGAAAATATTCCGTCGGAGAATCCACGCACCGGCAAAAGCGTCGCGCCTTCCACGGTCGCCGCGCTGCGTGCGCTGGTATCGGAATTGAAAGTCGGCACCTGACGCTTAGACCCGCAGGAATATCTTTCGGTGATACAGGAAGCCCGCGAGCGCGACGGCGAACGCAAGTCCCAGCAAATGCGCGGCGAAAACACCGGTTCCTGGAGTGACTGTCTGGTCGAGCCACACTTTCACGTCGCCTCCTACAAAACGCAGGGCAAACGGCTCAAAGCCGGCGACACCATTGATGAAGTAAAGCGCGATGGCATTGGCGCCGATCCAAACGAAAATTGTCGCCCAAGCCTTCCATCGCCAGACATCGATTGTCTGATGCATGACGCCGAGCAGGATCGCGCTATATCCGCCGGTAACCAGCACGAACGATGACGTCCAGATCAACTTGATCACAGGAAACTGCAGGCCCCACAGGTAACCGGCAAATATCATCGCAACGCCGCTGCTGATCAGCCAAATTGATTTCTGTGTCGAGGTCAGACGCCCATCCTTCAACAACAGCCCTGCCAGCACGCCAAGCAGGCAGGTCCCTATCGCCGGCAGCGTGCTCAGAAGACCTTCGGGATCGCGGGTTTTGTCCCACAACCGGCCTGGCAAATAGCGCGCATCGATCCAGTCGGCGAGGTTCGCATCGCGGCTGAATGAGCCTGGACCGATACCTGGCACGGGAACGAACGTCATCAACGCCCAGTAGCCGCCAAGCAAGGCCACAAGTGCAACAATGAGGCCGCGACGACCGACATTCAGGAACAAGAGAGAGGCGAACAGATAACAGATCGCGATCCGCTGCAGCACGCCGACAAAACGGATGTCGCTCCAATGCTGGCTGAGACCTCCGTAGAATATCAAGCCGAGGACATATAACAGAACCGCGCGGCGCAACACTTGCAGATGCGCTCGAGCCCTCCCCTCATGCTCCACCAGCCGCGGCAATGCCAGCACAATCGAAACGCCGGTGACGAATATGAACAGCGGGAAAATAAAATCGTAGAACGTGAGTCCTTCCCACTCCACGTGTCTTAATTGGACGCCGAGGAAGCTTCCGGCCGCACTCAATGCCGGCCCCTTGTCGCGCAGCATCCGCTCGAGCGTCCAAATCGCGCCATCAGCGCCGATGATCCAGAATATGCTGAACCCACGCAATGCATCGACCGATATGACGCGGTCGGTCTGCAGAGCGAGCGGCACTTCTGCGTAACGCATCGGGCGCCGTGTGCGGTTGCGGACAGGTGATAGCCGGGCGAAAACTAGTCAGCGCGGAAATAGTTGCGCAGAAAAGTAGTCTTCCGCCTAGGCGGACTCACGTCAAAAACAAGTGAAGTCGCCGAAAGCGAAAGAATACAAAGCTGTCAGGAAAAATCCCTATTGTGGCGCCGCTGCCATGGTGGTCGCCGCGGTGTCACATCGGCCAGCCGGTTCCTGAACGCGGAAATAGTTCCGGCCGACAAACGACTGATCGTAGCGGTGCCAGGAGGTACCGTGATCCAAAGCTTGCACGCCGGCGAGGGTGACTGCAAAAACCGAACTTTCCATGTCGCGTTGCTGCGCGTCGAGGTTCTGCGGCAGCCGCGAACTGGCATAGTCGACATAGTAGACACGGCGAACACAGGAAAGATCCTTCACGGCTTCGAGAGCGGCTTTCGCCGTCATCAGATGATCCGTGTGGTCGTTGGGATTGATGCGCGTATCGGTCTCGGCGACGTTAAGCTGGACAAGCGCGGCCCGCCCGCGTTCGTAGGCGATGATCGAGCGCACTGTGGCGACCAGATCATTCCAGCCATGGTAGGTGGTCGAGCCATCGACCGCCCGCAGAACGTCGTTCTCGCCACTGGCCAGGCGCTTGAGAGATTGAAAGCTGGTTTCGGAGTAGCCTGCACCGGAGGCGTTCCCATCGGGGACGCGCAGGAAATATCCTACGGTGTTGCTGTAGCTCACCCGGTAGATCGGATGCCCGTTGAATACCATCGGCGCCGCGACGCGCTCGCCGGGGGTGGCGTCGGCATCAGCCATGAAGCGGATGGCGGCTTCCGCGCCATTCTCGCGCGCCAGATAAAATGGATGCTTGCGCCCACCCAAGCCGGTCCCGAGCCCGGCGTCACCGGCGGTGAGATGCACAAAGACAGTCTTGGCGGCGCCTTTGATCACGTCCTGAAAGGCGGACGGATTCATAAACAGTTGCCAGTCGTCCTCATGCGCGGCGAAATAGAACGAAACTTTGTCGGGCCGTTTTGCCTGGTCGGCAAGCGCCGGCGCGCTCGCCAACATGGCGCCCGCCAGACAGACGGCTGCAATTTGTCTCGAAATCGGCATTTCCAACCCCCCTTAAGGCAGCCCGATACTTCCCAATTAAGATAGGAATTTGACGGTTGGAGTGGAAGTGCTGGGGTAAGGCCTTACTGTAAGGCCGGCGCGGCAACGGGTTTGACAATCCGGGACCGCCGTTTATCGTTTGTATACAAATAATTAGCCCAGGGCCCGCCGGAAGGTTTGCCGCATGAAGCCTGCGCCCTTCGTCCGTCACGTGCCTAAGACGCTCGATGAGGCGCTGACGATTCTGGCCGCGGTCGCGCCGCAGGACGGCCGCGTACTGGCGGGGGGCCAGAGCCTCGTCCCCATCATGGCGTTTCGCCTGGCGAAGCCGGCGCATCTCGTGGACATCAACGAGGTCGCCGGGCTCGACAAGGTGACGAGCAACGGGAAAACGCTGACGATCGGTGCACGCGTGCGCCACTCGGCATTTCACAGGTCCGTGGTCGATAACCCGCTTGGCCGGTTGCTCAGCGTGGTCGTACGCCATATCGCGCACTATCCGATCCGCACGCGCGGTACGTTTTGCGGCAGCCTCGCGCACGCCGATCCCGCTTCCGAATGGTGTCTGGTCGCGGCGACCCTTGATGCTTCGCTCGTAGCAAAGAGCACGCGTGGCGAGCGCGTGATTGCAGCGAAAGATTTTTTCGCGGGCATCATGTCTACCGCGCTGGCCGAAGATGAATTGCTCGCCGAAGCTCGGCTGCCGCTGCTTCCGAAAGATACGAAATTCGGGTTCAACGAATTCAACCGCCGCGCCGGCGATTTCGCCATGGCCGCGTCGCTCGTCACGTATCGCCTGCACGGCGGCACGATCGCTGACGCACGCGTTGGCGTTGGCGGTGCGGAGCCTTCCCCGCGCCGTATCGTGGCGGCCGAAGCCGCGCTCAATGGAAAAATGCCGGGCGATGCGCCGTTTCGCACCGCAGCTGAGGCTGCGGCCCAGGCGATCGACCCGCTGGAAGATCATCAGACGAACGCCGACTACCGCCGCGACCTGGTGCGTGCGGTGGTGCGGCGCGCGCTGGAGCAGAGCGCGTGACCCCGAAGAATAGTCACCGTTTTTCGGACAAGATCATGTGCCGGGCAAAATTGTCATGAGCGCGCCGGGAAAGAAGCAGGCCACCAAAGGCTCCGGGATGACCTGGGTCGGACGCTCCATCCGGCGGCTGGAGGACCCGGCATTGATCACCGGTCAAGGGCGCTTCACCGCCGACTCGCCTGCTGCGCATTGGGTGCGCTTCGTTCGCAGCCCGGTTGCGGCAGGACAATTGGCGAAGATCAGCCCTCCCGAAGGGGCGATGGTCATCACCGCCGCCGATCTCAAAGGCGTGAAGAAAATCACGCCGATGCTGCACAAGTTCAGTTACAAGCCGGTCGGCCAGCCGGTCCTTGCCGAGGACGTCGTGCGCTTTGTCGGCGAGCCGGTGGCCGCCGTTGTCGCCGCGAGCGAAGAGGACGCCGAGGACATTGCCGATCAAGTCGACGTATCGATCGATGAAACCAGGCCGGTGACGGACGCACAGGCAGCGCTCGAAGCCAGCGCACCGCAGGTACACGCTGAAGCGCCCGGCAATGTCATCCTCGAAGGCAAAGTGAAAACGCCTGACTTTGACGCGATCTGGAACGGCGCGCACAGGACCATCAGGGTTGACGCGCGCTCGCGCCGCCAGAACGCCACGCCCCTGGAGGCGCGTGGTGGCCACGCTGCCTATGATCCGTCAACCGGGCGAGTCACCTTCACCTGCACCACGCAAATGCCGCACCTCACACGCACGGCAATTTGTGACGTACTCGGTTTTCCGGAATCCGACCTGCGCGTGATCGCACCGGATGTCGGCGGCGGCTTC
>DASSIJ010000034.1:0-28244 GCA_035692045.1 Pseudolabrys sp. | reverse complement strand
CCTGCATGATGCTGCCTTGCACGGCAGCTCACACTACGATCTGCCCGCGTTGTTGCGCTGGTTTACGGCGAATATCGGCATTCACCATGTGCATCATCTCTGCAGCCGTATTCCGTATTACCGGCTGCCATGCGTACTGCGCGACCACCCGGAGTTACGCGACGTCGGCCGTGTGACGCTGCTCGAAAGTTTTCGTTGTGTGCGGCTTGTGCTGTGGGATGAAGCGCAGGGGCGCCTGGTTTCTTTCCACGAGGTCCGCGCGTCAGCGGGCGTCCGCGCGAAGCCGGAAACCTGAAAAGAGACCCGCTGGTCGCCGGATTGTGGCGCAAGAATCCTCATGCCTGATTGGCTGGCAATCAGCCCGGTCTCTCGCGCTCAATCTCGATGAGCATCTGACGTGCGAGGTATTCCGGATCCTTCGCGCTCGTCCCAACCTGGATTTGTTTTTCGCGATCCTCGGAGTAAACGGTGAGTGTGCCTTGTTCAAGGGTATAGGAACCGTGAACCTCTTTTCCGAGAGCTTCGGAGTAGAAAGAGATGTCTTTCTTCATGCGGCCGTACCATAGCAAATAATGGCGAGCGGCTGCGATGGTGGGACGCTGATTGCAATGCGTGTGCGGTATTGCTAAATTGGCTGAGTTCGCGATTGCGCTTGACCTTGCAGTTTCGGCCATACGGCCTTCCCCAAGAACACGCAAAATCCGGATGTAACAGAGCCCCTGCGAATGGTTTGTATGGGGAAACGACGCCTTGCGCGTTTTATAAGGAGGCCATTGATGGCCACAGGTACAGTTAAGTTTTTCAACGCCCAAAAAGGTTTTGGGTTCATCGTGCAAGACAATGGCGGTCCGGATGTGTTCGTTCACATTTCGGCCGTTGAGCGCGCCGGCATGCACAATCTCAACGAAGGCCAGAAGCTTTCGTTCGATGTGCAGGCGGATCAGCGCAGCGGTAAATCTGCTGCCGCCAATCTCCAGGCCGTCTGAGTTTAGTTGCGACGACGACGCCAGCGCGTGAGCGCTGGCGTTTTTTTTGGTAAAAGGACAGCCATGCCGAAGAAACCGGGCACCAACCCAAAGGGCGAGTTTGTCTTTTTCGACGTGGTGTACGAGGACGGTACGCAGCGCTCAAACCGTCGCGTTCCGGCCGAGTTGCTCGGCGGCCTCGAAAAGGACGCTCCCGCGCGCGGCTTCATAATCGAGCAGGATCGGGAAATTGCCGAAAAGTCGGGACGGCCGGTGCTGGCCATCAAGAGCATTCGCCGCTCGGACGCGAAGAAATAAATAACCTGATCTTTTGCACTGGGGAGCGGCGTTCCCTGTGATAGTTGCGCGCCATCGACCATGGTTCAGTCGCAGGCTTGATCGCGAACATGCAACGCAAGGATGTCGGCAAGGTCGACGCTTGCTTTCACGATGAACGAATGCTTGTGCGCCTGGGGCGGAACAAAGAGTAATGACACAACGTGGCGGTACTCCGGGACGTACAATTCGCGTGTCAATTCATCGTCGGGCACAAGCTCATAGTCCCCCGGAGACAAGGGTCGATCGACGCCTTTGACCGAAAATGGCCGTCTGAATGTCAATTTAAAACGTTTGCGGCGCATACTGATAACCAACAGCTGTCCCGTCAGCGAACCTCAATAAAGACCGATGCGGCGTTGGCCGCAGCGTAACAACAAAAAGTGGACCTTTCGGGCCAAATAGTGTACGCAGCGCTTGTTGAAACGAGGTTTTTTCGGCACTGCCTTGCTGTGCGGCCATGACTTGGGCGCTTATCAAGTCACCCCCAAAAACTCGGATGTTTCGATCGCACGGTGTGATGAACGCACGTGTGCGTGTCAACTCGAAGCAGCATCTAACCCAAGGAACGCCAGCATGGCTACAGGTGTCGTCAAGTTCTTCAATACTCAAAAGGGTTTTGGATTCATTACGCCAAGCGATGGCTCGCGCGACGTGTTCGTGCACATCAGTGCAGTCGAGCGCGCAGGCATGAGCACCCTCAACGAGGGTCAGCGCCTCACCTACGAAGTGGTGACGGAGCGCGGAAAGCAGGCCGCTTCCGATCTGCAGAACGCCTGATCCCGCTTGCAGCCCCGGCCAACGGCCGGGGCTTTGCCGGTCCGCCCGAATTCCGCTTCGATGCGCCGAAGCCACCCATGAGGATTGTTGTGAACCACAAATTTTCGGCGGGCCAGAACGTCTATTACGATCCGCAATTTGGTAACAACGCTTCGCGCGGCAAATACAAGATCGTTCGTTCGCTGCCGATCGAACGGGACAAGCGGCTGTCCTACCGGATTAAAAGCACCGCCGAGTCATTTGAACGTATTGCCGAAGAATACCAGCTCACCCGCACGGACTGACTGTTGCGTGCGTCCGGCGTTTTGATCGTCGTCATGCACCAGAAATTCTGACCAAAAAATTGCGCATCCACTGGGCCAAAAGTAGAAGGCCCATGTTTTTTCTGGGATTCCTATTTCCAAATCGACTGGAAAAATTGGCCTCCGGTCCAATAGATTGTGATCGCGACCCAGATATGGTGCGATTGGTGCCAGATGCACGCGAATTGGTGCCGGGACACCGCAGGCCTCGATCGGCTAAACTGAACTCGGCCGTTACTCGTCGGAGCTTGGAGCGATGGACGTCGCGCGAAAGTCGCAATCGCGGTCGCCAAACGTGCCGCCGAAGCACGATCATACCGTTCTTGTGCTTCAAGGCGGAGGTTCGTTAGGCGCCTATCAGGCTGGGGCGTACGAAGGCCTCGCCGAGGCGGGTGTCATTCCAGATTGGATTGCCGGGGTCTCGATCGGCGCCGTCAACGCGGCCTTGATAGCCGGGAATCCTCCGGAACGGCGAGTCGAACGGCTGCGCGAATTCTGGAACCGCGTTTCCGCAATCGCCCCGTTCGTTCCGCCGGCGTCGGTTGGTCCTCTCCGGTCGGCCTTCAACGGTTTTAGCGTAGCGGCCGCCACCGCGTTTGGCGTGCCGGGGTTTTTTGCTCCGCGGATGCCATCGGCGTTCTTCGGCCGTGCCGACGACGATTCCACATCAAGTGTCTACCAGACCGATATGCTCAAGAGCACGCTGGAAGAGCTTGTCGACTTCGATCTCATCAATCGGGGCGACGTGCGCCTCTCGCTCGGTGCGGTCAACGTCAAGGCAGGCAATTCCGTTTACTTCGACAATCGACAGACCCGCATTGGATCCGACCACGTGCGCGCCAGCGGCGCACTCCCGCCTGGCTTCCCGTCGGTCAAGATCGATGGCGAGTATTATTGGGACGGCGGCCTCGTATCAAACACGCCGCTTTGGTATGTCCTTGACGATTCGCCGCAGATGAACGCGCTGATCGTTCAAGTGGACTTGTTCAATATGCAAGGTGAGTTGCCAGACTCCCTCGATCGCGTGATGGAGCGGGATAAGGACATCCGCTATTCGAGCAAGACGCGCTTCAATACAAAGCGGGTCAAGGAACTGGCTGAGTTGCGCGCCGCCCTGTGCCGTCTTCTTGAAAAGCTCCCCCCGACGCTTGCGTCGGACGCGGATGCCAAGCTTTTGGCCGAGGCCAGTAAAGCGGGGCAGGTTACTATCGCGCATCTCATCAACCGCCGGCTGCCGTATTCCAGTCAGTCGAAAGACTGCGAGTTTTCGCGTGCCACGGTGACCGAGCTCTGGGCCGCTGGCCTCGCGGATGTGCGCCGCGCGGCGGCCAACAGGGATTGGGCCGAACCAGAAGAATTGTGGGAGGGCATGCGGGTTTACGATCTCACCAAATAAGTTTCACGCCGGATTGAGGAGTGAAAGATGGATGAAGCCGAAGTCAAAGCACGCGCTTTCGCGATGCCGCTGACAAGTCCGGCGTTCCCGCCGGGGCCGTATCGCTTCGTCAATCGCGAATTCTTCATCATCACCTATCGCACCGATCCGGATGCGTTGAGGGCTGTCATTCCGGCCCCGCTGCAAATGACGGAACCGATCGTCAAATACGAATTCATCCGCATGCCTGACTCGACGGGCTTTGGAGACTACACCGAGAGCGGACAGGTGATTCCGGTGAAGTTTGGCACGGAGCAAGGTGGGTATGTCCACGCCATGTACCTGGACGACCAACCTCCGATCGCGGGCGGGCGCGAACTGTGGGGCTTTCCGAAGAAGCTTGCGGCACCGAAGCTCACCGTAGAGAAGGATACGTTGCTTGGCGTTCTCAGGTTCGGTCCGGTACCGGTGGCCGTTGCGACCATGGGTTTCAAGCATCGTGCGCTGGATCACGACAAAATCCTGGCGTCGCTCTCGACCCCAAACTACTTGCTGAAAATTATCCCGCACGTGGATGGCAGTGCGCGCATCTGTGAGCTGGTGCGCTATTTCTGCGAGGACATCACCGTTAAGGGAGCATGGGAAGGACCGGCAGCAATCGAGCTATTTCACCATGCACTGGCGCCGGTTGCCGCCTTGCCGGTGCGGGAAGTCATTTCCGGAGTTCACATCCTCTCCGATCTCACACTCGGGCTCGGGACCGTTGTTCACGATTATCTTGCAACCTGACCCGTTATCCTTGCGGATTTTTGGGAGCAGGCTCGCGAGGAGCGCGTTCCGTACGCTCGGTCGCGGGCCGCGACCCTGGGCGCAGTCTTTCGCGAATGGCCTGGAACGTGACGTACAGCGCCGGAATCGCGAAGATACCGATGAAGGAGGCGAAAATCATTCCACCGAAAACCGGCGTACCGACATTCCGGCGTGCGAGTTCTGATGCGCCGGTTGCTATGACCAGCGGATAGAGACCAAAGATGAAAGCAAAGGACGTCATCATCACCGGCCGGAATCGCAGGCGTGCGCCTTCGGTTGCCGCTTCCAGCAGGGGGACGCCTTTTTCTCTCTGTTCCTTCGCGAATTCGACGATGAGGATGCCGTTTTTCGCGGCGAGACCAATTAGCACGACCATGCCGATCTGCGCATAAAGATCGAGTGTGATGCCGCCAATGACCATCGCGACGAACGAGCCGAGGACACCAACTGCGACCGATAGCAGGACAGGCACCGGTATCGTCCAGCTTTCGTAGAGTCCGACCAGGAACAGGTAGGCAAACAAAACTGCAAACCCAAGAATGATGGCGGTCTTGCCTTCGGCGCGTTTTTCCTGAAATGCGGTGTCGGTCCATTCGCCCGCGTAGCCCTGCGGCAGAGTTTTGGCGGCCACCCCTTCCATTGCATTCAGCGCCTGGCCTGAAGAAACGCCCGGCGCAGGACCACCCTGAACAGTCACTGCTCGCCGATTGTTGTAGCGGATCAGGCCAGGTGGACCGACAACGACCCGCGCTTCCACCAGGCTTCGCATCGGGATCATTTTTCCCTCGGTGCTCCTGACATTGATTCGATAAATATCGTCGATCGTTGCCCGATCGCTCGCTTCAGCCTGAACCTGGACCTGCCAGGTTCGGCCGAACAAATTCATGTTGTTGACGAAGTAGCCGCCGAGCGAAGCCTGCAAGGCCTGAAACACGGAGTCCAAGGGGACGCCCAGAATTTGCACCTTGTCGCGGTTGATATCCAGAAAGATTGACGGGTTCGTCGCCGAGTAAGTGGAGAAAACGCGACTCAACTGCGGATTTTCGTTTGCGGCAACGACGAGACCGCGCAAAGCCTGCGCCAGGTCTTTCGGATCGCCCCCACGAAGGTCCTGCAACACGTAGGTAAAGCCGCCGCCGGTTCCAAGGCCGAGAATCGGTGGTGGCGCGAGGGGGGTAACCATGCCGCCCTGGATTTGGCGAAACTTTGCGTTGAGCCTGGCCATGATCTGGCGCACACCCAACGCACGGTCTTTGCGCTGGTCAAATGGCTTGAGCGTGACAACCTGAAAACCTGCATTCGGCTGCGAGAAGTTGTCGATAAAATTCAGCCCGACGACAGAAGTGATGTCCTCGACGGCCTTTTCCTCGCGCAGGATGTCTTCGGCTTGCTTGAGGACGTCGGTCGTGCGGGCAACGGCGGCGCCGCCGGGCATTTGAACCACGACGAAGAAGGCGCCCTGGTCGTCCTCCGGCAGAAATCCTGTTGGCGTGATCCGGGACAGCCCCAAGATTCCAATTGCGCTGATACCGACAAGCACCAGTCCTATGATCGAGAGTCGCACGAGGCGCGCGACCACCACGCCATAACCATCGCGTACATAGTCGATTGAGCGCATCACCCGCGCCATGATGCCGCGGCGCGGGCCCTGATGCGGCCGCAGCAGAACGCCACAGAGAGCGGGAGAAAGCGTGAGCGCATTGATTGCGGAAAGAAACATTGCAACAGCGACCGTTACCGCGAATTGCCGGAACAGTTCGCCGGAAATGCCCGGTATAAATGCAACAGGCACAAACACTGAGAGCAGCACCAGCGTGATCGCAATGATAGGCGCGGTGATTTCCGCCATTGCACGCTTGGTCGCTTCGGCCGGCGTAAGCTCAGGGTGCTCTTCCATCACGCGTTCGACGTTTTCGACGACGACGATGGCATCGTCGACAACAATGCCGATGGCCAGCACGATGGCCAACAGGGAAACGGAATTGGCCGAATAGCCAACGGCCAGGAGCGCAATAAATGTGCCGATGAGGCTGACGGGCACAGCCAGGGTTGGAATGAGCGTGGCGCGCACATTGCCGAGGAAAATGAAGACAACGATCACAACAAGAATGAAGGCTTCAACGAGCGTCTTCTGTACTTCGTGTATGGTGTCCTTAACGAAGACCGTCGGATCGTAGGTAATCTTCCATGCCAAATCGTCTGGGAAGTTTTTTTGCAGCTCCTCAATGCGCCCACGAACCGCCTTCAGAGTGTCAATGGCATTGGCGCCGGGCGTTTGAAAAATCGCGATGGCGGCAGCCGGGCTTCCATTGAGCCGAGTCTCGCGGTCGAGGTTCGCTGCGCCCAGATCGACTCTGGCGACGTCCCGAAGCCGCAGCACCGAACCGTCCGGATTGGTGCGAATGACGATGTTTTCGAAATCCGGAACCGAGCTGAGCCGACCTTTGGTCTGGATATTGAGCTGCAGCTGCTGTTCGTTTGATATCGGGCGAGCGCCAATGCGGCCAACGGCCGCCTGAGTATTCTGCGATTGAATGGCGCTGATAATGTCGGCCGTTGTCAGATTGAGGCCCGTCAGCCGGTCGGTCCGCACCCAAGCGCGCATGGAGTAATCTTGCGGCCCCCAGAGCGCTGCATCGCCGACGCCGGGAGTGCTCTTGATCTGGTCAAGAAGGTTTATGGTGACGTAGTTCGAAAGGTACAACGGATCATGGGTATGCTTGGGCGAATAGACTGCAATGACACCGAGCAGCGCCGATGATTTTTTCCTGACCGTAACGCCCTGGCGCTGCACCTCCGGCGGCAGGCTCGAAAGAGCAACTTGAACGCGATTGTTGACGTTGACGGCGTTGATATCCGGATTGGTGCCAAGCTCAAAGGAAACAACAAGCGAATAGCTTCCGTCGTCGCCGCTGACGCTCTTCATGTACATCATCTTGTCGACGCCAACGACCTGAGCCTCGATAGGCTGGGCCACGGTTGCGTCCACAACGGCGCCGGAAGCGCCGGGATATACTGCTGTAACGGAAACCTGCGGTGGAACGATATCCGGGTACTGCGCAATCGGGATCGATATCAGGGCCAGCGCGCCGGCGATCGTTGTCACGATGGCGATTACGATCGCAAGCCGCGGCCGATCAACGAATACTGACGACAACACCGGTCAGCTCCGATCAGCCTGCCGGAGCCACCGGGCTCGCTCGCACCGGCGTGCCGGGTCGAATGCTTTGCAAGCCCTCAACGATAACCAGTTCGCCTCCTGTCAGGCCCGAATCGATGACGATGCCAGTACCGCTGGCGCTTCCGGGCCTGACGCGTCTTGTCGCTGCCTTGCCGTCTTCCACCACGAACACATAGACGCCGGCTTGATCCGCTATCAAAGCGGATTGCGGAATTACGATTCTCTGCTCGGGGTTCCCGGCCTCGATCACGACAGTCATCAACTGGCCGTCAATGAGGCCGGCCCTCGGATTGGGCATGGTGGCACGCGCTGTAACCGTGTCGGTCGCGCGATCAACGGTCACATCGACAAAATTCAGGTCGCCAACCTGGTCATACATTGTGCCGTCCGCGTAACGGAGTTTGACTTTCAGACTCTTTACGTCAGGCCCTTTGCCGGTCTGCTGCGTGCGCAGAAAATCGCGCTGGCTGACGGGGAACGTCACGTACATCGGATCCTGGCTTACAATCGTCGTCAGCGTGCCGGTGCTGGGGCTGACGACATTCCCCTTTGTGACGCTGGTGCGGCCGATTTTCCCGGAAATCGGTGACGTAATGTCGGTGTAGCCGAGATTGATCTGCGCGGTTTGGAGGTTTGCCTGGGCTTCCAGAACAGATCCGCTGGCTTGTTGATCTGACGCCAATGCCTGATCCCTCGCCACGACGGTGCCCGAATTCGTTGTGAGCAGTTCTTCGGCGCGCTTGAGTTGAATTTCCGTCAGTACCTTTGCCGCCTTGGCACTCTCGAGAGCCCCTTGCGCCTGTTTGACGGCGGCTTCGAATAGTCCTCTTTCGATACGGTACAGGTGTGCGCCGTCCTTGACTGCACCGCCTTCCGTGAAAACAACGTCTTCGAGAAATCCCGTCACGCGCGCTTTTATTTCGACGCGGTTGATCGCGTCGACGCGGCCGACAAACTCAAGGGACGGCGTAATTGATTTTTTTTCGGCAACTACAATACCCACGGGGACTGTCGCCGGCGCGGTTTGCTGCCCATGCGCTGGCACCGCAACTTCAAGAGCCAGAAAAAAAGCAAATACGGCGAGGCGCATCACGTCCTCCCTTGGGCCAGGCCAAGCCGGCCCCTGAGTGTAATCGGTGGGCGAGCGAATGCTATGGCCCTCAGCGGCTACGACTCCCATTGGACCTCAGGCCAATCGATTTTGTATCCTATCCTCTGGTACACTTCGGTTTCATTCCGACGACCGAATATGTCCTAAAGGAGTGGGTGCCATGATGGATCCTTCGAGCAAAGCCACTACGACAAAGTCAGTCGGCTCTTCCAAGGCAGATGCTACGCAAGCGTTCCGCGCAATGGCCGGAAACGGCGCCAAGGAAACTCTCGAGAAGATGAGTGCCGCCGCGGCTGAAACAACCTCCTTAATGCAGGACAGTTGCTCGACGGCCGCTAAGGGCGTGCAAGATTACAGCGCCAAATTCGTCGAATTCGCTCGCGCCAATACCGAGGCGACCCTTGAATTCGTCCAAAAACTGTCGAGCGTGAAATCGCCTTCGGAATTTTTCGAACTGTCGACCAATCATTCGCGCAGGCAATTCGAAATTCTGACCGAGCAAACGAGAGTACTGACAGCGTTGGCTCAGGAGGTCGCGCTCGCGACCACAGAGCCCCTCAAGGCGGGCGCCATGAAAGCATTCAGCAAGCTGTCGTAAGCAAGAACGCGCGTCATGGTTCCGGGATCAATTTCGCCATTCGTTACTTCGTGAGGAGTGCCGCGAACCACCAGCGACGGCCCAACCAAGGGACGTCAATAGCGCGCTCAGCGACCCATCACTTGAGGCCGTCTCGATTGGCGGCCTCTCCTGCTGGAATTCCGCGTCTCGCCGAAAACCGCAGAGGAAAGGGGGATTCCGCTACGCGTCGCCGGGAATGGCCGTGAATTTCCAGCTCTGGAAAATTCGGCCTCGTTGCGAGGGGCCAGAGGGGCCAGAGGGCCAAGTGGGTCATCACGCAACCTCGTTGGCCCGATCAAAGAGTGGCGACTTTGGCGGGAAATCCTGATTTTTCCCCCGCATCCTCCATTTGACTGACAGGCGACAAATTTGCTGCGCTGCGGCAAAGTTAGAAAAACCATCAAGAACGCGGCAAAAAGCCTCCATCGAATGTCTAATAGGTGACAGCGAATATGTACTATTTATGCTTTGTCCTAATCTGGATACGATGCAGTTAAGGGTGATGAAAAGTCGTCGAGCCGGCAGAAGATCGGCCGAACGGGGGATACTCAGGGAGGAGTGAAATGCGAACTGCCAAAACCTTAAGCTTTGTTGCCGCGTGTGTTGGCGCGGCCGCGTTATCGATCCCCGCCCAAGCGTGGGAGCCCACCAAGCCCATCGAAATCATAGTACCGGCGGGTACCGGAGGCGGCGCCGACCAGATGGCTCGCGTGATGCAAGGGATCATCACCAAGCACAATCTGTCCAAGCAATCGGTCGTCGTTATCAATCAGTCAGGCGGTGCGGGCGGCGAGGGATTCCTCGCGGCCAAGAACGCGAAGGGCGACCCCCACAAGCTGATTATCACGCTGTCGAACCTTTTCACGACTCCGCTCGCCACCGGCATTCCCTTCAACTGGAAGGATCTGACGCCGGTCGCGATGATGGCGCTCGACGAATTCGTGCTCTGGGTCAACGCCGATACGCCCTACAAGACCACCAAGGACTATATCGACGCGATCAAGGCTGGGCCCGACAACCAATTCAAGATGGGCGGCACCGGCTCGAAGCAGGAAGACCAGATCATTACGGTCGCGCTTGAAAAGGCGACCGGCAAGAAGATGACGTACATTCCGTACAAAGGCGGCGGTGCCGTTGCCGTGCAGCTGGTCGGCGCTCACGTCGACTCGACCGTCAACAATCCGATCGAGGCAGTAGCGCATTGGCGTGCTGGCAAGTTGCGGCCGCTCTGTGTCTTCGACAGCAAGAAGCTCGACTACGACGAAAAGATCACCGAAAACATGTCGTGGAAGGACATTCCGACCTGCAAGTCGCAGGGCCTCAACGTCGAGTATCTGATGCTGCGCGGTTACTTCATGCCGCCGGGTGTGTCCAAGGACGAGGTGGCCTATTACGTTGACTTGTTTAAGAAAGTGCGTGAAACGCCCGAGTGGAAAAAGCTGATGGCCGACGGGGCGTTCAACACGACTTTCATGACCGGCGATGAATACGCCAAATGGGTCGCGGAAAACGAGAAGCTGCATGAAGGTTTGATGAAAGACGCCGGCTTCCTCGCCAAATCCAATTGATCCTGCGGCGGCCTCAGCCGCAGATACGCGAGACTAATCGAGACTAATAATGAACCAAACTGCCAAAGAGACCGGTGGGACGGGTCCGTCCCACCGGAGCGTCGAAGTCGGAGTGGCCGTATTCATGGCCCTCCTTGCGCTGATCGGGATCTTCGGAAGCATCAAGGTTGGAATCGGCTGGGGTGACGAAGGCCCGCGCGCCGGCTTCTTTCCGTTCTATGTCAGCCTCGTCGTGTTGATCTCATGTGCGGTCAACATCGGTTCAGTGCTGACTGGAACCGACAGGGGGCAGCTGTTCGCGGAATGGGGGCAATTGCGGCAAGTTTTGTCGGTTCTCGTGCCGACGATCGTCTATGTCGCGCTGGTGCCGTTCATCGGCATCTACGTCGCGTCCGCACTGTTGATCGCCTTCTTCATGCGCGTGTTCGGCCGATATGGCTGGATTGTGACCGCGGCCGTTTCAGTCGCGGTGCCGATCCTGACCTTCCTGATGTTCGAAACCTGGTTTCTGGTGCCGCTGCCGAAGGGGCCGGTCGAAAGCATGTTGGGATTCTAGAATACCGGGGCAGCGTTGGACGGCGCGACGGTATAGGGCAACAAAAAGTATCCAGAGACGGGACGAATGGAAGACATCGCTAATCTATTTCACGGCTTTGCAGTGGTCGTGCAGCCGTTCAACCTGGTGCTGATGGTCGTCGGCATCGTGCTCGGCGTCATTGTCGGCGTGTTGCCTGGTCTTGGCGGTGCCAACGGTGTGGCCATCCTCCTGCCTCTGACATTTTCGATGTCGCCCACGTCGGCGATCATCATGCTGTCCTGTATCTATTGGGGCGCGCTGTTTGGCGGCGCCATCACATCGATCCTGTTCAACATACCGGGCGAACCATGGTCGGTGGCGACCACGTTCGACGGCTATCCGATGGCGCAGAACGGGCGGGCTGGTGAAGCGCTCACCGCCGCGTTCACATCGTCCTTTGTCGGCGCACTGTTCGCCGTGATCATTATTACGCTGGTGGCGCCGCTGGTCGCGAGCTTCGCGTTGCGCTTCGGTCCGCCGGAAATTTTTGCGGTCTATTTTCTCGCCTTCTGCAGCTTTGTGGGGTTGAGCAAGGAGCCGCCTTTCAAGACCGTCGCCTCGATGATGCTGGGATTTGGCCTTGGCGCGGTCGGTCTCGACCAGATGACTGGCCAATTGCGGCTCACGTTTGGTGTCGAGCAGATGCTCAATGGCTTCGACTTCTTGATCGCGGTGATCGGCTTGTTCGGCATCGGCGAAATTCTGCTCACGATGGAAGAAGGCTTGAGTTTCCGCGGCAAGGCAGCCGCCTTGAATATGAAGGTCGTGCTCCAGACCTGGGCCAAGTTGCCACGCTATTGGCTACTCTACCTTCGCTCCTGCCTGATCGGCTGCTGGATGGGTATCAGTCCCGCGGGCGCTACGCCGGCCTCGTTCATGAGCTACGGCATTGCCAAACGCATCTCAAAGAATGGCCACTTGTTCGGTACCGGCCAGATTGAAGGCGTGATCGCGCCGGAAACCGCAGCGCATGCCGCCGGTACCTCGGCGCTGCTGCCGATGATCGCGCTCGGCGTTCCCGGTTCGCCCACCGCTGCGGTGCTGCTCGGCGGCCTATTGATCTGGGGATTGCAGCCAGGTCCGCTACTGTTCGTCGAACAGAAGGACTTCGTGTGGGGCCTTATCGCCAGCATGTATATGGGCAATATCGTCGGCCTCCTGGTTGTGCTGACCTGCGTCCCGCTGTTTGCAGCTATTCTGCGCATTCCATTCAGTGTGATTGCGCCTGTCATCATGGTGTTCTGTGCGATCGGCGCCTACACCGTGCACAACAACACTTTCGACGTCGTGATGATGGTGGTGTTCGGCGTCGCCGGCTACTTCATGAAGAAGTGCAATTATCCGATGGCTCCGATGGTGCTGGCGATCGTGCTTGGCGACAAAGCTGAGGAGGCGTTCCGGCAGTCGCTTCTCGCCTCGCAGGGCGGGCTCGGGGTCTTCTTCTCGAGCAGTCTCGTGAGCACGATCATGGCCCTCGGGCTCATCGCCTTGTTCTGGCCGCTGATCCAGTCCGGCTGGACCCTCCTGCGCTCAGGCAAGCTCCGGCCGGCGGAATGAAATCCGGCCGGCCAAGACACCCTTAGTTCCCGGCAACTGCTTCCGTCTGGGCCTGTGAAATCAAGGCGGTTGCCGCTTAAAAGCCGCTCTGGCATATTGTATACCAGTCATGAGTAGCCGAGACCGTAACCCCCGTCGCGTCAGATTGCCGGATCGCGGACCTGCCGTCCGCACCCCGCGCGCGCCCCATCCGGCGCTTGCGCCGATCGACGTCACCCCGAGCTTCAAGCACAAGGCCTATACGGCGTTGAAGAACGCGATTGTGGCGATGGATATCTATCGCAACCGGGACGACATCCGGTTGGACGAAAGGAAGCTCGCCCAGGACTTCGGCATCAGCCGCACGCCCGTGCGCGAGGCGATGGCTCAGCTCGAGAGCGAAGGCTTCGTCCGGTCGGTGCCACGCCGTGGCATTTATGTGGTGCGTAAAACGAAGCGTGAGGTGATCGAGTTGATCACGGCCTGGGCGGCGCTGGAAGGCATGGCTGCGCGGTTGATCACCCAGATCGCGACCGACGAGGAAATTGCCGGCCTGCGCAAGATGTTCACTACCTTCGAGAACGGTCAGCTGCGCGCGCATCTCGACGAATATTCCGACGTCAACATTGAATTCCACCAGTCCATCATCAGGCTCAGCCACAACGACGTCCTGATCGACCTCGCAGAAAACCTGTTCACTCATATGCGCATGATCCGCCGCAAGACCATTGGCGAGAAGGATCGCGCCGACCGATCGATCCGCGATCACATGAACATCATCGAAGCACTGGAAGCGCGCGCAACGGGTCGCGCGGAAGAGCTGGTACGCGACCACGCGCTCGGCCTTGCCGACCATGTGTCGCGCTATGCAGATTATCTGGACTGAGCGTCCGAGAACGATAGAGGGAGGATTCCCATGGCTGAAGCAGCAGTGAAAGAAAAACACGCGGCCGCAACTGGCGAAGCACAGCAAGAGCTGACGGATGGCTTTCATCTCATCATCGATGCACTCAAGCTCAATGGCCTCAACACGATCTACGGCGTGCCCGGCATTCCGATCACGGATTTTGGCCGCATGGCGCAGGCTGCTGGCATCCGCGTCATCTCGTTTCGTCACGAACAGAACGCCGGTTATGCGGCATCGATTGCCGGTTTTCTGACCAGGAAGCCGGGCGTCTGCCTCACGGTGTCGGCGCCTGGCTTTCTCAACGGGTTGACCGCGCTCGCCCACGCGACGACCAACTGCTTTCCGATGATTCTCATCTCGGGCTCCTCCGAGCGGGAGATCGTCGACCTGCAGCAGGGCGACTATGAGGAAATGGACCAGCTGGCTATCGCCAAACCGCTCTGCAAGGCGGCCTTCCGCGTGTTGCATGCCGCCGATATCGGCATCGGCGTAGCACGCGCGATCCGTGCCGCGGTCTCGGGCCGTCCTGGTGGCGTCTATCTCGATTTGCCGGCCAAATTGTTCGGTCAGGTGATGCCTGCAGAGGCCGGAAAGAAGTCGCTCGTAAAGGTGATTGACGCGGCCCCCGCGCAGATCCCCGCTCCGGAGGCGGTCAAACGCGCACTCGATGTGCTGAAAAGCGCCAAGCGCCCGCTGATCATCCTCGGCAAGGGCGCGGCCTATGCGCAGGCTGATGACCAGATCCGTACTCTGGTCGAAAAAAGCGGAATTCCCTTCCTGCCGATGAGCATGGCTAAGGGTCTTCTGCCGGACACGCACCCGCAATGTGCGGGTGCTGCGCGCTCGACGGTGTTGAAGGACTCCGACGTCGTGATGCTGATCGGCGCCCGCCTGAACTGGCTGCTGTCGCACGGCAAGGGCAAGAGCTGGGGTGACGCACCGAAGAAATTCATTCAGATCGATATCGAGCCGAAGGAAATGGATTCGAACGTTGAAATCGTTGCACCGGTGGTCGGCGATATCGGCTCGTGCGTATCGGCGTTCCTGCAGGGCATGGGCGGCAACTGGCCGGCCGCGCCGGCCGAATGGACCAGCGCCGTGAGCAAGAAGCGCGAAGAGAACGTTGCCAAGATGGCGCCGCGGCTGATGAACAACAACTCACCGATGGATTACCATGGCGCGCTCGGTGTCCTGCGCACGATCGTCAAGGAGCGGCCGGATGCCATCCTGGTCAACGAAGGCGCCAACACGCTGGATCTCGCGCGTGGCATTATCGATGTGTATCAGCCGCGCAAACGTCTGGACGTCGGCACATGGGGCATCATGGGCATCGGCATGGGCTATGCCGTCGGCGCGGCCATCGAGACCGGCAAGCCGGTGCTCGCGGTCGAGGGCGACAGCGCCTTCGGTTTCTCGGGCATGGAGGTCGAGACGATCTGCCGGTACAAGCTGCCGGTCTGCATCGTTATCTTCAACAACGACGGCATCTATCGCGGCACCGACGTCAACAACACCAGTTCGGACCCGGCGACGACCGTGTTCGTGAAGGGCTCCCGCTACGACAAGATCATGGAGGCCTTCGGCGGCATCGGCGTCAATGCGACGTCGCCGGATGAATTAAAGCGCGCCGTGAACGCGGCGATGGACTCCGGGAAACCGACCCTCATCAACGCGGTGATCGATCCGGCAGCCGGCAGCGAGAGTGGCCGCATCGGCAATCTCAACCCGCAGAGCGTGCTTCGCAAGAAATAAACCGGTGGCATCGATTGGATAACTCGCTGGGTGCCCGCTTGTGCGGGGCGTCAGCCGAAGAGATGGAGGAGATGAAATGGCCAAGAAGAAACAAAAGAAGACGAAAGCTGCCGCGAAGAAATCCGCCCGCAAGGTGGTGAAGCTCGCCACCGCGCGCAAGGCGAAGAGCAAAACCAACGGCAAGCAGAGTGGCAAGCACAACGGTTTGCCGCGGGCGTCGAACAAGCCTTACGGGCAGGATGGCAAGGCGCTCACAGGTGTGCGCATCCTCGATTTCACCCACGTGCAATCGGGCCCCACTTGCACGCAGCTTCTCGCCTGGCTCGGCGCCGACGTGATCAAGGTCGAGCGTCCGGGTGTCGGCGACATCACGCGCGGCCAGCTGGTCGACGTGAAGGGCGCGGATTCGCTCTACTTCACGATGCTGAACCACAACAAACGTTCGATCACCATCGACTCGAAGCATCCGCAGGGCAAGCGCGTGCTCGACGAGCTGATCAAAGTCTGCGACGTGCTGGTGGAGAACTTTGCACCCGGCGCCCTCGACCGCATGGGGCTGACCTGGGACCACATTCACAAGACCAACCCGCGCATGATCGTGGCTTCGGTAAAGGGCTTCGGCCCCGGCCCCTACGAAGACTGTAAGGTTTACGAAAACGTCGCCCAATGCGCCGGCGGTTCGGCGTCGACCACGGGGTTGCGTGAGGGTCCGCCGCTGGTCACCGGCGCGCAGATCGGCGATTCCGGCACCGGCCTGCACCTCGCGCTCGGCATTGTCAGCGCGCTCTATCAGCGCAATCGCACCGGCCGCGGACAGAAAGTGCTCGCCGCCATGCAGGATGGTGTGCTCAATCTCTGCCGCGTCAAGCTGCGCGACCAGCAGCGGCTGAAAGCTGGCCCGCTCACCGAATACAGCCAATATGGCGAGGGCATTCCGTTCGGCAGTTCGGTGCCGCGCGCCGGCAATGATTCCGGCGGTGGCCAGCCCGGATGGATCCTGAAATGCAAGGGCTGGGAGAACGATCCCGATGCCTACATCTATTTCATTACCCAGGCGCCCGTCTGGCAGGCCATCTGCGACTTGATCGGCGAGCCGACCTGGAAGACCGATCCTGAATACGCCACACCGCGTGCGCGGCTGCCGAAGCTCAAGGCGATTTTCGAGCGCATCGAGCAGTGGACCATGACCAAATCCAAGTTCGAGGTTATGGAAATCTGCAACCAGGTTGATATCCCGGTCGGTCCGATCCTGTCGATGAAGGAGATCGCCGAGGAGCCGTCGCTGCGCAAGACCGGCACGGTGGTTGAGGTCGATCACCCGACGCGCGGAAAATATCTGAGCGTCGGCAATCCGATCAAGATGTCGGACTCAATCTCCGAGGTGAAGCGCTCGCCGCTGCTCGGCGAGCACACCGACGAGATTCTCAAGGACGTGCTCAAGCTGTCGAGCAAGGACATCGGCGAGATCAAAGGCTCCGGCGCCCTAAGTGCGCCGAAGAAGGAAGAAAAGGCGGCGTAGTCTGTCATGCCCGGGCGTAGCCGTTCGAAGAACGGCGTTCTTTCAGAACGCCTATGTCCCGGGCGTCCCGCTTATCGCCAGGACAAGCCCGGCGATGACAAATTGATACTCGGGAGGGGTTGAATGCGTATCGTGGTTCACGGCCAGCAGGCCTTCGGCAAAGCCGTGCTGGAAGCGCTGCTCAAGCGTGGCGAGAATGTGATCGCCGTCTATGTTGCGCCGGAAAAGGAAGGCGCCAAGGCCGATCCGCTGAAGGAAGCCGCCGTCGCCGCCAAGCTCCCGGTCTATCAGCCGGCGTCCTACAAGGACCCGAAGGTCTGGGAAGCGTTCAAGGCGCTCAAGCCCGATCTGCAGGTCATGGCTTTCGTGACTCTATTCGTGCCCGAGGACTTCCTGAATATCCCAACGCACGGCTCGATCCAGTATCATCCGTCTTTGCTGCCGGCCTATCGCGGCGCCAGCGCGATCAACTGGCCGATCATCAAGGGCGAAAAGGAAACCGGGCTGTCGATATTCTGGCCCGACAACGGCCTCGATACCGGCGATATCCTCGTCCAGAAAAAGACGCCGATCTCCGGCACCGACACGCTCGGCACCGTCTATTTCGATCGCCTGTTCCCGATGGGCGTCGAAGCTATGTTGGAATCGGTCGATCTGGTGAAAGCCGGCAAGGCGCCACGCATCAAACAGGACGACTCGAAAGCGACCTACGAAGGCCGCTGCGGCCCGGGCAATGCCAAAATCGACTGGGGTAAGCCCTGGGAGCAGATAGACCGGCTGATCCGGGGCTGCAATCCGGCGCCCGGCGCCTGGACCACGCTCGATGGCAAGACGCTGAGAATTTTCGATGCCAGGCCGCTGCCGGCGAAAGATCCGAAAGGGATCGCGGGCAAGCTCGGAGAAGTGGTCGTGGTCGACGCCGATGGTTTCACGGTGGTTTGCGCCGACGGCCGCTTCAAGATCACGCGCGTTCAGCCTGACGGAGGCAAGAAGATCGACGCCTCCGAATTCATCTCCACTGCCAAGCTCGCCAAAGGAGCATTGCTCAGTTGATTCACTCCGTCATGGCCGGGCTTGTCCCGGCCATCCCGTCTGGTTGGGCACCGCGCCCGCCTCAGCGGGATGCCCTGCAGACAGCCGGGGATGACAGTGTTGGAAGACACCCGCCTCTTCGAGTCACTTAACCGCATATTGGATAAATCCCATGCCCGCCCCGCAGCATCAGAGTCCGAAGTCCGACATCGAAATTTCCCAGGCCGCCAAGAAGCGGCCGATCCTCGATATTGCAAAGGAAAAACTCGGCATCGCCGCAGAGAACCTCGAGCCATACGGCCACTACAAGGCCAAGGTGTCGATGGACTACATCAAATCGCTGCAGAGCAAGCCGAACGGCAAGCTGATCCTGGTGACGGCAATCACGCCGACGCCGGCGGGGGAGGGCAAAACCACCACGACGGTGGGCCTGACCGACGCGCTCAACCATATCGGCAAAAAGGCGATGCTCTGCCTGCGCGAGCCTTCGCTCGGGCCTTCTTTCGGTATGAAGGGCGGTGCCGCCGGCGGCGGTTATGCGCAGGTCGTGCCGATGGAGGACATCAACCTCCACTTCACAGGCGATTTTCACGCCATCACCTCGGCGCACAATCTGCTCTCGGCGCTGATCGACAACCACATCTATTGGGGCAATGCGCTCGGGATCGATTCACGTCGCGTGGCCTGGCGTCGCGTCATGGATATGAACGACCGCGCACTGCGCGAGATCGTCTGCTCACTCGGCGGCGTTGCCAACGGCTACCCGCGCGAAGCCGGTTTCGATATCACGGTTGCCTCGGAAGTCATGGCGATTTTCTGCCTTGCCAAGAATCTCGATGATCTCAAGGAACGCCTCGGCAATATCATTGTCGGCTATACACGTGACCGAAAACCCGTGCGCGCTCGCGACCTCAAGGCGCATGGCGCCATGGCCGCCCTGCTCAAGGAGGCGATCGCGCCCAATCTGGTGCAGACACTGGAGGGCACGCCGGCCTTCATTCACGGGGGCCCGTTCGCCAATATTGCACACGGCTGCAATTCGGTGCTGGCGACCACGACCGCGCTCAAACTCGCCGACTATGTGGTGACCGAAGCCGGCTTTGGCGCCGATCTCGGCGGCGAGAAATTCATCGATATCAAATGCCGGAAGGCCGGGCTCACGCCCGATTGCGTGGTGCTGGTTGCCACAATCCGCGCACTCAAAATGCACGGTGGCGTCAAGAAGGAAGACCTCAAGTCCGAGAATCTGAAGGCTCTTGAGGCCGGCATGACCAATCTGCAACGCCACGTCGAGAACGTGAAGAAGTTTGGTCTGCCGGCGGTGGTTTCAATCAATCGTTTCTCCGCCGACACTGACGCCGAAATCGCGCTGGTGAAGGAGAAATGCAAGGCGCTCGGCGTCGAAGCTCTGATGGCCGATCATTGGGCACTGGGCGGTGCGGGCGCTGCCGATGTCGCCAAGGCGGTTGTGAATGTGATTGATCAGGGCAAGAGCAAGCTGAAGTTCCTCTATCCCGACGACATGCCGCTATTCGAAAAGATCGGGACGATTGCGCGTGAAATCTATCGCGCCGGGAATGTGACCGCCGACAAGTCGGTGAAAGATCAGCTCAAGACCTGGGAGGAAATGGGTTACGGCAAGCTGCCGATCTGCATCGCAAAGACTCAGTACTCGTTCTCGACCAATCCGGACGCGAAGGGTGCGCCGGCCGATCACACCATCAATGTGCGGGAGGTGCGACTCTCTGCCGGCGCCGAATTCGTGGTGGCGATCTGCGGTGAGATCATGACCATGCCCGGCCTGCCCAAGGTGCCGGCGGCCGATTCGATCGACGTCAATGCTCAAGGCCAGATCGTCGGACTGTTTTAGGGCTTCCACTCACCTCGACAGGAACAAAGGCCCGCCAAATGCGGGCCTTTGTCATATCGGCGTCAGCGAATTCCCTAAAATTTTTCGCATTTTTGTATGCTCCTTGTAGAGCGAGTTTTCGCAACTTTGCGGTAGCGTGCCACCAGCTTCGGTTGCGCTGCCTGAACCAGGACGAACTCGCAAACCCCGATTAACCAGTATTGCCCATGTCAGCCCCTGCTACATCGCGCTCAACTCATGCCCTTGCGGAAAGCCGATCGGTGCTCGATGAATTGATCAGCCCGGTTGCCACCGCCAGTGCCAAACATCGCCTCAAAGTCATTGACCGGATCACTGATCTGTTTGCGGCTGGTTCTCGCAGCTATTCGTACGAACAGATATCGCTGTTCGATGATGTTCTGCGCCGGCTGTCCGTCGATATCGAGGTCAAAGCGCGCGCAAAACTCGCGCATCGGCTGGCCGGTATGGGCAGCGCCCCGCCAAAGCTCGTTCGTTCGCTCGCATTTGATGACGAGATCGAGGTCGCGGGGCCGGTACTTGTTCATTCGGAGCAATTGAGTGACGATGATCTGGTTGAAAACGCGACCACCAAGAGTCAGGACCATCTCCTTGCGATCGCGCAGCGCCTGAAACTCAGCGAGGCCGTCACGGATGTTCTTGTCGACCGCGGCGACGATCGGGTGGTGCACAAGGTCGTAAGGAATAAAGGTGCCCGGTTCTCGCTTGCCGGCTACGGCAAGCTGACCTCCCGTGCGCGATATGACCGGAGGCTGACACTTGCGCTGGGCGAACGCAGCGACCTTCCGCGCCAATATTTTCTGAAGTTGCTCGAGGCGGCCTCGGCCACCGTGCGGGCCAAGCTCGAGGCTGCGCATCCACTCGCGGTCGTTGCAATTCGCGATACGGTCGATGACGTTGCCACAAAGATGCAGCGTGAGGTGCGCAAGACATCGCAGGCGCATGTCGCGGCCGTACGCGAAGCCAAACGGCGTTTCAACGTACGGCCGATCACTGAAGCCAGCGTCCACGGTCCGGCCCATGCGCAGGATTTCGAAAAGACGGTGGTCGCGCTGTCGCGACTTGGCGTCTTCTCCGTCGATCTTGTCGAACGCGCGCTTCTCGACGAGGGCGAGGACATGGTGCTGCTCCTCGCCAAGGCGGCCGGCTGTTCCTGGACGACAGCCCGGGAGCTGCTGTTGATGTATGCCGCCAACCGCAGTCTCAAGCCGGATGACATCACGCTGGCATTCGAGCGATACAGAAAGCTCAGTCAGCAGACGGCGCGGAATATTGTCGCTTTTTACGAGCGGCGTCTGAAGCTGCGCGCGAAATCAAAAAACAAGGGTGTAGGCCAGAAAAAGGAATTCGAGGGACCTTCAACCGAAGACGGCATTGTTGTCGTGCCGTCGCCCTCGCTCGCGCCGATCTAACTGGCTGTTCTTTAGTCGAGCTCGATCGGCGTCCAGCGGATTGCCGCGCTAAACATCGCACTGCGTACACGATTCACGGAATAGGGCGAACCGAACAGTCGCAGCGTTTCCTTGGCATCGCCCTGCACCACCACGATCTCCGCCGAAGGTTCTCCGCGATGCGCCAATCTTTCGCGCATGCGGGCGGCGACGTCATCGACCTCGAGCAGTTCGAGAATCGCGTCGTAGACGCGCACCGCATAAATCACTTGGCGCGGCGATTCACGGACGGTGCCATATGACAGGTGCAACGAGCTTTCTCGTCTGAATCAGTTGAATCAATGTGCTTATCCAACGATGGACGCCGCGGAACGACAAGGCTGTCGTCCCGCGGCGCCCAATTTGCGACTAGAAAATCTTTGCCGCGCTGACCAGGGTCGTCCACACGCCCCAGGCGAGCGGAATGCCTACGAAGGCCCAGAATGCGGCGGCTTTTGCATCCAGACCGCCGAAACCGATACCGT
Organism: Pseudolabrys sp.; assembly: GCA_035692045.1. Taxonomy (GTDB): domain Bacteria; phylum Pseudomonadota; class Alphaproteobacteria; order Rhizobiales; family Xanthobacteraceae; genus Pseudolabrys. Next base: position 6,071 of record DASSIJ010000034.1, on the reverse strand, counting down.
GCGATCCGGTCGACGTAGCGGTCTTCGCACTCGCTGCCTGCAATTTCGCGACTTCTTCCGCGGTCATGTACCACTTCTTGTCGACCGGCTTGATCAGGTAGTTGCAGATCAATCCGATAACGAGCATGCCCGCCAGAATGTACAGCGTGTAGTCATAGAGGTGGTCACGTGGCACACCAGCCGCGAGCTGCGCTTCGCGGATGTAGTTGACCACGACCGGACCAATGATGCCGGCGGTAGACCAGGCCGTCAGCAACCGCCCGTGGATCGCGCCCACGAATTGGGTGCCGAACATGTCGGCGAGATAGGCCGGCACAGTTGCGAAGCCTCCGCCATACATCGACAGGATGATGCAGACGGCGCCCACGAAGATGGCTTTCGAGCCGAGGTTCGCCGACCACGGCATCAGGAGATAGCAGATGATGCCAAGCACGAAGAACGTGAAGTAGGTGTTCTTGCGGCCGATGTAGTCGGACAGCGACGCCCAGAAGAAGCGGCCGCCGATGTTGAACAGCGACAGGAGGCCGGCGAAGCCGGCAGCAATCCCCGCAATGATAACTTTCTGATCAGCGCTGAGTGCGTTGAAGCCAAGTTCCGGATGGCCGATCAACTTGCCGGCGAAGATCTCCTGCAACATCGGCGACGCCATGCCGATCACGCCGATACCGGCCGACACGTTCAGGCAGAGGACCCACCAGATCAGCCAGAACTGCGGTGTCTTGTGTGCATCCTTAAGATGCACATTGTGCTGCGAGATCATCGCATTCGACTTCGCGGGAGGAGTCCAGCCCTGTGGGCGCCATCCGGCCGGCGGAATGCGATAGCGGAACGCGCCGATCAGCATGAAGAAGAAGTAGATTGCAGCCATGGCCAGGAATGTTTGCCAGACGCCGACGTCGGTCGGTGTCTTGAAATAATTCATCAGCAAGTTGGCAAGGGGTGCACCGATCATGGCGCCGCCGCCGAAGCCCATGATGGCCATGCCGGTTGCCATGCCGCGCCGATCCGGGAACCATTTCACCAGCGTGGACACGGGCGAGATGTAACCAAGGCCGAGGCCCAGTCCGCCAATCACGCCTGAGCCGAGCCACAACAACCACAATTGATGGCTGATGACGCCGATCGCGCCGAGCACAAGGCCGCCGCACCACAGGACTGCGGCTGCGACGCCAGCCTTGCGCGGACCGGAGCGCTCAACCCATCCGCCGAACATTGCCGCGGAGATGCCGAGGAACACGAAGAACAGCGTGTACATCCAGCCGAGGCTGGCGACCTTCCAGTCGCACGTCGTGGTGAACAACTCGGTGACGATCGACATATCCGGACAGGACTTCGATGCGGTCAAACCGATCGCGCGCGACAGCGGCAGCCAGAACACCGAGAAGCCATAGGCCATGCCGATGCAAAGATGGATACAGAGTGCGGCGGGTGGCACCAGCCATCGGTTGAAACCGGCCGTTGCTATGATGCGTTCACGATCGAGAATGCTCGTGGTGCGGCCACTGCTTGCGAAGGGTTGGTCGATTGTCGTCATGCGCGTCCCCTTGGATTTCTGCGCGTTAAACGGCGCTTGTGTGCGGGGACAGTGTCGGCGCGCATAAGATGAATCAATCGCGGAATCTTTATCGGGCGATAGAAATCGTCAATTTTGCAATAGCGAAACGCTATGCCGTCTGATGGCAATGATTTGATTTTTGCAAATCATGGTTCAAGCATACCTTTCATGCCCTTGCATTGGACGTGTACGACTAAAGACTCGTTTGATGAGGTCAATCGGACAGCAACGGGGCGATGCGCCGTGCTTCGGCGACGAGTGCTGCTGTCAATGTCGTCATCGGCTCGCGCGCCGGGGCCACCAAGCCGATCGTATGAGTTGCTTCCGGGTCGGTGATTGGAATCGAGCGTAGGACATCGGTGAGGCCGAGCGAGGCTGCGAGCCGTGCCGGCATCACGCTCGCCCAGCGACCCGTGCGCACGTGCGAGTAGAGAAGAATCATCGAGTCCGATTCGAGGGTGATATGTGGGTCAATGCCGGTGTCGCGCAGCAGCCGTTCGATGATGCGGCGGTTTTGCATGTCCGGGGTTAGAAGACACAGCGGCACCTGCGCGACCTCGGTCCAGGTCACTGTCTGGCGATCGCCGAGTGGTGCGTCGGCGGCGACCAAAAGCCGATAGCGCTCGCGATAAAGGGGAATTGCTGTCACGCGGCCGAGCGGTTCGTTGTCGAGGTAGGTGAGGCCGGCGTCGATCTCGAGATTTTCCAGATGCGTGAGGATTTCGATCGAGGTGCGCGACAGGACACTGAATTGCACCTCGGGATGACGAGCACGAAAAGGTGTGGTGAGCGTCTCAACCATCGCCAGTGCAGTAGGGATGGCCGCCAAACGCAGCTTGCCGGCGAGGCCGTGCTTGAGAGCAAGCACTTCCTGGCGCATGGCGCGGGTGTCGCCAACGATGCGTCGCGCCCAGTCCAGCACGCGCTCGCCTTCCGCGGTGAAGCCCTGAAAACGGGAACCGCGGTTGACCAGCAGCACGCCGAAGCTTTCTTCCAGCTGCTTCACGCCCGCCGACAAGGTCGGCTGGGTGACCCCGCACGCCTCGGCCGCCCGCCCAAAATGCTTCTCGCGGGCCAAGGCAAGGAGAAATTCGAGTTTTTCAAGCAAAGTTCGCTCCGATTTCTCGCAAAAAGAGCAGATTCGACCTCTAAAGCTGGAAAACCGTCCATCGATTGAATTATTCGATTAAAGCCACATCATCGGGAAATACAAGGACAGGAACGATATTGATCGAAAATATCTATCAGGCGATTTGTGAGTAGGGCTTGCAGGCCCTGATTCAGTGGCGTTTTTCTGTAGTTTAGAGGGAGTGAAATGAGCATCACAGATCAGCTGCCCCCCAAAGCTCCAACCACCGGGGGGGCTGGCAGGCGTCGGCCGCCGCGCACGCCAAAGGGCCGTCAGATCGATCCGCAGGCGCTGGTAGAAATACGTGCGCTCCTGACCGATCGGTCGCGCCGGCGCGATCTCCTGATCGAGCATCTACACCTCATTCAGGATCAGTACGGCTATCTGTCTGCTCCACATCTGGCTGCGCTTGCCTCCGAGATGAAATTGGCTCTCACCGAAGTCTATGAGGTCGCGACGTTCTACGCGCACTTCGACGTCGTGAAGGAAGGTGAGTTGCCACCGCCACCCGTCACAGTGCGTGTGTGCGACTCGCTCTCCTGCGCCATGGCCGGCGCCGAAAAACTGATGAAGGAGCTCTCAAGCAAGCTCGGCCGCGAGGTTCGTATCGTGCACGCCCCCTGCATGGGCGCCTGCGATCGCGCACCGGTCTGCGCCATCGGCCACGTTCAAACATTCAAGGCGACGCCGGACACGGTGGCGGTGGCGGTGAAGGCGAAACCGCACGCGCATGCGTGGAAGCCAGGCGCTGATTTCGCCGCGTATGAGAAAGCGGGCGGCTACGCGCTGCTGAGAGCTTGCATCACTGACAAACGCACGCGCGACGAAGTGATTAAGATCGTGAGCGACTCCGGCCTGCGCGGGCTCGGTGGAGCGGGATTTCCGACAGGCCGCAAATGGTCGCTGGTTCGCGCCGAGCCTGCGCCCCGCATGTTCGCTGTCAATGCCGATGAGGGCGAGCCCGGCACGTTCAAGGATCGCTATTATCTTGAACGCGATCCGCATCGTTTCATCGAAGGCGTTCTAATCTCCGCCTGGGTCGTGGAAGCGAAAGATACCTACATCTACATCCGCGACGAATATCCTGAACTGCGGCTGATGCTGCTGGACGAAATCGAAAAGGTCGAGGAGGCCGGACTTTCGCGGCACACCAAATTGCATCTGCGCCGTGGCGCCGGCGCCTACATCTGCGGCGAAGAGTCGGCGATGATCGAATCGATCGAGGGAAAGCGCGGGCTACCGCGGCATCGCCCGCCTTACGTTGCGCAGGTCGGTCTGTTCGGACGTCCGACGCTCGAACAGAACGTCGAGACGATGTTCTGGATCCGCGACATCATCGAAAAGGGCGCCGAGTGGGCGACCTCGCAAGGGCGTCACGAGCGCAAGGGCTTCCGCAGCTTCTCGGTGTCAGGCCGCGTGAAAGACCCGGGCGTCAAGTTGGCCCCGGCCGGCATCACTATGCGCGAGCTCATCGATGAGTTCTGCGGCGGCATGCAGGATGGTCACGTATTCAAGGCGTATCTGCCCGGCGGTCCGTCCGGCGGCATCCTGCCGGCCTCGATGGCCGATATTCCGCTCGATTTCGGAACGCTCGAAAAATATGGCTGCTTCGTGGGGTCGCATGCGGTTGTGATCCTCTCCGACAAGGACGATATCAAGGCTGCGGCGTTGAACCTGATGAAGTTCTTCGAGGACGAAAGCTGCGGTCAGTGCACGCCCTGCCGCGTGGGGACCGAGAAAGCGGCCAGGCTGATGGCCAAGGGTCCATGGGACGTAAAGCTCCTGGAAGAGCTCTCGACCGCGATGCGCGACGCGTCGATTTGTGGACTTGGCCAGGCGGCGCCGAATCCGCTGTTGTGCGTTCTGAAGTATTTTCCTGATGAACTGTCGAAACCGCTGGGAACGTGGTGAACCATGGCTGATACCAACGGCAAGGGCACGAGCGTGAAGTTCATGCTCGACGGCAAGGAGGTCGAAGCACTGGATGGCGAAACCATCTGGCAGGTCGCCAAGCGCCAGGGCATCGACATCCCGCATCTGTGCTACTCGCCGGAGCCCGGATATCGCGCCGACGGCAATTGCCGCGCCTGCATGGTCGAGATCGAGGGCGAGCGCGTGCTGGCGGCGAGCTGCATCCGCAAGCCGTCCGAAGGCATGAAAGTGAAAGCGACCTCCGACCGCGCCAAGACCGCGCAGCGGATGGTGTTCGAGCTATTGGTCACCGACCAGCCTGAGCGCGAGACCTCGCACGACCCGCAATCCAAGTTCTGGAGCTGGGCCGACAGAATGGGGATTGGTGTCGGCCGCTTTCCCGAGCGCGAGAAAATGCCCTCGCCCGACCGCAGCCACCCAGCGATGGCGGTCAATCTCGACGCCTGCATCCAGTGCAATCTCTGCGTCCGGGCCTGCCGTGAAGTGCAGGTCAACGACGTCATCGGCATGGCCGGCCGCGGCCACAACGAGAAGATCGTCTTCGATTTTGACGACCCGATGGGTCAGTCAACGTGCGTCGCCTGCGGCGAATGTGTGCAGGCTTGCCCAACCGGCGCGCTGATGCCGGCGACGCTGGTCGACGCCAAGAACGTGCGCACGGAATTCCCCGATCGTGAAGTGAACTCGGTCTGCCCCTATTGCGGCGTCGGCTGCCAGCTCACGTATCACATCAAGAACGACAAGCTTTTGTACGTGACCGGCCGCAACGGCCCGGCCAACGAGAACCGGTTGTGCGTGAAGGGCCGTTTCGGCTTCGACTACATCAGCAATCCGGAACGCGTGACCAAGCCGTTGGTGCGCAAGGATGGCGTGGCGAAAGCCGCTGACGATCTGGTTGATCCATCAAACCCGTTCACGCATTTCCGCGAAGCGACGTGGGAAGAGGCGATGGAGCGTGCCGCTTCCGGCCTGAAAATAATTCGCGATCGCGATGGTCCGCGTGCGCTGGCCGGCTTCGGCTCGGCCAAAGGCTCGAACGAAGAGGCTTATCTTTTCCAGAAGCTGGTGCGTACCGGCTTCGGCTCGAACAACGTCGACCACTGCACGCGGCTCTGCCACGCGTCATCGGTCGCCGCGTTGCTGGAAGGCGTTGGCTCCGCATCGGTGACTGCGACCTTCAACGAGTGCAAGAATTCCGACTTCATCATTGTGATCGGCGCCAATCCGACCGAAAACCACCCGGTCGCCGCCACCTTCTTCAAGCAGGCGGCCAAGCGCGGCGCCAAGCTGGTCGTGATGGACCCGCGCGGGCAGGCGCTCAAGCGCCACGCCTGGAAGATGATGCAGTTCAAGAACGGCACCGACGTGGCAATGCTCAACGCCATGCTCAATGTCATCATCGGCGAGAAGCTGTACGACCAGCAATACGTACAGACCTATGTCGAAGGCTTTGAT
>DASSIJ010000033.1:0-11814 GCA_035692045.1 Pseudolabrys sp. | reverse complement strand
CGGGGAATCGATCCGTGTCGAAACGGCGATCCGCGCCGTCGTTACAAAGTCGGCGAACGACGTGGCTGTCATCGTGGCCGAAGCACTCGGCGGCGATGAGGCCAGCTTTGCCAGAATGATGACCGCAAAGGCGCAGGCGCTGGGAATGAGCCAGACCGTCTATCGCAATGCTTCAGGTCTACCGGACGACCAGCAGATCACGACCGCGCGCGATCAGGCCACCCTTGGCCGTGCCATCCAGGATCGATTTCCGAACTACTACCAGTACTTCGCGACCCGGACTTTCGAATACCGCGGCAAGTCAATTCGGAACCATAATCATTTGCTTGGCGCCGTCGACGGACTCGACGGCATCAAGACTGGCTACATCCACGATTCCGGTTTCAACATCGTCACTTCGGTCCGTCGGGCCAATCGTCATGTTGTGGCGGTCGTATTCGGCGGCCGTACTGCGGATGCGCGTGACGCCCGGGCACGGAGCCTGATCGACAACAACATCAACATCGCCGCTGTCAAACGGACCGCCCCGCCGGTCATCGAGGGTCGGGAAACGGCGGTCGCGCGAAGGGACAGCAAGGACGGCAAAGAGGATGATCGCACTGGTTCGGCGCCGGTCCGCGTCGCGTCAGCGGCTCAGGCACCTGCGCCGCCAGCAACGGATGCCCCGGCGGCAGGCTCCACTGAGCCGATCAAGCCAGTCACCGTGAGAACCGTCGCCGTCCATCCCGGCACTGTCTATACGGCTTCCCTGACGCCACTCCCCTCGGACAACCGGCAACTTACGCCGGCCCCCGCGGTCACCAATGCGGCGAACATCACCACGATCGCCACCGTCAGAAGCGAGCCGCCACCCGCCGGACCGACGGTAGCTGCTGCCCCTCCGCCGGCTTCGTCGCCCGCCGCCTCACCGCCTCCTTCAACGCCCGTGGCTGCCGCGCCCGCGCCGGTTCCCGTTCCGCCGCCTGCCGCAAAGGTCACTGGGCCTGCCGCGCCGACGGCACAAGTCGCGTCCGCTGGAAACAGCGTGCCCGTGCCAACCGCAAGCGCTGCAGCCGCCATCAAACCGCGTGGCGCGTGGCTCATTCAGGTTGGCGCTTTGCCCGGCGAAAGCGAAGCCAAGCAGCGTCTGGAAACAGCGCAAAGCAAGGCCAAAGACCAGCTCGGTAAAGCCGATCCTTTCACCGAACGCACTGAAAAGGGCGACAAAGTGCTCTTTCGTGCACGCTTTGCGGGGCTAGAGAAAGATCAGGCGGAAGCCGCCTGCAAACACCTCAAACGCAGCGCCATTCCGTGCATGCTGCTCAAGAACTGACAAAACAAATAATAGGGATGCGTCAACATTCAGGAGCCGCTGATGGTCGAGTTTGTGGAGTACCTCAGCGATGGCGGCGGAGAAGGATTTCCTTGGCTTCATTGATACGGGCCGCGAGATACGTCGACCCCCCCTGGTCGGGATGCATTTTCTTCATCAGCGTGCGATGCGCGCGGCTGATCTCATCGGCGCTCGCGCCGGTCTCCAGGCCAAGGATCTGATAGGCCTCTTGTTCAGACATTTTTCCGCTGCTCGACGCGCGCCGCCCCGCTGCCGCATCCGTCTGCGCGTGCTCACTCCAACCGGGCTCCCGGCGGTCAAGATAAGCCACAAGTAGCGCCCCGCTTTCTTCGTCAACCTCGCTCAGCATCGCGGCCAGCGTCTTGACGTCGAAACTTTCAAGCCCGGCGCCCTGATGGCGGCCCGCGAGAATTCGTCCGCGCATCGCACCGGTGTCGTGGTCGAGTTCCATCTCGAAATAGGCGGAGCGCACACGCGACGTCTGTCCCGAGCTCTTCTGCGTGCGCGCGGAAAAGCCGGCAGGTCCGAACGGCACCCAGCCGAGCAGCCCCAACCCAAATGCACCAAGCGGAATGGCAATCCCGACCTCGCCGCGCAATCCCAGAAATACGGCAAACCCGAGCGACAGCAACCCGCCGCCGACCTTCGTCACGCGAGCGGCGACTTTCGGATCAGCTTTGGAAATGACATTGAGCGCCCATAAAACGAGCACCAGCACGACAACGCCGAAGATGAGAGCGGGCATGATTACTTCAGCTGAGCCAGCAACTTTTGCGCACCGGGTGATCGCTTCAGCTCGGCAAGTGCCTTGATGCCGCCTGCGGCATAAGCGGCGACTGCGCGCAATAGCTCACCGAGCTGTTGGGCAGAGCCGGCATCGAACCGGCAGTAAGCTCCGCGCGATAGCCGCGCGATTTCACGATAGGCATTCTCAGCCACAGAGTCATCGCCTTCCTGGAACATAAAGACAGGAACACCAAGCAATCCCAGTTCGCCTGCTGCCTGACACAGACTATCGATTGGCTCTTCCATGGCGTCGCCGACAAACACCATGGCCTGGACCTTCCGACGCGCATATTCCTGGCGCGCATGGCTCAAAACCTTGCCGATCTGGGTCTGGCCACCACGGCAATCGATTCGCGACATCAGTCCGGCAAGATGATCACTGCCTGCGACCCAACCGGAAGCGCGACATTCGTGCAGGCCACGGAAATAGACGAGCTGAATATCGAGCCCGCCGACACCCGCTGCTTCCCGGAACATCTCCGCCTGCAGTGTGCAGGCTGTATCCCAGGTCGGCTGCCGACTCATCGTGGCATCAAGCGCGAATATCAGCCGGCCGCGGCCGCCTCGCGCCGTCGAAGGCCCAAGCGCGCGCACCTGATCGATAAAGTTCTCGATTTCCGGCTTTGAGGAGACCGGTGCCGGCGTTTGTCGGCCGTCCTTTCTCATAAGAAAATTCTACACTGAATCAACGGTGTTGCGAACGCGCACCAAATGGTCGCGAGAAAATAGAATACACCTTTTGCGTGTTTTCAGGAAATTACGTCGTGAACCTGCAGAGGCTGATCCATGACTGAGTACCATTCCGCGCGGGCCGCTGCGCGCCGTCTGCCATTTTCACAGAGTGGAAGATGAAGCGTATTGAGCAGCGCGATCACTTCCTCGCGAGCAGTCACATGCGAGAGGTTCGGACGCGTGCCGAGCGTCTCCTCGTCGAGATCGTCGAGCGCGGTGAGCCCACGCGGGAAGAATTCGCGATAAACGACACGTTCGGCAAAGCCTTCAACGCTGCGGAAGCCCATACGTTTGGAGAGTTCATTTATTCCGTCGCCTACCAGGCGCTTGTTGCGTGACGAAAGGCTGGAGAGACGGTTGCGGACCACGATCCAGTCGGTGAGCTGGCCGTCGACCAGTCGGCGCTGCCGACGCGCTTCACGGACCATTTCGGCGTAATGGCTTTCGCCCGTAACACTGAAATTGGTCTGATCGAGAGTAGCCAGCACGTCGAAATCGAGGAAACTGTCATTGAGCGGCGTGACAAGCGTATCCGCCATCGAATGAGCGAGCCGCATGAGATAGGTGTCGGCGCCGGGCGTGTCGATCACCACCACGTCATGGGTATGCTCGATCGCACTGATCGCCATCGAAAAATTGGAAAACTCGTGCGCCTCGTTCGCTTCCACTGAATTGCCATCGGCGCGTCCGATACAGTAGTGGGTGGGCAATTCCAGTGTAATGCGTGCACGGTCGGCCCAGGCCCGCCGATTGTCGATGTAGTGTGTGAAACTCTGTTGCCGCGAATCGAGATCAATTGTGGCAACGCGTTGTCCTGCCTTCAGGAGCGCGACCGCAATATGCAGCGCGGTGGTGGATTTTCCCGAGCCACCTTTCTCGTTGCCGAGCACAACGACATGCGCGGACTGACTTGTTTCCTGGATTGGTTGGATCAACATGCCGCCCCCTCCGGCTGTCAATTCTCAAAATATTGGCACGCGTTAGTCAAGTTAAACCGGATCTAATCCATAGTTCGTTTGCGATGCTCTCCCCGCTTGAAGCTCGTAATCTGGATTTGCGACAATTCGAGGACAAGGTTTTAATTATGGCAGCCCGTCTCAAAGTCATCCGCACAGTCGTCTCGCTTCGCCGCACCCTGGGACCCTACCGAAAGCGAGGTGAGCGCGTGGCGCTCGTGCCGACTATGGGCGCCTTGCATCGCGGCCACATGGCGCTGGTCCGCGAAGCGGCACGGCGCGCGAACCGTGTGGTGGTGTCAGTCTTCGTCAATCCGACGCAATTTGCGCCGCACGAGGATTTCGCCAGTTATCCGCGGAGCTTTGCGACCGACCTAAAAGCATTGCGCGATGCCAAAGTTGATCTTGTTTGGGCACCATCGGTCGAAACCATGTATCCGGACGGTTTTGCGACGCGACTTGCTCCGGAAGGACCGGCCAAAGCTGGACTGGAAGACGAATTTCGTCCGCATTTCTTCGGCGGTGTAGCAACCGTGGTCGCCAAACTCTTTACCCAGGTTTTGCCCGATTTCGCCCTCTTCGGCCAAAAGGACTACCAGCAGTTACGGGTCATCACGCAAATGGCCAAGGATCTCGATCTGCCGGTGAAAGTCATCGGCGTTCCGACCGTGCGTGACCCGGACGGCCTGGCGCTATCCTCGCGTAATGTCTACCTCTCCACGTCTGAACGCGCGGTCGCACCCATGCTGCATCGTGTCCTCAGGGACGGCGCCACCCGCATAAAAAACGGTGAAAAGGTTGATCGGGTCCTCAACGTAGGACGAATCGAGATCGACCTTGCCGGTTTCGTTCTCGATTACCTCGAAGCGCGTCATGCGCTAACGCTCGCCCCGATCGCCTCGCCCAAAGAGGGCCCGATTCGGCTGCTCGTTGCCGCGAGGCTTGGCAAAACAAGGCTCATTGACAATATCGGGGTCTAAAGCAGTCCAAGCTCCCGCAATTCACGGCGCATGGTTTCCGGCATCCTTGCGGCACCAGGTGCGGCGCGCGAGAGATCGCGGGGCGCTTCTTTTACCTCGAGATAACGCCACCCCTGAAATGCCGAGCGCGGCCGTGGCTCAACAAGCACCACTTTGCCATCAAGGACGACTCGGCAGCGGCCTACGCCGTCCTTGTCCGTGAATGGGCGAATATCGAGAATGCGTTCACGGCAGGTGATCTGACCCCGGATCACCCAATAAAGCGACCCGCCATTTGTGAGTTCGTCGGCACGCTTGGGTACCATGCGAGTCGTGTGAATGTGCTCGGCCTTCTGTCCGCGGCGTTTTTTCTCCTTCAGCTTTTCCTTAATCCAGTCTTCGAGGTCGGCGACAGAATCGCAGCCAACACAAAGTTTGATGAGATGGAGCGCCATTTATAATTCCAACTTATTCATTCACTTTCGCCCGGCACAACGCGCAGTATTTTTGCACCTTCCGCCACCTGCGCGCCCCGGCCGACCGCAACGTCGGCAACGGTGCCGTCAACAGGCGCAACAAGTGTGTGTTCCATCTTCATTGCCTCGACAATGGCAACACGCTGGCCGCGGATGACCCGCGCACCCTCTTCCACCAGGATATCGAGTACCTTGCCATGCATGGGCGCCCGTACAACCCCGCTTTTGTCGTGATCCCCAGCCTCATCGAACGCGAGATCGCGCAGGCTCACTTTGGTTTGCCGTCCATGGCGCAGCACATAGACGGAGTTGCCATCGGCAACGGCTACTGCGTCCCCGGCAGGCGTTTGGCCGTCGATTGACACCGTCGGTCCGCCGCGGCCGTAGGCGACCTGGGCTGTCACGACCTTGCCTTCGGCAACGACCTGCAGAGCCAGCGTGCGCTCGCTGGAAAGCTGAAATGCATCGGCGGCCTCCCAAGGCGACGATATATCGTCCGGCTGGTCCGCCTGCGACGCGGCGATGCGCTCGTTCTCCTGCGCCAACAATTTTTGTGCCCCCAGAGCCGCCGCGGCGCGATCGATTTCCCTCGGCTCAGCGCCAAGTTCCGCCAGATGGCGGTCTATAAAGGCCGTGTCGTAGTCGCCCTTGGAAAAACCGGGTGCGCGACAAAGCGCGGCAAGAAAGCCGGCATTGCTCCGCGGACCGATAACGATGGTCTGCTCGAGCGCACCGGCCAGGCGATCAAGCGCCTGCCCGCGCGTCCTGTCGTGCGCGATGAGCTTGGCAATCATTGGATCATAGAACGGCGTCACGTCGCTGCCGGCCTCCACGCCGCTGTCGATCCGGACGCCTTCCATCGTGGGGAATTGCAGCGCGAGCAACCGGCCTGTGGATGGCAGGAAGCCCCGTTCCGGATCCTCCGCGTAGAGACGCGCCTCGACGGCGTGGCCCTCCAGCTTTACCTGAGGCTGCGTCAGGGGCAGTTTCTCGCCTGCGGCAATGCGAAACTGCCATTCCACCAGGTCGAGGCCCGTGATTGCCTCGGTCACAGGGTGTTCGACCTGAAGACGCGTATTCATCTCCATAAACCAGAACTTGCCCGGCTGGAGGCCGTTTGCGCCGTCGGCAACAAACTCGACAGTCCCGGCGCCCACATAGTCCGCAGCCTTTGCCGCCGCCACCGCCGCCGCGCCCATCATGGCGCGCAATTCACTCGTCATGCCGGGGGCCGGCGCCTCCTCGATCACCTTCTGGTGGCGCCGCTGCAATGAACAGTCACGTTCATTGAGGTGAATGGCGTTGCCATGTCTGTCGGCGAAAATCTGGAGCTCGATGTGGCGGGGATTCGTCACGTATTTTTCAACCAGCACACGGCCATCCCCGAAAGCAGCTGTGGCTTCGCGTTGGGCGCCCTCCAGGGCGGAATCGAAATCGGCGTGACGGTCGACGCGCCGCATCCCTCTACCACCGCCGCCGGCCACCGCCTTTATCAGCACCGGATAGCCGATCTCATACGCTTTCTGCTTGAGGAATTTTGGTTCTTGCCTCTCGCCATGATACCCGGGAACCACGGGCACGCCCGCCTTCTCCATTAGCGCCTTGGCCCGATCCTTCAGACCCATCGCACGAATTGCCTGAGCGGGCGGACCGACAAAGGCGATGCCCGCGTCAGAGCAAGCTTGTGCAAAGTCCGCGTTCTCTGAAAGGAAGCCATAGCCCGGGTGAATGCACTCGGCATGCGCAGAGCTGGCGGCTGCAATTATTTTCTCGCTCGAGAGATAACTTTGGGCAGCCGCTGAGGGACCTATCGCGTGTGCCTCATTGCAGAGGCGAACATGCAGCGCACCGGAATCAGCCTCGGAATAGACGGCGATTGTTCGAAGGCCCATCTGCCTCGCAGTGCGAGCAATGCGGCAGGCAATCTCGCCACGATTGGCGATCAGGACGGATTTGAACATGCGGGCCTACGTCGGTCGGCCCGATACTAGCGTGCCGGCGGCGACGCCGCCTGGGCCTGCGGACGCTTGGGGGGCACCGGCGTATTTCCGGCAGGCTTCTCCCCAGACTGGGCACTGGCCGTCCCGGTTTGCTCCTTGGGCGGCGGAGGCTCGGCATTCATGATGCTCACCGGGGGAATCGATGCGGCGGAGGGAAAATCATAGCGGCTGTCGACCGGATGGGGCGCTGATGGCTCGCCTGCGCTTGCGACGGGCGGCAGCGGTGCGGCGGAGGCCTGCGGCTCCTTGTCAGCCCCAGGCTCGGATTTGCCCCAGGCGGTGGCGTAGCGAGCGACATAGGTCTCGAAGGCCCGAACCTTCAAATTAGCCTTGAGCGCGCCGGTGTCCTGAAACATCGCGAAAGCGGCACAGCGCTCGGTGGTGCAACCATCGCGGACGGCGAGAACATGCGCTGCTATCCCGTAACGATCGAGTTCAATGGCACGGCGCGCGTTAGCGAAGACCGCCACGAGATCGCGGTCGTCACGCGGCGCAACCGCGGAAACGTCCGCAAGCAAAGCCAGGCGCGCGGTGACATAGGCGACAGCCCTTGCGGTGCTTTGCGCATCCGCGAATACCGCTCGCTCACAGGCATTTTCGACCTGCTCGCCAGCGACGCCATCAAGACATGCAAGAGGCGACCCCGGCGCAAGAGCGCTTACGCTGAGTTGCGAATCGCGCAGGCGAAGATCGCGCTGCTCAGCCATGCGTTCATTCGTCGCCAGGCGGTCGATGATGCCGATCACCGCCAGCGTGCCGATCAGGATGGCACAAAACGGAAGAAGCAGGCGCGTCCCCCCATCGTGGGTTGCCCGGCGTACCGTCATCAGGACGATCACCAGAAACAACGCCGCCAGCGCGCCGGCCACGGGTGCCGGCAACACCAAGGGTGTTGAAAGCAGTCCGTTTACGGACGCGCTGCCGACCATCGACATGTCCCACCGATTGATAGCGCAGGACCTTGTTCGAAAACCGGACCGCGGATCAAGTCCGAGGTAGGCTTTTCGGGATCATGCGCTTACTGAATCTTGGCTCCAGAGACCTTTACCACATCGGCCCATTTTTCGATGTCCTTACGCAAATAGGCATCGAACTCATCCGGGGTTTTCACCAGCGGAATCGCACCCTGCTGAAGCCAGACTTCCTTCACTTCAGGCAAATTGATGACTTTGTTGATGGCCGTATTAAGGAAAGTGATGATTTCCTTGGGAGTGCCCTTTGGCGCCATAACGCCAAGCCAGATTGTCGCCTCGTAGCCGGGAACCGTTTCGGCAATCGTTGGCAGATCGGGCGTGAGCTGCGAGCGCGTCAGGCCGGTTGTGCCAAGCGCACGGACCTGTCCACCTTTTGCCAATGCCGACATTGTGGTCACGGCATCGAACATTACCTGGACAGTCCCCGAGATCACGCTATTGCGTGCATCGCCCGAAGCCTTGTGCGGTACATGGACGATGTCCGTCTGGGTCATCGCCTTAAACAACTCCCCGGCCATATGGTAGGGCGTGCCCGGCCCGGACGACGCGTAGTTGAGTTTGCCCGGCTCCTTTTTCGCCAATTCAATGAGTTCCTTGACGGTCTTTGCCGGAACGGACGGATGAACGACCATCAGCAGATCGGAATAGTTGATCGTCGCTACCGGCACGAAATCGCGCATCAACTGAAACGGTTTGTTAGGCAGCAATGACTCGTTGGTCGTATGCGTATTCGACATGATCAGCAGCGTGTAACCGTCGGGCGCTGCCTTGGCGACCGCGTCGGTACCGATGATTGAGCCTGCGCCGGGGCGATCCTCAACCACGAAGGTCTGCTTGGTTTCTTCGGAAAGATGCTGGGCGAGGACCCGCGCGTAGACGTCAGCGGGGCCGCCTGCTCCAAATGGGACGATGAATTTAACGGGGCGGGTTGGGAAGTTTTGTGCCGCAACCGGCAAAGTCAGCAAAACTGGCAATATGAGTGCTGCCAGACGCAAAAACGCGCGCATAAGTCCTCCACTTTTGGTTTGTTCAGGTTTTATAACGTCGTGTTCTTTTGTTTATTCCTCTGCTGCGGCTATGCCCCACCTGCCGACCTGAAGCCTGGGGCAAGATCGCTCGCAGCGGCAAACGCCCCCTTCGCTTCCACCGACGTGAGCGCCACGGTCGTGCGCAAATCAGTGACGCCGCCGCTGCTGCCGGCCGCGAGCAGTGCTGCCGCCATCTGGACGTCATTCGGAGCTTCAGCGATCACCATAAAATCATAGTCGCCGAATGTGAGATAATACCCCAACAACCGGCCTCCAATTTTCGATACCAGGCGCGCGACCGCATCGGCGCGGTCCTCCGGTTTGACGATCATTCCCTTGATCGCATCGCGGGTGTAGCGCCCCTGCGTGATATAAATCGGCATGCCCTGGCCTCCTGCAGCACCAACTGCGTGATCCAGAGCATAAGGAAAGCCCGAGGCAAAATAGCGACGGCTCGTCACCGGCCGCGATCAGGGCCGATCGAGTTGGCTTTCCTTGGCGACGCGTTCGAAGGCCTCACCGGAACTTTTGATCCGGTACTGATAATCGTCACCTTCCGACGGCAGCAGTTTGACCACGGTGTAACTGCCGGTCGCTGCGGCACGTCCAAACGTCGGCGACGTGTAGTAAACAGTCTCGCCGACCTGGTACTTGTGCAGCCGCACCGGCAATTCGGGCGTGGCCACCGGCTGTACCGGTGGACTTGACGTGCGGATCATCTTGATGGCTTTCACCGGGCTGGAAGCCATCGTGGCCGCTCTTGCCGGCCGCGTGGACTTACCAACCGGCAAACGCGCCGATTTGGATACCTTTGTTGCCGTAGCGCGGGCACCTTTCGCGCTTTTTTTTGCGGTTCGCCTTGTCGTTTTGGCGGACCGCCCGGCGGTTTTTGCGGAATGTCTGCTCATATACTCAATATAGCAGTAAATTTTGTGCGCGGGAAAAGTTTTTTGGTCAAGAAACAAAGTGTTTTCAATGAGTTACAATACGACGAGCGCCTTTATATGGTTAACGCCGGACGGCCCAAATTCGACGGATTTGCTGTCACAATTGTCCTCTAGACCACCTTAAGAGCGCTGGAACCGCACCTCTGTCAGCTGCGTTTGAGATCGGGAACGAGGAGTTTCATCATGCGTGTCCTTTTCGGAATTGTTCTTGGCGTTCTGCTCACTGTCGGCGCGACCTACCTGTATGATTCGCACTATGCGGTGACGACCGCGAACGCCAGCAGCCAACGTCCGATGGTGAATTGGGACGTCGTCAGCAATAAGTGGAACCACCTCACCACGCGCGCCCGGGCCGAGTGGGTCCGGATCGCCGGCTGACGCCTTACGCCTATCGGTCGAGCTGCTCCCGCATACCGACGCGCAACGCATCGATGATGGCGCGCCGCTCCATGTGCGTGCCGTCGTCGCCTTCGATCAACAGCGGAACACGCCCGCCGCCTTCCAAATGGCGCGCCCACGACAACGCGTCGTCGAGTGCTGCAAATTCCTTGAACAGCAACTCGGATTTTTCGAACGGCAACATGTCCGGTGACCCTTTGGGGCCGCTATAAACCCGGTAATGCATATCGGACCTCGCGTTTTTCGCCCCCGGCAGCACTGCCGCGCGTATTGCCTCGTTTCATTGTCGGCATGACGAAGGATAACGCGTGACCCTTGTTCGGGTTCTGGGGCCGATTTCTAGGCTATGCCGGCATGCTATCGTGGTGGTTCCAGGGGGATCGGCCCATGCAAGCTGTCTATTACGAGCGAAACGGTGCAGCGCGCGACGTGCTGACAGTCGGCGAAGTCCAAACGCCGCGCCCCGGGCCCGGTGAAGTGCGCGTGAAACTCGCTGCCTCGGGCGTGAACCCGTCCGACGTCAAATCGCGGCAAGGCTCCACGCGAAAGATCGCTTTCCCGCGCGTCGTGCCGCACAGCGATGGCGCCGGAGTCATCGATGATGTGGGCGGCGGTGTGCCGAAATCCCGCATCGGTGAGCGCGTGTGGGTCTGGAACGGGCAATGGAAACGCGCTTTCGGCACGGCCGCCGAATTTATAGCGTTGCCGGCCGCACAGGCCGCTCCATTGCCGGACAATGTCGGATTCGACGCCGGCGCCTGCCTTGGAATCCCGGCGATGACGGCTATTCACGCCGTCCTGCTCGCCGACGCCACCAAAAACATGAACCTGCTCGTGTCGGGCGGTGCCGGCGCCGTCAGCCAATACATCATCCAATTTGCAAAGGCCAAGGGTGCGAATGTCATCGCCACGGTGTCTTCGCCCGAGAAGGCGAAGGCCGCACGCGAGGCCGGCGCGGCTCACGTCATCGACTACAAGCGCGAGAATGTCGCGGAGCGCGTCATGGAGATCACCGACAAGCGTGGGGTCGACGCCACGATAGAGATGGATCTCGCGGCCAACGCCAAGCTCATTCCAGGCGTGCTCCGGCCAAAGGGCCGCCTCATCGTCTACGGCACTGGACCGGAAGCCACCATCCCGGCCGGCTTTTGCCTGTTCAATTCTCTCCGCTTGCAATTCTTCCTTGTTTACGAACTTGACGCGAAAGAGCGTGAACATTGCCTC
>DASSIJ010000032.1:0-3385 GCA_035692045.1 Pseudolabrys sp. | reverse complement strand
GCCGGCGTTGCCCGCACGACGTTGAAGGTACGGTAGTAGCAGGTGCGATAGCCCATGAAGGATTGCAGGATGTCGAAGAACGCCTGGTCGCCGGGGCGGATCATGCGGTCGGTGAAATTGTGCGGGTGCGGATTGCAGCGTTCGCCGGAAATCGCGTTGACCGCTTCCACGTCGTCGGAGCCGTGCGTGTAGAGGAACTTGTTGACCTCGGCGACGATGTCGTTCTCGCGGATGCCCGGACGGAGCATTTCGTTGACCACATCATAGGCGCCATCGACCATCGCGGCCGCGCGGTTGAGCAGCGCGATCTCGTCGGCCGACTTTACTTCGCGCGCGCTCAGCATGATCTGCTGGCCGTCCTTTATCTTGAGCCCGGCCTTCTCGAGCTCGAACATCATCGGCGGTTCGATGATGTCGACGCCGATAGGCATCTTGGCGACTCCCGCGGATTTGAGAATCGAGGCCATTTCTTCGGCGTGACGCTTCATCAGGCCGAAAGCCGGATCGACTGTGCCACGCAAGCCGACAAGGCCGGCCTTGCAATTCTCCGGTTTGAGCCATGGCGAGTAGAGTTTGTGATGGAGTGCGGCCGAGCCGAAATCCCACAATATCGGATCGCCGCCGCGCGTCAGCAGCACCCAGCGGGACAGCTTGTCGCGCGCCCATTCGCCGATCTTGGTCGAGGTGACGTAGCGGATGTTGTTGTCGTCGAACAGTAATAGCGCGCCGAGGTCGGACGCTTCGAGCGCGGCCTGTGCGCGGCCAAGGCGATAGCGATGCATGCGGCGGTAGTCGACACGCTCCTCGAAGTCGACGCCCATGGTGCCGAGCACCGGCAAATGCCGTCCCCAGTTGTAGCGCGGGTTGATGTCCTCGGCGGTGATCTTCACCGGTTCGCGCGTTCTCTCGTCCATGATCGTCTCCTTACGCGGTATTGATTGCCGGCTGGATCGCCGGTGAGGTTCGTCGCATTATATCCCCTGGCAGCGGCGCTGTCGGCAACAATCACGACATCAGTGGGCCTCGACATTCGCATCCCGGATCACGCCGCCCCAGACTTCGGTTTCCTTCTTGATAAAGGCGGCGGCCTGTGCCGGTGTGCCGCCAGCGGCGCGCAGATTGATCTTCGCGAAATGGTCCTGCGCCGCCGGGCTCTGGAGCACTTCGTTTACGGCTTTGTTGAGCTTTGCGACAATCGGGGCCGGCGTCTTCGGCGGCGCGGCGAGCGCATTCCAGGTGCCCGACTCGAAACCTTTCACGCCGGCTTCGTCGAGCGTTTGTATGTCCGGCAGGCTCGGGATGCGCTTGTCGGTGGCGACCGCAAGGATACGCGCTTTGTCGGCCTGGTGCAGTTTGATTGCCGAGGCAAGCTCCATGAAAATGAAGTCGACATGGCTCGCGATGATGTCGTTGAGTGCGGGGGCAGTGCCCTTATAGGGCACGTGCACCAGTTTGGTGCCGGTCACGCGTTCAAACAGTGCCGCCGTCAAGTGCGACGTGGTGCCGATGCCCTGTGAGGCGTAGTTGACCTTGCCGGGGTTCGCTTTGACATAGGCGATGAATTCCTGCGCGGTCTTGGCCGGAAAATCCGGACGCACCAGAAGCACATTGGCGATCGAAGTCATGATCGCCACCGGCTCGAACTGTGCGGGATCGAAGTTCATCTTCTTGTACAAGAGCGGATTGACCGTGAGCGGCGCAGGTTGCGCCGCCAGCAGCGTGTAGCCGTCGGGATCGGAGGTGAACACCACTTCGGCGCCGATATTGCCCGCCGCGCCAGCGCGATTTTCCACGATCACCGGTTGGCCAAGTTTCTGGTGGAGCCCTTCGGCAACGATGCGGGTCACCGTGTCGACGCCACCACCGGCCGGCACACAGACGATGATCTTGATCGGTTTGTTGGGGAAAGTGGCCGCGGCATCCTGCGCGAGTGCAGAAGATGCGATAACCAGCACGGACGAAATCGACGCCAGAAGTCTGCGCACCTTGTCCTCCTCAAGTCTCCGGCCGGCTTATGCGACACGCGCCAGCTTTTGCGCCGGCAGTTTCAGGTTGAACAGCTTTATCGCATTGCCGCCAAGTATGTTGCGTTTGACCTGTTCGCTCAGGAAAGGCAAATCGTAGATTGTCGAGGGCAGATCAAAGTCCCAGTGCGGGTAATCGGACGAATAGAGCAATTGCGTCTCCGCCTTGATCATTCGGAAGGTCTGCTCGAGCGTCGACAGATCGGTCATTTCCATCGGCTGAGACGAAAAATACATATCGCGCATATATTCGCTCGGCTTCTTTTTCAGCGCCGGCGCTTCCGATGAGCGCATCATGTATTCGTTGTCGAAGCGCTGCATCATGAAGGGCACCCAGGCCAGGCCGCTTTCGACCCACATGACCTTCAGCTTGGGAAAACGCTCCGGCAGGCCGTTGGTGATCCAGTTGGCCAAGTGCACCATGTTGTAGAAAACAAAGCCGAGCGCATGCACCGAGATGAAGCGGTTCATCATGCCCACGGTCTGGTCGTTCCAATTGTAGCCGGCGTGAAACGCAAGCGGCAGGTTCATTTCTTCCAGCAGGGCGTAGGTCTTCATGTAGGAATTGTGGTGCACTGGCCGGTAGCGGGCCGATGTCACCATGAAGCCAACGACACCCTTGCACTGGCCGAATTCCTGCACGGTCCGAAAGGCTGCCTCCGCGTCATTGAACGGCAGGTAGAGCATCGAGCGAATGCGTGGCTCGTGCGCCAGGACCCGCTCGGTGAGCCATCGATTGTAAGCACGCGCCAGAGCCACCTCGACCTCGACTTGCGGATGCAGTCCGAGCTGGAGCATCGGCGTCGGAAACATGACCGCCACGTCGATGCCGATGGCGTCCATCCAGCGCCGCGTCAACGCGATATCACGCTGCACGCCGGCTTCCGTCTTCTCCATGCCACGTACCGCGTAGCGCATCACTCGGCCGCCCATGTCCTGATAGCCGACTCCGGCCGGCAGCATGCCGACGCTCTTTGCATTCGCCTGGCGCGCGCTGCGCGCAAGCTGTTGCAGCACCGGATCGTCCATGTAGTCGAGGATCTCGCCGATCGACTCGCTTTCGTAGTGATGCGAATCCACGTCGACGATGGGGAAATTTTTGTAGCCGCGCTCGGTTGCCTGCTTGGCTGCGTGCGCCAGCAACTTGCTGGTGTCGAATTCCTCGACCTCCATGCGCCGAAAATCGCTGAGCGGGAGATCCATGATTATTGATCCTGACGCATGATCTTGTCTGAAAACCGGCTCCCACTTTTCGGAACCATACGCTATTTCCCCGACCAGGCCTGCCACATGCCAAGCTCGAACACCTGGAGATTGACGGCCTTGAGCATGGCCGTGACGGTCACCATGACCTCGGTTGC
>DASSIJ010000031.1:0-8041 GCA_035692045.1 Pseudolabrys sp. | reverse complement strand
CAACGTCAGCATCGAGGTCGGGGAGGGCGAGGCCGTCGGCCTGCTGGGCGCAAACGGGGCGGGCAAAAGCACAACGCTGCGTGCGATTTCGGGGCTTGTCCGGCTGACGTCCGGGACGATCAGCTTTTTGGGAACGGATATTGCGTCGTTGCCGCCGTATAAAATAACCGAACTCGGGATCGCGCACGTCCCCGAGGGCCGTCAGGTTTTCCCGGAAATGACGGTGCAGGAAAACCTCGAGATCGGCGCCTATGTGCCGCGCGCCAAGGCTGAGCGCAGCAGGTCACTCGATCTCGTATTCGGCATCTTTCCCGTGCTGGCAGAGCGCCGCAGGCAGCTCGCCGGCACCATGAGCGGCGGCGAGCAGCAGATGCTCGCGGTGGGTCGCGGTCTGATGTTGAAGCCCCGCCTTCTGATGCTCGATGAACCGTCGCTGGGGCTTGCACCGGTCGTGACCGATGTGACCTTCGAGAAGATCCAGGAGATCCACGCCATGGGCACCGCGATCCTGCTGGTCGAACAAAATGTGAGCCGCGCGCTGACATTGGTGCAGCGGGCCTATGTGCTGGAGAGCGGCAAGGTGATCATGCACGGCAGCAGTGCGGAGCTGGCGAACAACAAGCAGGTGCAGGCGGCTTACCTCGGCATGTAGGCCCGCCCCGCCAACACAACCGAAGAAAAAACCCCGCCATTTCGGCGGGGTTCAAGTCTGGCTGGAGAGAGCTTGAAGCTGGCGCTATGCCGGAATTCGCTCGTCCGCCTCGGTCGGCTCGCGCAGAACATAGCCACGGCCCCAAACCGTCTCGATGTAGTTCTTGCCGGAGGAGGCATTGGCGAGTTTCTTGCGCAGCTTGCAGATGAAGACGTCGATGATCTTGAGCTCCGGCTCGTCCATGCCGCCATAGAGATGGTTGAGGAACATCTCCTTGGTGAGCGTCGTGCCTTTGCGCAAAGAGAGAAGCTCGAGCATCTGGTATTCCTTGCCCGTGAGGTGCACGCGCTGTCCGCCGACCTCGACCGTCTTGGTGTCGAGATTGACGACGAGATCGCCGGTATTGATGACCGACTGCGCGTGGCCCTTCGAGCGGCGAACGATCGCGTGAATTCGGGCGATCAATTCGTCCTTGTGGAAAGGTTTGGTCATGTAGTCATCGGCGCCAAAGCCGAGGCCTTTGACCTTGTCTTCGATTCCGGCGAGGCCGGAGAGGATCAGGATCGGCGTCTTGACTTTTGAGACGCGGAGGGAGCGCAGAACCTCGAAACCCGACATGTCGGGGAGGTTCAGGTCGAGCAGGATGATGTCGTAGTCGTAGAGCTTGCCGAGATCGACGCCCTCTTCCCCGAGATCCGTCGTGTAGACGTTGAAACTCTCGGATTTGAGCATCAGCTCGATGGATTGTGCGGTCGCGCTGTCGTCTTCAATGAGTAAAACGCGCATTTAAGTCCCCTTCTCGCCGCAACCGGGCTTCAGGTCAGCGCCGCAGAGGCGGCGAGTGTGAAAAAACGCGGTGGGACAAACCGATTCGACACTATCCGGCCATGGTTAACAAAACCTGATTCTCCCACGCAAGTGCGCCGTAGGCAGACAAGCCCGAATCGGCGTAAGATATTGCTCGAGAGTGGTTTTTTAGCCACGTCCAGTCTCATGTCCTAGTTTAAGAGTCGGACTTAACCGACTCTGGCGATTCGCCCCTTCCGTCCTGGCTGGGCGATTCACAAGCCTTAGTCCCGTGGACGATGACCCAATGATTAACGACGCGGGTAAACACCGAGTTAATGAAGCCACCGGGCCGGTAAGCCTAAGGGCGAGTATATGGCGCGGTGGTCGCCACCTGCGGACGCCAACACCATGAAGGCCCTCGCCGAACAGATCGTCGATATCGACGGCGTTGAAATCTATGGCCGCGTGGTATCGGTGCGGGGACTGATGGTGGAAGTCGCCGGGCCGATCCATGCCATGTCGGTCGGCTCGCGCCTGACCATCGAGACGGGCGCAGCCAGGACCATCCCATGCGAGGTCGTCGGCTTCTCGGGTGGTCACGCACTCGCGATGCCATTTGCAGCGCTTGATGGCGTGCGCAGCGGCTGCCGCGCAGTGGTATCCACCGCCGCCGGCACCATCCGTCCGTCGGAGCGCTGGCTGGGGCGCGTCGTGAACGCGCGGGCCGATCCTATCGACGGGCAGGGGCCGTTGCCGCCGGGACCTGCGCCCTATCCGTATCGCAATTCGCCACCGCCCGCGCACGCTCGCCGTCGCGTCGGCGATCCGCTCGATCTTGGCGTGCGCGCGCTCAACACATTCATCACGGTTTGCCGCGGCCAACGGATGGGCATTTTCTCAGGGAGCGGCGTCGGTAAGTCGGTGCTCCTGTCCATGCTCGCCCGCAACGTGTCCGCCGACATTTCGGTGATCGGCCTGGTCGGTGAGCGCGGCCGCGAGGTGCAGGAATTCCTGCAGGACGACCTCGGCGCTGCGGGGCTTGCGCGCTCGGTCGTGGTCGTTTCCACCTCCGACGAGCCGGCACTGATGCGCCGCCAGGCTGCCTATCTGACGCTCGCCATCGCCGAATACTTCCGCGATCTTGGCAAGGATGTGCTGGTGTTGATGGATTCGGTGACCCGCTTCGCGATGGCACAGCGCGAGATTGGGCTGTCTGCCGGTGAGCCGCCAACCGCCAAAGGTTACACGCCGACGGTCTTCACCGAATTGCCGCGCCTGCTGGAGCGCGCCGGACCTGGCACCGAGCAGGGTACCATCACCGGGATCTTCAGCGTGCTGGTGGACGGCGATGACCACAATGAGCCTGTAGCCGACGCCGTCAGGGGCATCCTCGATGGCCATATCGTCATGGAGCGGGCAATCGCTGAGCGTGGGCGCTACCCGGCTATCAACATTCTCAAGTCGATCTCCCGAACCATGCCGCGGGCGGCTGACCCGTTTTATCTCCCCTCCATCAACCGGGCCCGCCAGGTCATGGCGACTTATGCCGACATGGAGGAGCTGATCAGGCTTGGGGCATACCGAAGTGGCTCCAGTTCGGACGTCGACGAGGCCATCGCTCTGCACAAGCCGCTGGAGGCGTTTCTGTCCCAACTTAAGGAAGAGTCAACGACTATGGCGGAGGCGTACCAGCGGCTGGAGCGAATTCTCCGGGGCGAAGAAACACAAAACTAACGTTATTGGGGCACAGTCGCCGGAATGGTCCAGAATGTGGGGACGCGGCCCCGGCGGGAGCCCAGCCGCAGCCGCGAATTCGGGACTTCGGGGAGTATCTAGTCGATGAAGTCACGCGAAACCCTTATCCGTCTGAAGAAGTTTCAGGTTGACGAGAAGCGGCGCAAGGTCGCCCAGATTGAGGCGATGATCGCCGAGTTCGATCGTATTGCCGGAGAGCTCGAACGCGAGATCAAGGTCGAGCAAGAGCGCGCTGGCATCCACGATCCGGCTCACTTCGCCTATCCGACCTATGCCAAGGCGGCCACGTCACGCCGCGAGAACCTCAAGCACTCGACCGATGAGTTGCGTGTGCAGCTCGAGGATGCCAAGGCCGCCTTGGGCGAGGCCTTCGAGGAGCTCAAGAAGGTCGAGATGCTCGATGAGCGCGATCAGCAGCGCGAAAAGGCCGAGGAGAATGCGCGCGAACAGGCCGAACTCGATCGGATCGCCGCGATGCGCTTCAACGCCGGCGGCGCGCCGGCCTGATAGCGTACTTCGCAGCCTATTGCGGCGCCGGCGACGGCGCCGTTTTGCTTTGTGACGGATCGTTTGTTGCGATCCAGATACCGGCGAAAACCGCAATCAGCCCGCCTACCAGGTTGAGCGTTATCGGCTCGCCGACCAACTGCGTGGCCAGCAACCCGGCGGCGATCGGGTTGACCGTCATCGTATTTGCGACCAGCGTCGGGGTCGTGCGCTGCAACGCCAAGACCCAAAGGATGAAGGCCAGCGCGCCTCCGAAAACGCCGAGATAGATTCCGGCAATCCATTCGGGCGCGCCGAAATTCGCAAGCACGGCTACACGTCCGGTCAAAGCATCGACTGCGAAAAGTGCTGCCGCCCCAGCCCCCATTCCTATGCACAGAAATCCGAGCGCGCTTGAGCGCTGGATAAATCGTCGTGACCACACGTTGTAAAATGCCATGCACAGAACCGCGCCGGTCATGATCAATTCGCCACGCCAGGCGCCTTCGGGCGCCGCTCCCAGGCCCGACGCCAGTGCCGCAGAGACGCCAAGCATCGCAATGGCGACGCCGAGCGACTTGCGCATCGTCAACTGCTCGATGCGAAGGAGCGCGGCAACGACCATTGTTTGGAGCGGGAGCGTTGAAAGTGCGAGGCTTGCGCGCGCAGCCGTCGTGTAGGCGACGGCCACGTTATAGAATACGAAAAACAGTCCGAAAAAGCAGATGCCAAGAACCGAGACGGCAAACCAGTCGGCGCGCGGCGGCATTTTTGAACGCAGCAGCAGCGTGACGGGCAGTACGACCAGAAATCCGATGCCCCATCGCAAAAGCGCGAGCGTCAGCGGATCGGCATTGCCGACAAGATAGCGCGTAACGGCGGCCGCCGATCCGCCCAGGCAGCTCGACGCAAGAGCGATCAGCACGCCGATTGTGTTGTGATCCATCACCGTTCATTCCGTCCCGCCGAGCGTCGCCACTCGGTACAGAGGCCAAGCGGCGTCAAAGGCAAATATTTGTTGTTAGATTCCATCTAATAAAACCGCCGCTGCGCTTTAATGACACGACTTCGAGGCTGCGATGTACTTTGCCTCGGCGCAACTATTCCTTGTTTCGCCGTTTCGGACCCCGGACATCCATGTCCCAACCTCACGTTGCGGCTGATCCAATGATGATGATGGCAAAAAAGTCTCCAAATCCCACGGACAAATATGTCGGTTCCCGTGTGCGCATGCGCCGGCTGATGCTGGGAATGAGTCAGGAGAAACTCGGCGAAAGGCTGGGGCTGACTTTCCAGCAGGTCCAGAAATACGAAAAGGGAACCAACCGGATTGGCGCCAGCCGGCTGCAGCACATCTCCCAGATCCTGAAGGTTCCGGTTTCTTTCTTTTTTGAGGGTGTCTCCGGGCCCGCGAAGCAGGGCGAGGACGGATCTTCGAAGGCCCCGGTCGCCGACTACGTCTCCGAATTCCTGTCCAGCTCTGATGGCCTCGCATTGACCAAGGCGTTCACGAATATCAAAGACTCGAAGTTGCGGCGCCGTGTGGTCGACCTGGTCGAGGAGATCGCCGGAGATCAGCGCTAGGCGTGTCCGGCTGGCTTTTGCATTTTTAGAACGCTGTCGCCAGATCGCGCGCGCCTTGCGCCTGCGCGCCGCGGCTCATTTTGCTTTCGATGTCGGCAATGAGATTGGCCACCACACCGGTGCGCCGCGCCACCGGATTGCGCTCGTAGCCTTGCTGCTGGAAGAAATTTGCAGTGGGTACACGCGCGCGCAGCGCTTGCGGCATCGTCACCATGTCGAAGCCGTTGCCGTCGCCGGTCAGGTTCATCAACTCAAGCTCGGCGGCAGTCAGTGGCGCAGCATAACCCTTGGCACGCGCAAATCGGACCGAGTCCGTCAGCTTTTGCACCTGTAGCAGGGGGCCGAGATCGATATCCAGCACAGCCGCGTGGATACCAAATCCGCCCAACGTTGTTTTGGCCAGGCGGTCGTGCTCGCTCCAACGGTTTGGGACCGAACGGCTGTAGGCGATCATGCGCTTGAGGCCCTCGATTTTGCGCTCCATTGCCAGTTTCGCCGGGCCGGTCAGTCCCTTCGCCCTCTGCCGAAGGACGAGAAGATAGCGGCTGCCGTCTTCGGCAAAGAGCGACACCGTATTAGTGCTGAGCAACTGGTTGTAGCCAACGGCCGGTGAGATGGCGCGTGCTCCCGGCCGATAGGGCACAAGGCCGGCCTGGGAATCATAAGAACCATTGCCGCCTGTCTCGAACACATAGACGCCGACAATCTGGTCGCGGGTCAGTCCGGCTGCGAGCGCTGCCTTTGCATAGGCGCGCTTGAAGTCGACGTCGCTTGCCGGACGGTCCGGCACGAAGCCGAATTGCTCCGCAGCGTTCTTGAGGAAATCGGCCACCACGGGAATCTCTGGACGCTCGGGTGGCGGCTGCGCAGGTGCTTGAGGATCAATCGGCCGCGCCGGGCCCGAATAGACCGGTGGCTGGGTCAGAACATAGTCGTTGAGGCCGATCGGCTGATGCTCGCGGCGTTTCGTGTTGCGGGCGCGCCGTTTCTCGGCAACCGCATCCCAGTAAGCCGAGGCTTCGGCCTCATAGCTGGCGCGCGCGACCTGGTATTGCGCGAGCTTGGCCTGATAATCGGTGATCCCGGCCGCAGGTTGTGCGCGCGCAATTGGCGCGGCTATCAACATGCCCGTGGCGAGCAGGCAAACCAGACCTAAGTGGAGCGAGCGATGGCTCATGTCGGCCTGTTGTCGGCAATTTTCGTCGATTCGACTACTTCAGAAAAAAACGCGCCGCAAATGCGGCGCGCCGGGAAGCATAATCCTAAAAACGGCTCAGCGAACGGTTGGACCGTTGCGATCGGTGAATACGACCGGACCACCGGCCTTGATGACGCTGGGGTTTTGCGCGGTCATGATATCCGTGCCGAGATTGAGTTCGCGCGCCGAGATGCCGATCACGGCGATCATCAGCGCAGCGGCAAGCCCGACCACCACGATCTTGAGGTGGGTGGTGCGGTCTGCGGTGTACATAGACCAGTTCATGACGTCCTCCGGGCCTCTTGCACCTTGGTCACCCCGTCCCGACAAAAGGTTCACCCCGTGTTTCGCCCCCTTAACGTAGGTGGGTCGTGAGAGTTCCCAAGGACCCATCACGGAACGTTGAAATGCGGGTGAAAAGCCCGGACGGCTGCCAAAATGGCCCTTTAGGGCATCGGCCGGCGGGTCTCAGCCATACCGAGCCGCGGTCCCGCAGCTGCGAGGCTTGGCTGCCGTCCTTGCATCCTAGTCGCCGCGCGAGAGCTGGTGCTCTTCTGCGATCCGTTCGAACGATTCCGAGGCGCTTTTGATCCGGTAGGACAGCCGGTTGTCCCTCTCGACCGGAAGCTGGCGGACGACCTTGTACTCCCCAGGCGCGGCAGGTGCGCCGAAAGAGGGCTCATAATAAACATTGGCGCCGACGGAATACCTGTGCATCACGGCAGTGCTCCCTTTATTGGCCTCAGGCAGATGCCCAGGAAGCGGGCTGACCACGTCTTGCTTTGATTCGGAATCATACTCCGGTTCTGGCGAAAACGCCCGACACTTGGGCTGGACGTTTGCTGCGAACGCAACAAGCCAAAAACGCAAACGCCTTTTCGCTCAACTTGCCTTCTTCTCGAGCGGATAGCCTTCGCCCTCATAGAGCGCGCGAATGGCCTTGTGGTCGTGGCGTTTCTCGTCGATTTCCATATATGCGCCGAGCAAAAGCGGCTCGGGCATTTCCTCGATCGCAAAGCGGATCGCGTCGGCCGCTTTGTCGAAGCGGCGATACTTGATCTTGCTGACGATCTTGCGATTGCGCGAGGGAAACAGTTCCGCCGGCGCACTGTAATCGAACTTACTCATGACAATCTCCAGACGATCCCGGCGAGCCGAGGAACAGTTACGCCTTATATGGGGATGAATTTGCACTAAAAAAGAGGCCGGAAGACGGTCAGGCGCCGGGCAGGGTCGCTAGATACTGCCCACAGTCTTGAGGCGCGCGCGCGGATGAATTTCGCTTTGCGACAGGACAGGCGTCTGCGCCCGGAAGCGCTCGACAATACCGCGCACGAATGGCCGAACGTTCGACGAGGTTACCAGGACCGGCGCTTCGCCCTCGCGGGCAGCTTCCTCGAACCGCTCGCGGACCAGCGAGATAAATTCGGACAGGCGCGACGGCTGCATCGCCAGTTGCCGCTCGTCGCCTTGTCCGATCAACGACTCGGCGAACGCCTGTTCCCATTTGGCCGACATCGCGATCAGCGGCAAATAGCCACCCTGGCCGGTGTACTGGGCACAGAGTTGGCGCGACA
>DASSIJ010000030.1:0-10193 GCA_035692045.1 Pseudolabrys sp. | reverse complement strand
GCCGCCCTTGCCGCGCACCACCAACATGCGTTGATCGCGCCGCGCCGACGAGGCCGGCAGTGCTACCAACTCGGACACGCGCAATCCGGTGGCATAAACGACTTCCAGTAAACAGAGCAGCCGCGCGGCGCGCAGACGTTGAGCCGGCTGCTGCTCCATATTCTCACTATTGACGCGCGCTTGCTTGAGGAGCCCGTCGACGTCGGCGATGGAAAGAACCTTTGGCAGCACGCGTGCGCGTTTCGGCCCTTCGAGAACGGCGGCCGGATCGTCGGCGCGCTTACCTTCTGCATAGAGAAATCGGTAGAGCTGACGTACCGCCGATAGACGGCGCGCCAGCGACGACGCCTTGAAGCCTCGTTCGTCCAGGCTCGCAATAAATTTCCGCAGGTCGTCCGTGGTCGCGTTGGCGATGGCGCGTTTTGCCGCACGCAGATGCGCCGACAGGTCATCGAGATCGTTGCGGTAGGCGGCAAGCGTGTTCTCGCCGGCGCCGCGCTCGGCGGCGAGCATGTCGAGAAACAATTCGACCAGGACTTCGTCGGATGCTTTTGGCCGGCGGGCCATCGCCTTGCCTGCCTCCGGCGTCAATGGTTCTTGATGAACTTGTCGGGCGGAACGGTCACGATGATCTCGCGCGGCTGATATTTGACGAACGTGGCAAGCGAGAACACCGCGCCGTAAGCCAGCCCGCCGAGCAGACCGAGAAAGACCAGAAATCTGAATAGACTCGGCATCGATCAAACCTGGCAGTTGTACGCGCACCAGCGCCGACGATTTCAGGCAAGGTACGACCACGTTCCGGAACCGCTGACAAGACCGGCCCTCGCGGTTGGCCCGATTGCTGGTATATGGAACCGTGGATTCGCTTCGGAACCATAGCATGGTTAACGGTGCCATTCAAAAACCGGCGGAAAATGGGCTGGAATCGGCGGTGGTCCGTGCGCTCGGCAGCCGCTCGATTGTGCTCGTCGGCATGATGGGCGCTGGAAAATCGTCGATCGGACGAAGGCTTGCCGCCCGACTTGGAATTCCTTTCATCGATGCCGACGCCGAGATCGAAAGCGCCGCGGGCATGACCATACCCGAGATTTTCGACAAGCACGGCGAACCGTATTTTCGTGCCGGCGAGAAGCGCGTCATTGCACGCCTTCTCGACAACGGTCCGCAGGTGCTCGCGACCGGCGGCGGGTCCGTGCTGGACGCGCAGACTCGCGCGCTGATCGGTGAAAAGGGTGTATCGGTCTGGCTGAAGGCAGACATCGACGTGCTGCTCAAGCGCACCAAGCGCCGCAACGACCGTCCGCTGGTGGAAAAAATCAGGGATCTTCTGCCGGCACGCGAGCCGCTCTATGCGCAGGCCGATATCGTCGTGCAGTCGCGCGACGAACCGCACGACACGATCGTCGACGAGATCATGACCCAGTTGCCGAAACGCCTTGGCCTTGGCGAGGAGAAATCGCCATGACCGCGCCGTTGCGACAGGCCGAGTCGACTACGGTGAGCGTGGCTCTCGATGCGCGCGCCTATGACATCGTGATCGGACGCGGGCTGCTGCCGAATTTGGGTGAGCGTATCAACACGCTGCGGCCGGGTGCACGGGTTGCGATCGTCAGCGACGAAACCGTCGCCGGGCTGCATCTGCGGGCTGCCGAAGCATCGCTCAAGTCTTCAGGCGTCGACAGCGCGCGGATCGTTGTGCCGTCAGGCGAAGGTTCAAAGAACTACGCGACATTCGAGAAGGTCTGCGAGGCGATCATTGCTGCGCGCCTCGAGCGCAATGATCTCATCGTTGCGCTGGGCGGCGGCGTGATCGGCGATCTCGCCGGGTTTGCGGCGTCCTCCGTGCGGCGCGGGCTCGACTTCGTCCAGGTACCGACGACGCTTCTCGCGCAGGTGGATTCCTCGGTCGGCGGCAAGACGGGCATTAATTCCCGCCAGGGCAAGAATCTGGTCGGTGCCTTTCATCAGCCGGTGCTGGTCATGGCCGATACCGCCCTGCTCGACACATTGCCCAAGCGCGAATTCCGCGCCGGCTATGCCGAAGTTGCCAAATTCGGCCTTCTTGGCGATGCGGCGTTCTTTGCCTGGCTCGAGAAGAACTGGCCGGACGTGTTCGCGGGCGGTCCGGCACGCGAACATGCGATTGCGGTCTGTTGCCGCGGCAAGGCTGCCATCGTTGCGCGGGATGAGCGCGAAACCGGTGAACGCGCGCTGCTCAATCTCGGACACACCTTCGGGCACGCAATCGAAGCGGGCTGCGGGTTCTCCGATCGGTTGCTGCACGGCGAGGCGGTGGCGCTGGGCATGGCGCTGGCGTTCGAGTTTTCGGCCCGCAAAGGGCTTATTGGCGCCCCGGAAGCCGCGCGCGCGGCCGCGCATCTTGCGGCGGTTGGCCTGCCTACCCATTTTAAGGATGTCCCCGGCGGTGCGCCGGGCGCCGATGCATTGATGGATCTGATCGCTCAAGACAAAAAGGTAAGGCGCGGCACGCTCACATTTATTTTGGTGCGCGACATTGGCCGGGCTTTTGTCGAGAATAATGTCGACGCCGCCGAGGTGCGGGCGTTTCTCTCTGATAAACTTGCCGAGCGATGACCACGACCGACTGGCTTTCCCTTGTCGTCGTCCTGATCTGCCTGCTGCTTTCAGCCTTCTTCGCCGGCAGTGAAACCGCGCTGACCGCTTCGTCGCGCGCCAGCATGACCCGCCTGGAAAAGCACGGAAACCGTCGCGCCGGCATCGTCAATCGCCTGCTCGAACAGCGCGAACGGCTGCTCGGTGCGCTGCTGTTCGGAAACAATGCGGCCAATATCGCCGCGTCGTCACTGGCGACTGGCGTGCTGCTGGCCTGGTTCGGCAATGCCGGCGTGGTTTACGCGACCGTCGCGATGACGATCCTTGTCGTCGTGTTTTCGGAAATATTGCCGAAGACCGCAGCTTTCAATGCGCCTGATCGCATCGCGCTCGCAGTTGCGCGACCGATGTACCGGTTTGTCAGATTTTTTGCGCCCGTGCTGATGACCATCGAAGCTCTGGTACGGTGGCTGCTCAAGCACGTCGGTATGAATGTCGGCGAAGATCAGCAGGTGCTGTCGGCGCGCGAGGAATTGCGCGGCACCGTCGATCTCCTTCATCGGGAAGGCAACGTCGAAACCCTCGACCGCGACATGTTTGGCGGCGTGCTCGACCTGCGTGAGCTGGCGGTCTCCGATGTGATGATCCACCGTACGAACATGATCACGCTCGACGCCGACGATTCGCCGGAAGACATCGTCAATACGGTCATCGCCTCGCCGGTCACGCGACTGCCGTTGTGGCGCGGGAATCCGGAAAATATTATCGGCATCCTGCACGTAAAGGATCTGCTGCGCGCGTTGCACGCGGTCGATGGCGAAGCTTCGAAGGTCGACATCGCCTCATTGCTGACTCCACCGTGGTTCGTACCAGACACACGGCCGGTCTCGGAGCAGCTCAAGGCATTTCGCCGCCGCAAGACACCGTTCGCGCTGGTGGTCGATGAATACGGTGAAGTCGAAGGGCTGGTGACACTTGAGGATATCCTCGAGGAGATCGTCGGCGACATCACCGATGAGCACGATGTCGCCATGCCCGGCGTCCGGCGTCAGCCTGACGGGTCGGTGAATGTCGACGGTGCAGTGCCGATCCGCGATCTGAATCGCGTCATGGATTGGAATTTACCGGACGAGGACGCAACCACGATTGCAGGATTGGTCATCCACGAGGCTCGCTCGATTCCGGAAGTGGGACAGAGCTTCACTTTCCACGGGTTCCGATTCAGGGTCTTGCGTCGCGCACGGAACCGCATCACGGCCTTGCGCATTCAGCCGTTGACGCGGATACGGGAGGCCAAAGCCTAAATACCGCCTTCGCCCGGCGCGGCAGCATGGATGGCGAGTGCATGTACTCCGCCCGCCAGCTCGGCCGAAAGCAATCGATTAATCATGCGGTGGCGTTCGAGCCGGGTCTTACCTTTGAACGCTTCCGACACGATATAGACACGGAAATGAGTTTGCCCGCCCGGCTGGTGTCCGGCATGGCCTTCATGCTGGTGAGATTCGTCCAGCACCTTGAGGCTTTGCGGCGTGAAAGCCTCGGTCAACTTCTTTGTGATGAGATCGGCGGTCCGCATGTTGCCCGCTTAGGAGAGGGCAGCCCGTGGGTCAATGGGCGTGGAGTACAATCAAGTCTTGAAGGCGTCACTCGGAAGAGCGCATAATGTCCGGTCATGAAATTCGACTCACCCCTTTTTGACCGTATTCGCGTCAAGCCGGAAAAGGATCGCCGTCCGAAGACGGGCGGTCCCGGCTGCGAATGGCATGGCTGCAAGGAAAAAGCGGCGCATCGCGCGCCCAAAGGCCGTGGACGCGAAAATGAATATTGGCGGTTCTGCCTTGATCACGCGCGTGCGTACAACCAGTCCTACAATTTTTTCACCGGAATGAGCGACGCTGCGGTGATGGCCTATCAGAAAGATGCGCTCACCGGGCATCGTCCGACGTGGAAGATGGGAACCGGCAAGGGAGCCGTGCGGCCGGATATCCACGCATTCGGCAACCACGCTGATCCGTTCGGGCTATTCGGCGAGGGCGTGCGTGCGGAACAACGGGCGCGCGCAGAGGCGCGCCCGATCCGCAATGCAGAACGCAAGGCTCTCGACACGCTCGGCCTCGATATCGACGCGACCCCGCAGCAGGTGAAGACGCGTTTCAAGGAACTGGTAAAGCGCCACCACCCGGACGCCAACGGCGGCGACCGATCAACCGAAGACCGGCTGGTGGAGGTCATCCAGTCATACAACTATCTGAAATCGGTGGGATTCGGCTGATCCGGGCCGGATATCCGGCTTCTCAACCCAGCCCCGCCTTACGGACAGGGCTGACCACGCCTATCTTATTGAAATAATTGATGGTGCTAATCGGCCGCGGCGGGTTTTTTGCCGCAATAGCGTCTGCTAAGTTGCCGCCACCGTCAGCCGGACCGTAACGAGTCGGACAAAACCAGGGGCTTCGGCGTTCCGAAGCCACGGAGGATCAATGACCGCCGCAATGCAAGACAGTGCCCCCCTGCCAGACATGAAGGTTTCGGTCAGGCAGGTTTTTGGAATCGATAGCGACATGGAAGTGCCGGCCTATTCCAAGGCTGATGAGCACGTGCCCGATGTCGATGCGGATTATCGGTTCGACCGGCCGACGACGATGGCCATTCTCGCGGGCTTCGCGAAGAATCGCCGCGTAATGGTCACCGGCTACCATGGCACCGGCAAGTCCACACACATCGAGCAGGTTGCGGCACGTCTGAACTGGCCCTGCGTGCGCGTCAATCTCGACAGCCATATCAGCCGCATCGATCTGATCGGCAAAGACGCCATTGTCATCAAGGAGGGCCAGCAAGTTACCGAATTCCGTGAAGGCATCCTGCCGTGGGCCTTGCAGAACAACGTCGCGCTCTGTTTCGACGAATATGATGCCGGGCGGCCGGATGTGATGTTCGTCATTCAACGCGTGCTGGAAGCATCCGGGCGGCTGACGCTGCTCGACCAGAGCAAGGTGATCAAGCCGCACCCTTCGTTTCGCTTGTTCGCGACGGCAAACACCGTCGGCCTCGGCGACACCTCGGGCCTTTATCACGGCACACAGCAGATCAACCAGGGCCAGATGGACCGCTGGTCGATCGTGACCACGCTGAACTATCTGCCGCACGACAACGAAGTTGAAATCGTGCTGGCCAAGGCCAAGCATTATCGCAACGAGCAGGGCCGCGACATCGTCAATAAAATGGTGCGGGTCGCCGATCTGACGCGCAACGCGTTCATGAACGGCGATATCTCGACCGTGATGAGTCCGCGCACAGTGATCATCTGGGCAGAGAACTCCGAGATCTTCAACGATGTCGGTTTTGCCTTCCGCCTTACCTTCCTGAACAAGTGCGATGAACTGGAACGGCCGATCGTCGCCGAATTCTACCAGCGCTGCTTCGGAGTCGAACTGCCGGAATCTTCGGTGAACGTTGCGCTCAGTTAATGGCTGGTCATTCCGGGACGGCGCGTAGCGCTCGCCGCGCTCGCGCCCCGAAATGACAAACGATAAACCGGAACAATGGCCTCCAACATCAAAGCCAAGCCGTCGTCGAAGGAATCGCCGACCGAGCCTTTCAAGCGGGCGGTGACCGGCTGTTTGCGCGCGCTGGCGCGCAAGCCCGAGCTGGAGGTTGCTTTCGCCGCAGAACGGCCGGGGCTGATGGGCGGCAAGGTTCGTTTGCCGGAGCCGCCGCGCAAGCTTGGCAAGGCCGAGGCTGCGGTCGTTCGCGGGCACGCCGACTCAATTGCCCTGCGTCTTGCCTGTCACGACGCCGCGGTGCATCGCCGGCTGCAGCCGGCCGGCCAGCAGGCTCGAGCCGTGTTCGAGGCGGTCGAGCAGGCGCGCGTCGAAGCAATTGGCTCGCGGCGCATGGATGGCGTTGCGCAAAATCTCACCGCGATGCTCGATGACCGCTTTCATCGCGGCAAGTTCGATCAGATCACCGAGCGGGCCGATGCGCCGATCGAGGACGCGCTGGCGATGATGGTGCGCGAGCGGCTGACGGGCATGGCTCCGCCGCCGGCCGCCAAAAAACTGGTCGATCTGTGGCGGCCGCTGATCGAGGACCGCGCCGGGCGCGATCTCGACCGGCTCGAGAATCTCGTTGAGGACCAGCGCCAGTTTGGCGACGCGGTGCACGACCTGCTGGATGCCCTAGAAATGGGCGAGGACCGCAGCCACGACTCGGAGGACGAGGAAGACGAGGGCGAGGAGGAGCGCCGCAAGCAGCAATCCGGTGAGGATGGCGACGCCGCCGATTCCGACGAGATGCAGCGCATGAGCATGGAGGACACTCAGGTGTCCGCCGAGGACATGCCAGATGCTGCCGCCGAAGCCGCGGAAGCGCCAACAGCCGACATGGCCGACGACACCGACATGGGCGACGCCGAGACGCCCGGCGAGCCGCAGCGCCCCCGTCACTTTGGTGCCAACGAGCCGCGTGGACCGGATTATCGCGCTTTCACGGTCAAATTCGATGAAACGATCGCAGCCGAAGATCTCTGTGAGGCCGAAGAGCTCGACCGTCTGAGAGGTTATCTCGACAAGCAGCTCTCGAATTTACAGGGCGTGGTCGCGCGGCTTGCCAATCGTCTCCAGCGGCGCTTGATGGCTCAGCAGAACCGCTCCTGGGAATTCGATCTTGAGGAAGGTCAACTCGATCCCGCGCGCCTGTCGCGCATCATCATCGACCCGCTGCACCCGCTTTCGTTCAAGGCCGAGAAGGACACCCAGTTCCGCGACACGGTCGTCACGCTGTTGCTTGATAATTCCGGCTCAATGCGCGGCCGTCCGATCACAGTGGCCGCGACTTGCGCCGATATTCTCGCGCGTACGCTCGAGCGTTGCGGAGTCAAGGTCGAAATTCTCGGCTTTACCACGCGCGCCTGGAAGGGCGGGCAATCGCGCGAGCATTGGCTTACAGCGGGCAAGCCGGCCAACCCCGGAAGGCTCAACGACCTGCGCCACATCATTTACAAGTCAGCCGACGCACCATGGCGGCGCGCCCGCAAGAATCTCGGCCTGATGATGCGTGAAGGTCTGCTCAAGGAAAATATCGATGGCGAGGCGCTCGACTGGGCGCACAAGCGTCTGTTGGGGCGCACCGAGCAACGCAAAATTCTCATGATGATTTCCGACGGTGCGCCGGTCGATGACTCCACGCTTTCGGTCAACCCCGGCAACTACCTTGAACGGCATCTGCGCTGGGTCATCGAGGAGATCGAAACCCGTTCTCCGGTCGAGTTGATTGCCATCGGCATCGGCCATGATGTCACGCGCTACTATCGCCGTGCCGTGACCATCGTCGATGCCGAAGAACTCGGCGGCGCGATGACCGAGAAGCTCGCCGAGCTGTTCGAAGAACACGCCGCCGCCGAGCGGCCGAGCCCGCGCATGCGGAGACGCGTGGCTTGAAGTTTTTCTGCTGCCGCTCGCTTGCTGGCGGCGCCCTTATTGCCGCGTTGGTCATCCTGCTTGCCACTTCTGCCTTCGCCCAGGCGCCGCGCTATGCGTCGGTGCCCATGCGCATCG
Source organism: Pseudolabrys sp. (assembly GCA_035692045.1). Lineage (GTDB taxonomy): Bacteria > Pseudomonadota > Alphaproteobacteria > Rhizobiales > Xanthobacteraceae > Pseudolabrys. Next base: position 2,061 of record DASSIJ010000030.1, on the reverse strand, counting down.
AAATCGGCGCGGTACCGATTACGTCATTCGATAATCGCGACCCGTCGCAGATCCGCTTCGGCGCGCTTGAATTCCGGGGCGGACTCGAACTGACGTCAAACAATCCCGCCTTTGGCGGAATCTCCGGCCTTCATATCGAGCCTGACGGCGCGCACTTTCTCGCGGTCACCGACCGTGGCTCCTGGCTGCGCGGCCGCATCGTGTATCGCGATGGCAAACCCGTCGGCATCACCGATGCCGAAATGGCGCCGATCCTCGGATTAGATGGCAAGCCACTCGCTGCGCGAGGCTGGTACGATACCGAATCCCTCACCGAGCGCGACGGAATCTTCTATGTCGGCATCGAACGCGTCGAGCAGATCGTGCGTCTCGATTACAGGCGTGACGGCTTCAAGGCGCGTGCGGAGCCGATCAAGGTCCCGCCCGATTTCAAGACCTTCAGATACAACAAGAGCCTGGAATGCCTGGTGGCGCCGCCGCTGGGCTCGCCTCTCGCAGGGGTGTTGATCGCGGTCACCGAGCGCAGCCTCGATGCCCGGGGCAACCTGCGCTCATTTCTACTGGACGGCGATCGCGTTACGCGCTTCAGCGTCAAACGTACCGATGACTTCGATGTCAGCGACTGTGCGATCCTTCCACCCAGCGATCTCTTGCTGCTCGAGCGCCGCTACTCGCTGCTGCGCGGCGTTGCGATACGCATTCGCCGCGTGCCGCTGGAAAGCCTGAAGGCGGATGCGCTGGTCGATGGTCGCGCAATGATCGAGGCCGATCTCGCCTATGCGATCGACAATATGGAAGGCATGGCCGTGCATCGGACCAGCAGCGGCGAAATGATCGTCACGCTGATTTCGGACGACAATTTTTCATTTATCCAGCGCAATCTGCTGTTGCAGTTCGCGATCGTGGGGGAGTGAGGCTATCCTGCCGCCGAAAAGCGTTAGCTGGCCTTGGCTTCGCGCTTCTTGACGATTTGGCGCTTGAGCTCGAGCACCCGGGGCGCCAGCTCGTCATCTTTGGCCTTGAGAAGGAAAGCATCAAGGCCCCCACGATGATCGACGGTCTTCAACGCATTCGCCGATACGCGCAGCCGGATCCTGCGGCCGAGGGTGTCCGAAATCAAAGTGACATTGCGCAGGTTCGGGAGGAACCGCCGCTTGGTCTTGATGTTGGAGTGGCTCACTTTGTGGCCGACCAGTGGCCCTTTACCGGTCAGGTCGCAACGCCATGACATAGCTTAGTCCTCAAAAACACCGGCGCGAACACGCGCCGGTTCCGGTCAATCGTGTGGTTAGATTGGCCGGACGTATAGTAAGCGGGGATAAAGGCGTCAAGCCAAGCAGTTCCGCGACATTTAACGAATTTTATGGGCGGCCGGCGGGCTCCCCGGGCCGCGCGAACACAGTTTCGACGAATTCCGCATAGACCAACCAGACACTGAGCTGCTGCCGGCCAGCACCCATTTAACTTTGCGGTCATCGCCATATCTGCCTGAGGGTCGTGGTACGCCGGATCGCAGCGGGTGATATGGTTGGACGTTCAATCGCTGGCGCGCGGAAGGGTTGAGTCTTGCATCAAGGCCTAAAACGCTCGCTGTTAGCGTCAGGTGCACTGGGCCTGGCCGTCCTCGGCGCCATTGCGCCAGCGGCAGCTCAGGTCCGGCTCGAGGCTCGCTATTCGGCGACGATTGCCGGAATTCCGATAGGCAGCGGCACCTGGGCCATCGATATCAACGACACTCAGTACACTGCTGCGGTGAGCGGGGCCACGACAGGCATATTGCGCGCGTTCACGGGAGGCCAGGGCAGTGCCACCGCGCGCGGCACGTTGGGCGGCGGCCGGCTCCTGTCCTCGATCTATGCTGCAACCATCACCAGCCGCAAGAAAGCCGACTCGATCCGCATCACGATAGCCAATGGCAATGTGAAGGATTTCAAGGTCGATCCACCGGCGGATGAAGATCCTGAGCGTGTGCCGATCACCGAAGCCTCCCAGCGCGGGGTTCTCGATCCGATGACGGCTTCACTGGTGCGCATGCCCGGCAGCGGAGACCTGCTTGCACCG
>DASSIJ010000029.1:0-36820 GCA_035692045.1 Pseudolabrys sp. | reverse complement strand
GCTGCCGTCGGGCGGCACGGCGTCGCTCAAAGGCTACAGCAGGCCGGTGGCCGAACCGGAAATCTGCGTGCGCATGGCGCGCGACCTGCAGCCCGGCGCTTCAGCCGATCAGGCTGCGGCTGCGGTCAAAGAGATACTTCCCGCAATTGAACTAGCAGATCTCGATCCGGTGCCGTCCCCTGACAATCTCGATGCCGTGCTGGCGGGTGACATTTTCCAGCGTCACGTCATTCTGTGCAGCAATACTCGCCCAGGCATTGACACATCTGGATTGACTTCGCGCGTTTTCCGGCGTGGCGCCGAAGCAAACATCACGCGTGAGCCGGAGGCTCTCACCGGCAAGCTGCCCGACATCGTCGCGCATGTCGCGAGCACGCTGGCGGCCTTTGGCGAAAAGCTTGCAGCGGGTGATGTCATCATTACCGGGTCGATCACGCCGCCACTCATGATCGAAGCAGCCGAAACCGAACTAACCCACCTGCTGGAGCCGATCGGCCAGGTTTCGGTTCGATTCAGCCGCAATTAGCCCCGCATTTGGGGTACTCCCAGAATCGCCACGGTCGCCTTATCTACCTAGGCTGAGAACATCCTTCTGGAGCAACGAATGGACCCCGCCATCTCCTCCCTCATCGACCGCGCCGGCCTCGACCGCGGCAAGGTGCGTCAGATTATGGGACGCGGGCTCGAGGGCGCCGACGACGGCGAGTTGTTCCTTGAATATCGCCAGGCCGAAGCCCTGACTTTCGATAACGGCCGGCTCAAGCAGGCAAGCTACGATACGGTCCAGGGCTTCGGCTTGCGAGCGGTGAAGGACGAAGCCGTCGGTTATGCCCACGCCTCGGACGTGTCTGAGGCAGCGATCACCCGCGCGGCCGAAGCCGTGCGCGCCGTCAAGGGCGGCCATAGCGGAACGTATGCGGAAGCGCCAGCCCGGACCAACCGCAAGCTGTATAGCGACGAAAACCCGCTCGGCTCGCCCGCATTCGATGCCAAGGTCAAGTTGCTTGAATCGATCGATGCCTACGCGCGTGAGAAGGATCCGCGCGTGCGACAGGTAACCGCCAGCGTCGCTGCCAACTGGCAGGTGGTCGAGATCTTGCGTGCCGATGGCGAGACTTATCGCGATATTCGCCCAATGGTTCGCTTCAACGTTTCAGTGATCGCTGGGGACGGCGACCGGCAGGAGTCGGGCAGCTACGGGTTTGGCGGGCGCGAAAGTTTTCAGCGGTTGATCGACCCAGCGGCCTGGCAAGGCGCGGTCGACGAAGCGATACGGCAAGCGCTGGTCAATCTTCAGGCGGTCCCTGCTCCAGCCGGTGAAATGGATGTCGTGCTCGGCTCGGGCTGGCCCGGCGTGATGTTGCATGAAGCGGTCGGACACGGTCTTGAAGGCGACTTCAATCGCAAAAAGACCTCGGCTTTCGCCGGGCTCATGGGTCAGCGGGTCGCGGCCAAAGGAGTCACTGTTGTCGATGATGGCACCATCCAGGCACGCCGCGGTTCTTTGTCGATCGACGACGAAGGCACACCCACGAACCGCACGGTATTGATCGAGGACGGCATTCTAGTCGGCTATATGCAGGACCGGCAAAATGCACGGCTGATGGACATGAGGCCTACCGGCAATGGCAGGCGTGAATCGCACGCACACGTGCCGATGCCGCGCATGACGAATACTTACATGCTCGCCGGCAACCACGACCCCAAGGAAATCATCGCTTCGGTCAAGAATGGCCTCTATGCGGTGAACTTCGGCGGCGGCCAGGTTGACATCACGTCGGGCAAGTATGTGTTCCAGTGCACCGAGGCCTACAGGATCGAAAACGGCAAGGTCGGCGCACCGGTCAAAGGCGCAATGCTCATCGGCAACGGCCCGACCGATCTCCATCGCATTTCAATGGTTGGCAACGATTTCGCACTCGATCCCGGCATCGGCACCTGCGGCAAGAACGGCCAGGGCGTGCCGGTCGGCGTTGGTCAACCAAGCCTGCGCATGGACAAGATCACGGTGGGCGGCACCGCGTAATTTGATGGAGTCAGAACGAATGCCGAAAAGGATCGGTTCCTGGATCAAGAATATTGCCGATATCGCCGTGGTCGTGCTGATCGTGCTGGCGGCCAAGACCGCCATCGCCGAACCGTTCTATGTGCCGTCCGGCTCAATGGAGCCGACACTCCTGATTGGCGACGAATTGCTGGCGACAAAGTATCCCTACGGCTACAGCGCCGCCTCTCTGCCGTCGTTCCTGGTGTTTCCGAATACACCGCGCGTTCTCTCCGCGTTGCCGAAGCGAGGTGACGTGGTGGTGTTCCGCTGGCCGGGTGACCGGTCGCAGGTCTGGGTGAAGCGTGTGATTGGCCTGCCCGGAGACCACATAAGCCTGCGCAACGGACAAGTCTGGATCAATGGCGCGCCAGTCGGCATTCGTCCGGCCGGCCTTGGCGAAGCGGAAGTCGAAGATGGCCGCGCAGTGTCGGCCACACGCTACATAGAGACGTTGCCGGGCGGCTACGAACATCCAATCTACAAGATGATCGCCCGCGCCGAATACGACGACATGCCCGACATGGCGGTGCCACCTGACCATCTGTTCGTCATGGGAGACAATCGCGACAACTCGGCCGACAGCCGCGTGCCCGTACGTGCGGGCGGCGTCGGACTGCTGCCGGTCGAAGACCTGGTCGGACGCGTGGACGCGGTGGTCGGCTCGTGGGATCTCGCTATGAAGGACCGACCGATAAAGGATTGGCCGTCCGGTTTACGGCTATCGCGGTTTTTCACCGCGGTGCGCTGACCGCTACCGTACCACGCCTGAAATGCAGCACGGGTTGTGGCTTGGCCGCGTAATATTATCCTTGAGATAGCAGCGTGCAGCAGGTCCGATATAGCCGGGCCGCACATAGGTCCAGGCGCGGCACTTGTTGTCGGCTTCACATGCCGCCTTGCAAGCCGCACCATCTGACTCGGCCGGGACGTCCAAATTGTGATAGTCGCCACCGACCCGGTCAATGGAAAATTCGATCGGCCCTTTGCGCGGCTCAACCACAGCGGCCCCGCGGACACCCGAAACGCAGCATTTGTCCTCCGTTCGCGAAGGCACGCGATTCTTCAACCAGCAGACCGAATTTGAGTTTTCGGTCCGTGGATAGGAGAAGGACCAGGCATGGCAGCGCCCATCCCGCTCGCAGCGAGCGGCGCAGACCGAGGGATCGCCGCTGCGGATCTCGAACCTCAGATAATCACCGCCGCGTCGATCGAACCCGCTTTGCGCATGCGCCGGGCCAGCAAAGGCCAACGCCGCCATTGCGAGCGCGGTCCACAGCCTGAACGAAATTTGCATGCGCGCCCGATCGAATCCGAGAGCCGGTTGGCTTGCCCCGCACGTATGTTAACGCACTCGCCTGCGGTTGTGCAGGTACGGACCGGCAATGGCTGCCGCACAAAATTTTGTTGGAATAATTAAGCGCCCGCCGGAGGGGCCGGCGGGCGCGGATCCGGCCGCGAGAGGGGATGATCGCGGGTGTCGGATCGAGCGGCCGATGAGAGGGGTCGGCCGTTTGCTTTGTTCGTCACGAAGCCTTACCGCCCGGACTGATCAGACAGAGACCGGCGGCTGCCGATATCGAATTCGGCGCGGCGCACCACGTGGTTGAGCCGGCGCTCAAGTGCGCGCTCGCGCAGGAGCGCAGTCGGATCGTCCCAGAAGGGCTCGGAAAAGGCGTCACGCACGTCGGCACGGGTAATGCCGATGTCCGCGAGCATGCGACGGTCGAGCCCGGCCAGTACGTTGGCCTCGCGGCGGTGCCGGCGCGCCTCCAGCAATTCCTTCAGCCAGCGGGTCACAAAGGCCAGCACGGATGCGAATACCCGCACCAGCGCGCCACCGGCGATAGGCAAAACGGGGTATTTGGCGCTCATAGCAGTCTCCATTTCAGTTCGCGGGTTACAGCGCTAAAATCGCGTTTGGCGCCGCCCAGAACCACCCGAAATCCCCACCCGATTTCTCTGATTCCTCTGGAAGTGGGATTATATTGCACTGCGGGGATTGATTAGTGAAACGAATGTTTTTAATCTGACCAATCAGGAATAGTGATATAAGCCTTCTGGCCTAAAGACCCGGCTTTCAGGACCACCACCCAGGATTACAGCCCAGGATCACAGCCATGACCGCAATGCTCGATATCGACCAATTGCGCACCTTCATCGCCATTTCCGAAACCGGCAGTTTCACCAAGGCCGCCGAAGTCGTGAACAAGACCCAGTCGGCAGTCTCGATGCAGATGAAGCGGCTGGAAGAGCGCATCGAGCGTCCGATCTTTTCCCGCGATGGGCGCGCCTCGAAGCTGACCGAGGACGGCCAGCGCCTGCTCGATTACGCGCGCCGCATCGTCAAGCTCAACGTCGAAACATTGGCTGCATTTTCGGACGGCGAATTGTCCGGCCGCGTACGCCTGGGCGTTCCCGACGATTACGCCGACCGTTATCTGCCGGAGATCATGGCCCGCTTTTCGCACAGCTATCCCGCCGTCGAATTGAGCGTCATCTGCGAGCCATCGGTCGACCTTCTGGAACGGATCGACGCCAACGAGATCGACCTCGCCATCATCACCAATTGCGAAAGCAAGCGCGCCTCGGAAACGTTCCGACGTGAGCGCCTGTTGTGGGTGACGTCAAACCGGCATTCCACTCACCTGGAGGAGCGCATGCCGCTGGCGCTCGGGCGCCCGACCTGCGTGTGGCGTCGCACGGCGATCGAACGGCTCGAGGCGATCGGGCGTCCGTTCCGTCTGCTGTACACGAGTTCAAACGCCGGCGCCGTCGCTGCTGCCGTGCTCGCTGGCCTCGCGGTGTCGGTGCTGCCGGAGTCGGGTCTGCGGCCCGGCATGCGCGTGCTTTCCTCGTCCGATGGCTTCCCTGATCTGCCGAGCTGCCGCGTCGGGCTGGTGCGCAATGCGCACGAAAGCTCGGCGCTGGCCGACGCGCTGGCGGAGCACATCATTTCTTCGCTCGACAACTTGTCGGAAGCGGCACAGGCGGCGGAGTAGGGCCGACATCTGCTCGGAGCCATGCGCGGGCATGGCCGGCGCATCCATGATGCATCGCCGCTCGTGAAGCAGACGAACTGATGGTTCAGTACGCATACTCTTCGAAAATCGGATCCACCGAGCCATTCCACTCGCCATGGAATTTCTCGAGCAATTCTTCGGCCGGTGTGATGCCGCGCGCGATCGATTCCTCGAGCGGACGCAGGTAGCGCGTTTCGTCGCGGCCATTGCGATCGAACCGCTTGCGGCGCGCCAGTCCGCGCGAACATAACCGCAGAGTCTCCTGCGCCAGCGTGAACACGTTGCGCTTGCCAATTTCGGCCTTGAAGCCGAGCCGTGGAACATCATCGCGCAGCTTTTGCCGCTCGTCCGCCGTCCAACCCTTCACCAGGTCCCAGCAGGAATTGAGTACATCATCGTCATAAAGCAGGCCCACCCAAAAGGCTGTGAGCGACGGCAGCCTCCGCCACGGCCCGCCATCGGCGCCGCGCATTTCCAGATACCGTTTGAGCCTCACCTCGGGGAAAATCGTACTGAGATGATTGGCCCAGTCTGAAATGGTAGGACGCTCGCCGGGCAATTCCGCAAGTTTTCCGGCAAAGAAATCGCGAAACGACTTGCCGGAAACGTCGATGTATCTGTCGCCACGCTTGACGAAATACATCGGCACATTGAGCGCATAGTCGGTCCAGCGTTCGAAACCCATGCCGTCCTCGAACGCCCAGGGCAGCATGCCCGCGCGCTGATTGTCGGTGTCGCGCCAGATTTCCGAGCGGAACGACAAAAAGCCGTTCGGATGACCTTCGGTGAATGGCGAATTGGCGAATAGCGCGGTCGCGACCGGCTGCAACGCGAGGGATACGCGCAGTTTCTTGACCATGTCGGCTTCGCTGGCGAAGTCGAGGTTCGCCTGCACGGTGCACGTTCGATACATCATGTCGAGGCCAAGCGTGCCGACCTTCGGCATGTAGGCGGTCATGATCTTGTAGCGGCCTTTCGGCATCCTGGGCATGTCGGCGCGGGTCCAGTTCGGCGTCATGCCGATGCCGAGAAAGCCGATGCCCAGCGGCTTTGCAACTTCGCGCACTTGCGCCAGATGCGCCATCAACTCGGCCGCCGTCTGATGCACATTGTCGTAAGGCGCGCCGGAGAGTTCGAACTGTCCGCCTGGTTCCAGCGAAATCGCGCCACCGCCGGTGACGTCGAACATGCCGATGATGTTGTCGCCTTCCATGATCGGCTCCCAGCCGAGCAGATTGTGCATACCTTCGAGCAGGGAGCGGATGCTGCGCTTGCCGGAATAGGGAACAGGACGATGATCGGCGACCGTGAAGGCGAACTTCTCGTGCTCGGTGCCGACCCGGAATTCCGCCTTCGGCTTGCAACCCGACTCCAGCCAAGCGACGAGTTCGTCGCGCGTCCCGATGGGGGTCATGTCGATCTGGTCGCGCGCCATGCAGAATTCCGAGCCGTATTGCGTGTGAGCATGATCTTGTCCGAAAACCGGTTTCCATCCCCGATCATGTCGAGGACATGCTCTTTGGGATCATGCGCGGAAGGGCCGCGACGTTAAACATGCTGCACCGCAAAGGGCAATGACGGAGACGCAGCTCTGCTTTGTTGTCCGGGGCTTGGCATCACCCCGACCTCCGTGCACTCCATCCACAGCTCCACTCGGGGCGCGCCCTCTCCTGAATCAGTCATGACGGCGTTCCGCCAGCCTTCGAGACGGCAGGAATATAATCAATCAGATGTTCTTTTTTTGTTCTTTGCCGGATGGGCCACTTGCTCTATTGGTGTCCGGGCAATGACCCAATTCACGCCCCACCAGCAAGACGCCCTCAAATCAGTCTCCGAATGGCTCAAGGCCGGGCCCGGCTTGAACGGGACGCCGCAGGTCTTCCGCCTGTTTGGCTATGCCGGCACCGGCAAAACCACACTCGCGACACACATCGCCGATGCGGCCGATGGCGAAGTGAAGTTCGCGGCTTTCACCGGCAAGGCTGCGTCCGTCATGCGCGGCAAAGGCTGCCGCGGTGCCTCCACTATCCACAGCCTCATCTACCGCGCACGCGAGAGCGGCGAAGAGCTTCCGAGCTTCGATCTGTGGGACGAAGCACCCGCCTCGAAGGCCGAGCTGATCATCATCGACGAATGCTCAATGGTCGATGCAGAGCTCGGCCGCGACCTCCTGTCGTTCGGCGTGCCAGTATTGGTGCTCGGCGATCCCGCGCAATTGCCGCCAATCCAGGGTGGTGGATTTTTCACCGAAGCCGAGCCGGATGCCATGCTCATCGAGGTGCACCGGCAGGCCCAGGACGATCCGATCGTGCGGCTGTCGATGGATATCCGTGCGGGCGAATATCTCGAGCCCGGACGCTACGGCGAGACCGAAGTCCTGCGGAAAGCCGATCTCGATCCCAATCGCGTGCTCGAGGCCGATCAGGTCCTGGTCGGACGCAATGCGACACGTCGTTCCTACAATGCACGCATGCGTGAGCGGCGTGGCTTCGAGGACGAAATGCCGTCGGCCGGCGACAAGCTGGTCTGCCTGCGCAATAACCGCAAGAAGGGACTGTTCAATGGCGGGCTATGGACGGTGAAGGAGCGCGGTGCACGCAAGGGCGGTTCCAAGACCGGCATCATGACGATGCGGCTGTTGCCCGACGATGAAACGGCAACGCGCGGCGTGAAAGTGTCAGTGCGGCCGGAATGTTTTTCCGGCGGGATCGAGCAAGTCGATTGGCAGCGGCGAAAACCCTACGACGAGTTCGACTACGGCTATGTGCTCACCGTACACAAGGCGCAAGGCTCGCAGTGGGACGACGTCGTTCTGTTCGATGAGTCGTTTGCGTTTCCCGACAGCCGCGAGCGCTGGCTCTATACGGGTGTAACGCGCGCGGCGAAGAAACTGACGGTGGTGGTGTAGGCGCCAAAAACTCCGCTCATTCCCGCGCAAGCGGGAAGCCAGAACCCGCTTTCGCGGGGGTGACCGGGGAGGTCAGGCGGCTTCTTTTTTCTTCGCCGGGGCGAATCGCTGATAGAAGCCCTCGTCTTTCGCGGCCAGATCAATCAGCAGCTTGTTCGGCGCAAAGCGTGCGCCGTATTTCTTTTCCAGCTTGCGGCAGAGTTCGACGAAACGCTTGGTGCCCATCATGTCGATCCATGACAATGTGCCGCCGGAGAACGGTGCAAAGCCGAAGCCGAGGATCGAGCCGACATCGGCCTCGCGCACGTCGGTGAGCACCTTTTCCTCGAAACAGCGCGCGGTTTCCAGGGCCTGGATGCCGAGCAGGCGCAGCTTCAATTCGCCGATGTCGATGTTGTCCGGATTAAGAAGATTCTTCGGCTGGAGTTCGATGAGCCCGGGCCACAGTCGCTTCGGCCCGTTCGCGGGATAGTCGTAGAACCCCTTGCCGTTCTTGCGGCCGAAACGGCCGAGCTTTTCGACCATTTCCTGCAGCAGTTTCTTTTGCCGTGGATCGATGGCCTTGGCCCCGAGATCGGCTTCGGTGGCCTTGAGGATTTTCCACGCGAGATCGACCGCGACCTCGTCGTTGAGTGACAGCGGCCCGACCGGCATGCCCGCCATGCGGCCGACATTCTCGATCATTGCCGCCGGCACGCCTTCGGTCAGCATCAAATGGCCTTCGCGAATGTAGGTGCCGACCACGCGCGACGTATAGAAGCCGCGCGAGTCATTGACCACGATCGGCGTCTTGCGGATGGCACGAACATAGTCGAGCGCGGCAGCAAGTGCCTTGTTGCCCGTCTGCTTGCCGAGAATGATCTCAACCAGCATCATGCGGTCGACCGGTGAGAAGAAGTGAATGCCGATGAACCGCGCCGGCTCCTTGAACTCGGAGGCAAGTGAGGTGATCGGCAGGGTCGACGTATTGGACGCAAAAATCGTCGCGTCGCCGATGACCGCCTGGATTTTTGCAATAACGTCGGACTTGACCTTGCGATCCTCGAATACGGCCTCGATCACCAGGTCGCAGTCCTTCAACGCGCCGTAATCGGCGCTCGGTGAAATGCGTGCCAGCAATTCGTCGCGCTCAGGGCCTTTCATGCGGCCCTTCATGACACGATCGCTGAGCGCCTTGTGCAGGGCGGCCTTGCCCTTGTCGGCGGTTTCCTGATCGCGATCAATCAGCACCACCTGCAAACCCACCGCAGCGGTGACCTGCGCAATGCCGGCACCCATGAAGCCCGCACCAACCACGCCGATTTTCTTCAGGCTGGTCGGCGGCTCGTTCGGCGGACGACGCGCACCCTTGTTGAGATCCTGCATCGACACAAACAGCGAGCGGATCATAGCGGCCGCTTCCGGCGAGCGCAGGATTTTGGCAAACCAGCGCGATTCAACGCGCAGCGCGGTGTCCATCGGCAGCTGCAAACCTTCGTACACGACCTGCAGGATGGCGCGCGCGGCCGGGTAGTTATCATAGGTCTCGCGACGATAAATCGCGTTGGCGGCCGGGAATGTCATCATGCCCGCCTTCGAATAGACGGGCCCGCCCGGAAGACGGAATCCCTCGGTGTCCCACGGCGCCTTGGCCTTGCCGCCGGCTTTGATCCAGTCCTTGGCCGTCTTGATCAGATCGGCTTGCGGCACCACCGCATCGATCAGCTTCATCGCCTTGGCCCGGTCGACCTTGAGCTGATCGCCCTTGAGCAGGAATTGCAGCGCATCCGCTGGCGCCAGCATGCGCGCCACGCGCTGGGTCCCGCCTGCGCCGGGGAAGAGACCGATCTTGATCTCGGGCAGGCCAAGCCGCGTCTTCGGATTGTCGGCAGCGACGCGATAGTGGCAGGCGAGAGCAAGCTCGAAGCCGCCACCCATGGCAGTGCCATTGAGGGCACAGACCCATGGCTTGCCGGAGGTTTCGAGGCGCCGGTAGAGCTGCGACAGCTTGCGGCTTTCCTCGAAAACGAAAGCGGCCGCCGCTTCCTCTCCCTTTGTACGGACGAGATTGGCAAACACAGCGCCCATGCCCTCGAGCATCGCGAGATCGGCACCGCCGCAGAAGGCATCCTTGCCGGAAGTCACGATCACGCCCTTGATGGCAGCATCCGCGGCAACTTTATCAACCAGCGTGCCCAGTTCCTCGATGACGCCCGTGTTGATGACGTTCATCGAGCGCTCGGCCATATCCCAGGTGATCAGCGCAATGCCGTCGGCATCAACATCAAGTTTGAAACTGGCCATCGCTGTCTCCCCCTAAAACGGCTCGCCGCTTTTCCTCGTGTAACGCGCACCCTTTTCGCCGCGCTCGACCATCATGTCGATATCGGAATAGTGGGCGCGCTCGGCCGCAGCGCGAGTGCCGACTTCGATGAAGACGGCGTCGTGCGCCGAGCGGTTGACCAGGCAGTGGCCATTCGGAACGCCGGCCTTCCAGGCTGCCGCGTCACCGGGCTTGAGTACGGTTTCACCGTCGTCCTCGCACAGCACCACTTCGCCTTCGAGCACGAAAACAAGCTCGTCTTCCTTTTCGTGCCAGTGGCGCTGCGAGGACGCCGCGCCCGGCTTGAGCGTGCAGATGTTGACGCCAAAATGATCGAGGCCGGCGGCGCGGCCGAGCCGCTTGCGCGAGCGGCCCTCGACGGCCTTGTTGAACGGCGGCGGATAGCCGGTGGAGACGTCGATCTGGATTTTGTCGATATCGATCTTCGGCATTCTAGCCCTCTATTGCGCCATCCTTCGAGGCTCGCTTCGCTCGCGCCTCAAGATGACGACATTTTCACACACGCTCGATGATGGTGGCCGTGCCCATACCGACACCGATGCAAAGCGTCACAAGCGCGGTCTCCTTGTTGCGTCGCTCCAGCTCGTCCAGCACGGTGCCGAGGATCATGGCGCCGGTGGCACCGAGCGGATGACCCATGGCAATGGCGCCGCCATTCACGTTGATCTTGTCGTGAGAAATGTTGAGCGCCTGCATGTAGCGCAGAACCACCGACGCAAAAGCCTCGTTGAGCTCCCACAGGTCGATGTCTTTCTTGCTCATCTTGGCTTTCTTCAGGACCTTTTCGGTCACCGGAATTGGGCCGGTCAGCATGATCGCCGGTTCGGAGCCAATATTGGCAAACTGGCGAATACGCGCCCGCGGTTTCAGTCCCGCCGCCTTGCCGGCGGCCTTGCTGCCGATGAGCACCGCTGCGGCGCCGTCGACGATGCCTGAGGAATTGCCGGGCGTGTGCACATGATTGACCGCCTCAACTTCCGGATAGCGCTGCACGGCGACCGAGTCGAAGCCAGCCATCTCCCCCATCTGCACAAAAGACGGCTGCAGGGCGGCAAGCGTCTGCATGGTCGTGCTCGGCCGCATGTGCTCGTCCTTCGCAAGTATCGTCAGTCCATTGACATCCCTCACCGGAACAACCGACTTCTTGAAACGGCCTTCATCCCAGGACTTGGCAGCCCGCTTCTGGCTTTCGACTGCATAGGCATCGACGTCATCGCGCGTGAAGCCATACTTCGTCGCGATCAAATCGGCGGAAATACCCTGCGGCAGGAAGTAGGTCGCAACCGCGATCGACGGGTCGACCGGCCAGGCACCGCCTGAGGCGCCAATGCCGATGCGGCTCATCGATTCGGCCCCGCCCCCGATCGTCATTTCGTGTTGTCCGGACATGATCTCCGCCGCGGCGAAGTTCACCGCATCGAGGCCGGACGCACAGAAGCGATTAATTTGCACGCCGGGCACGCCGTCGCCAAACCCTGCGACGAGTGCCGCCGCGCGCGCGATGTCGCCTCCGGCTTCACCGACCGGATCGACGCAACCGAGCACCACGTCATCGACCAGCGCGGGATCGAGCTTGTTGCGATCCTTTATGGCGGCGAGCGCCTGACTGGCGAGATTGAGCGCGGTCACCTCGTGCAGTGATCCGTCGACCTTGCCGCGGCCGCGAGGGGTACGAATGGCATCGTAGATGAATGCATCGGGCATTTCTCTTCTCCTTCCCTCTCTCCCGGGGGAGAGGGTGGTGAGTTACGAGCGAAGCGAGCAACGAACCAGGTGAGCGGTTATAACCGATCGAGAGGTTGTAACCCCTCACCCGCTCTCGCCAAGCTCGGGCAAACTACAAACTCCTGGCAATCAGCAGTTTCATGATCTCGTTGGTGCCCGCATAAATGCGCAAAACGCGCGCATCGCGATACATTCGCGAGATCGGATATTCGTCCATATAGCCATACCCCCCGAACAATTGCAGGCACCGGTCGATCACTTTGCCTTGCGTGTCGGTAAGTCGGTATTTCGCCATCGAAGCAGTGACTGTGTCGAGTTCGCCTTTGACATGCCGCTCGATGCAATGATCGAGGAAAACCCTGGCGATCGTCGTATCGGTCTTGCATTCGGCGAGCTCGAATTGCGTGTTCTGAAACTCAATAATTGCCTGGCCGAAGGCCTTGCGTTGCTTGACATAGTCGATCGTGAGAGCAAGCGCCCGCTCCATCATCGCCACCGCATGTACGGCCACGATCAACCGCTCCTGCGGCAGTTCCTTCATCAGCTGGTAGAAGCCCTGCCCCTCCTCGGTCCCAAGCAAGCTCGACGCCGGCAACTGCACGTCCTCGAAGAACAATTCCGAGGTGTCGGCTGAATCCATGCCGAGCTTTTTCAGCTTGCGGCCGCGGCGGAAGCCTTGCGCATCGTCAGCCTCGACGGCAAACAGAGACGTCCCTTTCGCGCCGGCTTTCGGGTCAGTCTTGGCGACCACGATGATCAGATTGGCGTGCTGGCCGTTGGTGATGAAGGTCTTGGAGCCGTTGAGCACATAACCATTGCCGGATTTTTTCGCCGAAGCACGCACGCCTTGCAAATCTGAGCCCGTGCCGGGCTCGGTCATGGCGATTGCGCCGACCAGCTCGCCGGTGGCGAGCTTCGGCAGCCAACGCTTCTTCTGATCTTCGGTGCCGTAGTGCAGGATGTAGGGCGCAACGATCCCCGAGTGCAGGGGCGCGCCGAACGTGTCGAAACCCGCCAGCGCAAACTCGCGATTGATCACCGCCTCATGGGCGAAGGTCCCGCCGGCGCCACCGTATTCTTCCGGCATGGACGCACATAGCAGACCTGCTTCACCCGCCTTGGTCCAGACGTCGCGATCGTAGATATGCGCCTCGTGCCAGCGATCGAGGTGCGGGACGAATTCATCGGCGATGAAGCGCCGGGCCTGTTCTTCAAGGAGGACAAGGTCTTCGCTCATCCAGGCCGGGCGCGGAAGATTGAGTGCGTCCATGGTCGAATCCACCCCGTGACAAGATAAGGCTCGGTCCGGACCGATGCGAGCAGTAAATGGCTGCCCAGGCCAATTGCGGCGCCGGGCGTGGTGCTCCATCATGCTGCGCCACAAAAGAGGGGGGCGCCGCCGGTGATTTCCTATCTCGGAGGCATCATTGCGTTTGCGTTTGCGCTCGCCTTCTCCGCGCAAGCCCAAACCACCTTGCGCGGTAATGACTTTCCGCCAGGTGAGGCCACACCTGTAAACGGTTCGTTCTCGATCCGATTTCCGACCCCCTATCGGGCAATTGCGCATACGGGGGAAGTCCCGGAAGCGGCGCTGGCGGTGCAAGTACTGACAGGCGTCACTCCCGACGGAGTGAGATTTTCTGCCTCGGAGAGGCCAGTCCAGCAGCCGGTGCCGCCAATTGAGAATTTCCTGGAAACAATGAAAAGACGGCCCGACGCAGTCGCGTCAGAGGTACGACACGAGCAAAAGGGCGATTTGGAAATTCTGTCGTTCTCGCTCAGTGAACCCAAGCAGGAGCATTTTTTCCGGATAATGCGTAATAAGACTACGGGCTATGTATTGGTCGTCCAATATCCTATCGAGCTGCGCAGCAAAGCGATTGGAATGAAGGACGACTTCTTCAGTTCGTTCAGGATTGTCCCGCATTGACCGATCGACTGCGCCCGAACCACCAGTCGAACCTGCGATGAACCTGCTCCCCCGAATGAAGGGTAGTCGCGGCCGCGGCTGAGTGCTACGAGCGGACCAATATAGCCCGGGTTTATCAGCACTATGATTTCGCCAACCGGCGCCAAAGCGCCGTCACTGATTGATTCGCCGACCGCGTGGCTGCGCCTGGGCGTGGCCGTGCTGCTCTCCACCATTGGTGGCGTGGGTATGTGGTCTTACATGGTGGCGCTGCCCGCCATCCAGGCTGATTTCGGCGTCAGTCGCGCCGACGCCTCACTCCCCTTCACCATGGTCATGTTTGGCTTTGCTGGCGGTGGCGTGCTGATGGGGCGTCTTGCGGACCGGTTCGGCATTGCCCTGCCGCTCGGCATCGGAACACTGGCGCTGACGGCCGGGTATCTCGCGGTCGGATGGTCGCCGAACCTGTGGCTGGTCGCACTCGCGCACGGACTTATCGGGATCGGCTGTTCGGCCAGTTTCGGGCCCCTGATGTCCGACATATCACACTGGTTCGTGGAACGACGCGGCATTGCCGTCGCGCTTGCGGCTGTCGGCAACTACACCGCAGGCACGATCTGGCCACCTGTGGTCCAGCATTTTATTTCAACGTCGGGCTGGCGCGCGACGCATATCGGCATCGGACTGTTCTGCCTCGTCACCATATTGCCACTGGTGTTCGCGATGCGTGCACGGATCGAGGATGATCATAGTGAAACTGCCGGCGCAGCTGCGCGCCGACAGGCCGAGGCGCCGTTCTCGCCACTGACATTGCAAATACTTCTGTGCATTGCCGGCATCGGCTGCTGCGTGGCGATGTCGATGCCGCAGGTGCATATCGTCGCCTATTGCGGCGATCTGGGGTATGGCGTCGCTCGCGGCGCCGAGATGCTGTCGCTGATGCTCGGCTTCGGCATTATCAGCCGCATCGCCTCCGGCTTTGTGGCAGACCGGATCGGCGGCGTACGGACGCTGCTGATCGGCTCAGTGCTGCAAGGTGTCGCCCTGTTCCTTTATCTTTGGTTCGATGGGCTTATTTCTCTTTATGTGATTTCGGCGTTGTTCGGTCTATTTCAGGGCGGCATCGTGCCGAGTTACGCCATCATCGTGCGCGAATATTTCTCGCCCCGCGAAGCGGGCACCCGCCTCGGCCTGATCCTCATGGCGACACTGCTCGGAATGGCGCTGGGCGGCTGGATGTCGGGCCTGATTTTTGATTTCACCGGATCCTACCGGATCGCGTTCCTCAACGGCCTTGCGTGGAATCTGGTGAATGTCTCGATCATGACCTGGTTGTTGCAGCGGTCGCGCCGCCGCCCCGCGCTGGCCTGAAAACATCTCGAACCACAGGCGCGAAACCGACGCCGCCAGTTCGAAACGCATTTTGAGCATGAACGGAAGCATGGCCCCGCCAGGGTCCGTTGCTCAATGGTGCGCTATAAGAACGAAGGTCTAGAACGCGTCGGCCGGCAATTCCATGGTCGAAGCGGCGCCCGCCTGAATGCGCGCGAGCCGTGTAGCGGTCTCCGGCAACATACGCTCCATGAAGAAGCGGGCGGTTACAAGTTTGGCGGTCATGCGCTGCGCTGAGGCATTTCCCTTCTTTGCAAGGACGGCTTCCGCGATCCTGCACCACATGTAGCCAAGCGCGACCAGCCCAAAGAGATGCATGTAGTCGTAGGAGCCGGCGCCGGCATTATCGGGTTTGGCCATGGCATTCTGCATGAACCACATCGATGCTTCCTGCAGGTGCGCCAGCGATTGTCCGAGCGGCTTGAGATAGACGTTCATCTCGTCGCTGTTGGCGCGCTCCTTGAGATACGTCTGCACCTCGTTGAAGAAAGCCATGATGGCGCGGCCGCCGTCCTTGCCAAGTTTGCGCCCGACCAGATCGAGCGCCTGGATGCCATTGGCGCCTTCATAAATCTGAGCAATGCGTGCGTCCCGCACGAATTGTTCCATGCCGTGCTCGGCAATGTAGCCGTGCCCGCCGAAAATTTGTTGCGCCATCACCGCGTTGGCGAAACCACCGTCAGTCAACACGCCTTTGATGACCGGCGTCAGCAATCCCATGTGATCGTCCGCGCTCTGGCGTTCCTTTTCGTCATCGGAACGGTGAGCGACATCGCTTTTGAGCGCGGTCCACATGACCAGTGCGCGCCCTGCTTCGTTAAAGGCGCGAATGCTCATCAAAGCGCGCCGTACGTCCGGATGCACAATGATCGGATCGGCAGCTTTGTCTGGAAATTTGACGCCGGATATGGAGCGGCCTTGCAGTCGTTCCTTCGCATAGGCAGCCGCATTCTGATAGGCCACTTCAGAAAGGGCGAGACCCTGCACGCCGACGCCAAGCCGAGCCTCGTTCATCATCGTGAACATGGCATTGAGGCCCCGGTTTTCTTCACCGATCAGCCAGCCAATGGCACCATCGTAGTTCATGACGCAGGTCGAGTTGCCGTGTATGCCCATCTTTTCCTCGATCGAACCGCAGCTGACCGCATTGCGGCTTCCGAGCGAGCCATCGTCCTTCACCAGAATTTTCGGTACCACGAACAATGAGATGCCCTTCGTACCGGCGGGCGCACCCTCGATCCGCGCTAGCACGAGATGGATGATGTTTTCGGAAAGATCGTGCTCGCCGGCAGAGATGAAAATCTTGGTTCCCGATATTTTGTAGCTTCCGTCGGGCTGCTTCACCGCTTTCGATCGCAATAGTCCGAGATCGGTGCCGCAGTGCGGCTCGGTGAGATTCATCGTGCCGGTCCAGACGCCTTCAACCATCTTCGGCAGATACTTTGTCTTTAGCTCGGCGGAGGCGTGCACCAACAAAGCGGCGATGGCGCCTTGGGTGAGGCCCGGATACATGGCGAAGGCCATGTTGGAGGAACAAAAGAATTCGTTGACGATTTCGGTCAGTGTCGCCGGGAGTCCCTGGCCGCCGAATTCGCTCGGCACCGAAATACCAATCCAGCCGCCCTCAACGATCTGGTTATAGGCGTCTTTGAACCCCTTCGGGGTGGCCACGCTCCCGTCAGGAGCGCGCTTGCAGCCTTCCTTGTCGCCGACACGATTGAGCGGGGTCAGCACTTCCTCGCTGAACTTCGCCGCTTCGCGCAACACCGCTTCCACGACATCAGGCGAGGCGTCGGAAAACCCGGGCAGATTGCCGTAGTGATCGAGATGGAAGACGTCGTTGAGCAAGAACAACGCGTCATCTACTGGGGCCTTATAGATTGGCATGAACCATCTCCCCGGCAGCGCGCCGCAAGGTGTTAACAGGATATGAAGCTACCGGTTTAACTTTCGCTCACACGGTACCAGCGAAAGCCTCGCTGGTAAGCACTATGACGTGCCCGGTTTACGCCTCCGTTAAATGCAGTGGAGACAGGAGGAGCGGCGGTGCAGGTCAGCCCTTCCGGGAGCCGGCCGCTCTGATGCGCGGGGGAGCATCGGAACTGGTGAACATTTCGGTATAAATCTGCCGCAATTCAGCCAGCGCCGTTTCGATGTCGCGCCGCTGGCGCTCCAGCATAGTGATTTGCTCCACGCATTTCCGGCGGCTGATCGGCAGGGCGTTGGTGCAACCACGTGCACGCGCGGTAAGCATTTCGCGGATTTCGGTCAGGGTGAACCCGAGCCGTTTACCCTGCAGAATCAGGGCCAGCCGGTCGCGGTCAGTGTGGCTAAAGACACGGGCGCCGCCGTCGCGGTGGGGGGCAAGCAAACCCTTGCTCTGGTAAAATCGCAGTGCGCGCAAAGTCACGCCCGATTCGCGCGCAAGCTCGCCGATGGTAATATTGCCCGCGGCGAGTGACTCCGGACCCCCCTTGCGGCTCTCGCCGGCCCGATCGATACCGCCGTAGGTATGAGTGCGGTATTCGTTTTTCATGTCACCCCTACATATTACCTGCCCGACTCGCGTGAACCTTAGGCTTGCAATCTCCGGGAGCGGTGGCACTCAGGTGTTCTGCCCAGAAAATATTACTGTCGTAAGACGGCCTTGGCCGCGACCCGTCACGGGGGCCGGGGCGCCAAAACCGCAAAACGTTAACGGGTTGTTTACCGTGACCGGCAAAAAGTTGGGTGTGGACGAAGAACCGAGCCCCGTATCCACCCGCTGTTAACGCGCGCCGGTTCCACGAGAGTCGATCCGACTCGTCTCCACCTCGGACGTGGGTGTGAGCATGAAATTTGGCTTTCCGTGGAACGTCAAAGGAATTCGACAGCACGCGCAACAGACCGCGCAGGAAGCGGCGCGCCGTGCGGGGATGCCACTGAGTGACTGGCTCAACGCGATCATCCTGCAGCAGGCCGCGACGCAAGGCATCAGGGTGCCGTCGCTTCCGCGCAGCAGTGACGATGGAACCGCGGATCATCTTACCGGCGTGCACCAAAGGCTCGACGATCTCACCCGCCGCATCGACCAGGTGACACGCAGCGGGTCTGCGCCTTACGCGCCGAAGCGGGACCGCGAAGAACCCGACCAGTTCGCCGAACTGTTCGCGCGCCTGGAGCAGCGGTTCGACCAATTCGCCGCAAAAATCGCGCGTCCGTCAACGCCGCATGCAGCTGACAATATCTATCCGCCCGGCCTCGTCAGTGCGATCGCCGAAATTGCCGCGCGCCACCGCCCGCTCCACGCCGCGGCAGCGCCGGCGCCGGCACAAGACCTTTCGGGTTTAGAGGGTCAACTGAGGCGAATTACCGACCAGATCGAAACATTGCGACGGCCCGGCGTAGAAGAGGCAATCGCGGCGCTACATGTGGAGCTTCGCGAGATCAGCCACACGGTCGCTGAGGCGATGCCTCGTCGCGCTATCGAGACGATCGAGATACAGATTCAGAGGCTCACCCAGCGCCTGGCGGACGGGCGTCAGGCGGGCGTGGACGGTAACGCTCTGGCTGGCATCGAGTACGGGCTCGCTGAAGTGCGCGACGCGTTGCATGCGCTGACGCCCGCGGAAAATCTGGTCGGTTACACCGATGCAATCGACGCGCTCGGCCACAAGATCGATCTCATTGTTGCCCAGAAAGACCCGGCGACGATGCAGCGACTCGAGAACTCCATCGGCGCACTGCGCGAAATGGCAGCGCACGTTGCTTCCAACGAAGCGATGAGCGGGCTCTATGCCCAGGTGCAGGCGCTTGCCGACAAAATCGACCATCTTGCGATCAGCGGCGGCGGCGATGCGCTCAACAGGCTTGAGCTGCGCATCGATGCACTCAGCCGAACCCTGGCCGACCGTGCCCAGGGCGGCGACATGCCGCCGCGCCTTGAAGTGCTGATGCAGTCCCTGTCCGAAAAGATCGAGCAGCTCCAACCGTCGCGTGGCGATCAGATCGCAGTTGGCCACCTCGAGGACCGGATCGTCAGACTGTTCGAACGCCTCGATGCGACCGACTCTCGCCTCAGCCATCTGGATGCAGTCGAACGCGGACTCACCGATCTACTGGTTCATATTGAAGACATCCGCGCCAACAAGGAGACTGCGGGCCTTCGGGCAGAAAGCGCGCCAGATATTGATCTGCTGAAGCACGATATCGCCCGCACTCATGGTGCGCTTGAAGCCGTAAATGGCACGCTTGATCGAGTCGCCGACCGTCTGACCGTGATCGAAGGCGAGATTCGCGGCAATCGGCCGGGCCCGGCGATTCGCGAGCCAGATGTCCTCGAGCTCACGCAATTTTCCGATAAAGCCGCCACACAAGAGACCGCTGTTGCTCCCGAGATAGTTCCTCGTCCGCAGCCGAATTCAGCATCGGCAATATCGGTCCCGGTGAAAGCACCCCAGCCCGCATTCCCCTTGTCCGTGGACTTTCCCAATTTGGGGTTGCGTCCGGTGGCCTCGGCGCCGTCCGATTCCGATTTGCCCGTCGATGTACCGCTCGAGCCTGGCTCTGGCCGTCCGGGACTTGCCCAATCTCCAGGCATGCGTATCGCTGCCTCGGAGGCGGCGCTCGGCGACGTCCGGC
Organism: Pseudolabrys sp.; assembly: GCA_035692045.1. GTDB lineage: Bacteria > Pseudomonadota > Alphaproteobacteria > Rhizobiales > Xanthobacteraceae > Pseudolabrys. Next base: position 16,876 of record DASSIJ010000029.1, on the reverse strand, counting down.
CAAATACGGCCACAGCGGGCGGAAAATCGAACTTCATCGCTGCAGCCCGACGCGCTGCTCAAGCCGCGGGCCAGGATCCGAACGGCCGGCAGCGTTCCGAACCTCTCAAGGCGAAGGGCGATGAACAGGGATCGCTGCGGTCCAAAGTCGGGACACGTGTCAAAAGTTTGTTCCTGGCGGCGAGCATCGTCGCGATCATCATCGGATCGATCCAATTCGCGAGTAACATCTTCGATTTCGGAATTTTCGATACGCGCGAAGCCAAGCTTGCGACTGCCTCCGAAATGGACGCGGCAAACAGCGAGGTGGCCGCGGACACCGCCGAACTCGAGACGTCCGCTGCTCTCGCCGAGAGTCAGCCGACGTCGCCGACAACACCGGCCGAGACCGATATCACCGCATCGCTACTGGCACCTCCGCCCTTGCCAAGTTTGGCTCCGGCTAAACCGCCTCCGTCAGTTGCAACCGCGCCTCCGTCGTTGAATTTGAATTCGGCGGAGCAGTCGCCGGCATTAAATCTGCCGATGTTGAGTCCGTCCCTCCTCGGACCCACGCCAAAAGGCGATGTCACCGGCTCGATTGTACCCGCGCCCGCCGATTCCCGGTCGAACCGGCAGCCGGCGCAAACTGCACAACCGCCGGCGGCCGATGGATTGCCAGCAGCCATTGGAGGAGCACGGCTCCGCAACGCGGCGTCGGCAGGCGATCCGGCGGCCGCCTACGAGATCGCGATGCGTTTCGTAGAGGGCCGCGGCGTACCAGCGAATCTGGAGGAAGCCGCGCGATGGTTCGAGCGCGCCGCGAGCAAAGGGCTGGCGCCTGCCCAATTCCGGTACGCCAGCATGCTCGAAAAGGGCCTGGGGGTGAAAAAGGACCTGGTCGCCGCCCACAAACTCTACGTGGCCGCCGCCGGCAAAGGCCACGCCAAGGCCATGCACAACCTGGCCGTCCTCTATGCGGAGGGAGCCGAGGGCAAGCCGGACTATGTCAACGCGGCACAATGGTTCCGCAAGGCCGCAGAACGCGGCGTTGCCGATAGCCAATTCAACCTCGGTGTGTTGACCGTGCGCGGTCTCGGGACGGAGAAAAACATCGCCGAATCCTACAAGTGGTTCGCGCTGGCAGCCGCCCAAGGCGACCGCGATGCAGGCCGCAAGCGCGACGAGGTTGCCGGCTATCTGAATGGCGAAACCCTCGCGGCTGCCCAGGAAGCCATCAAAAGCTTCGCAGCCAAGCCTCAGCCGGCGGAGGCGACCATGGTTCCGCAGCCGTCGGGCGGCTGGGATCGCGCGATGTCCCCACCCCCGGAAAAGCCGCGAGCGGCCGGCCCGCTTTCGATCAGTGCCTTCAACTCCGGAAAGCTGTGAACCGCCGCGACCTATAGCCAAAGGGCGTGCTTACGGTCGCACTCATCGGCTAAAGTCAAGCAAAGCTCTGACCTGTTGGCTTCGAGTCTATCGCGCCTCGAATCGGTATCGCTGACGTTTCCGCGTGTCTCGGTGTTAATTGTCAGTATGAGGTGGCCGGACGCGCCGGTCTCCGAAGTGCGTCGCAACCGTCGGACGAACCCGCTTGCAGATCTACCTTCCCATCGCCGACTTGCCCGTGAACGTCTTCCTTGTGCTGGGGATGGGGCTCGCGGTCGGCTACATTTCGGGCATGTTCGGCATCGGCGGCGGTTTCCTGATGACGCCGCTGCTGATTTTCATCGGGATCTCGCCGGCAGTTGCCGTGGCAACCGTATCCAGTCATATCGCGGCGTCTTCGTTTACCGGCGCGATCAGCTATTGGCGCAAGCGCGCACTCGATATCGCGCTGGCGATGATGCTGCTCAGTGCCGGCATCGTCGGTACGGCCACCGGTGTCTGGCTTTTCACCGAACTGCGTGCGCTGGACCAACTCGATCTGATGATCGGGCTCTCTTACGTGACATTGCTGACTGTCGTTGGCGCCATGATGATTTACGAAAGTGTGCGCGCAATCATCCGCACGCGGCATGGCATGCCGGCAACGCTGCGGCGGCCTGGCAGCCATACATGGCTTCACGGCCTGCCGTTCAAGCTGCGGTTCAAACACTCGAAAATCTACGTGTCGGCAATCCCGGTCTGGGCGATCGGATTCGTGATCGGATTTGTCGGAGCGATCATGGGCATAGGTGGCGGCTTCCTGCTGGTTCCGATGCTGATCTATTTTCTACGGGTACCGACAGCCACTGTTATCGGAACATCGATGGTGCTCACACTGGTCACCATGGCGTCGGCGACGGTAATGCATGCGGCCACCAATCATCTGGTGGATGCCGTCCTTGCATTGATCCTGATGGTCGGCGGCGTTATCGGCGCACAGTTCGGCGCACGCACCGGTCAGAAGATGCGGGGCGAGCGTCTGCGGCTTCTGCTCGGACTCCTTGTTTTCGCGGTCGGCTGCCGCTTTGCCTATGCACTGGTGGTGCGGCCCGATGATCTCTATTCGCTTCGTTACGTCACAGGTGGATGATGCGGCGGTCCCTGATCAGCTTCGCATTTGTCGTCATGGCGTTTGGCGCAGAGCCAGCCGTCGCCGAGCGCCTGGTTGTTTCTCTCTCGAATCATCGCGTCGCCGTGACGTCGAACTTCGTCGGCGAAGACCTGGTGCTGTTCGGCACCATCGAGCCCGAGCCCGCAGGAAGCCCGCTGCGCCCACCATACGATCTCGTGGTCACCGTGAGCGGCCCGCGTCAAACACTCCGGACTAGGCGCAAGCAGCGCATGCTCGGCATATGGGTCAATGCCGACTCGCGCGAATTCGTGGGCGCACCATCCTACCTCGCGGTTCTGAGCAACCGTCCGGTCAACACCATCGCCAATCAGGATACGTTGCGACGGCTGCAAATCGGGCTCGACAATTTCCTGCTGCCGCAGCGCATTGGCGCCGATCTCGCTGATACGGTACGCGACGACCCGTTCCGGCGCGCCTTCGTGCGCCTGCAGACGCAGCAGGGACTTTATCGCGAGTCGGGGACCGCGGTGACTTTCCTCACACCCACCGTTTTCCGGGCCGCAATCCCCATGCCCGCAGCAGTCCCGACCGGAACCTACAATATTGATGTCGGACTGTTCGCCGGAGGCGCCCTGGTCGCGCGCACCAATTCGGCGCTGGAAGTGATCAAGACCGGATTCGAGCAATATGTCGCTGACGCCGCACGCGACCATGGTCTGCTCTATGGGATGGCAACCGCGCTGATGGCACTGGTTATCGGCTGGTTTGCGAGTGTGATCTTCGCGCGGGACTAGTCCGGCAGGCAGCGCTTCGCGGCAAACGAATAGACCCGGCTGTCGCCAAGCAGATGCGCTGTAAATGCGAGTGTCCCGAAAAGATCGGCGAAAGCGGCGTCACGCACATTGAGCCCGCCGGTGAACGCACCGAAAGCCGGCATCACCATCCGAGTTTTGTCCGAAGCAAAGCATCGGCGGCTCACCGCGCGGCCGCGATGGGAAATTCGTGCGACCGGGTGCAAATGGCCGCCGACTTCACCGGTCGCGCCGCTCGGCAAGTGACGGAACGTCAAAGGCCCGGCCATGAACGCATCGGTGAAGCTGCCGCCAATGCCGTCTGCCGGTTCAGGATCGTGATTGCCGGTAATCCATATCCATTCGCGGCCGCGTTGCATGATGCGCAAACTCTCGCGGTCGCTATCGCCGAGCCGAGCCGGACCACCGCCGTCGTGGAAGCTGTCGCCCAACGCCACGACGCAGCGTGGCGCATAGTTCGCAATCAAATGTGACAGGCGGGCTAACGTGGTCGCGGTGTCATAGGGTGGAAGCAATTGTCCGCGCGCGGCAAAGCTCGAGCCTTTCTCCAGATGGAGGTCGGCAACAACCAAGAGTCCCTGCTCAGCCCAGTACAGCGCACCGCGCGGATCGGCGAGAAGTGGAACTCCGGCGAGCACAATGAGATTGCCCTCGCTCTCTGCCAGATTTTGGGCCGCCTGCGTCAACTCATCGCTTCCTTGATCAATTCGTCAGCTGCCTCGGCCAACAGCGTATCCGAAGCCTCGCCATAGACGGTCTCACGCCCGATCTCCAGCAAAACAGGAACCGACAGCGGCGAGACATGGTCGAGCGCTTTATGAACGATTCGGCCCCTGATACGCGAGAGCATTTCGCCGAGCCGCTTGATATCGAGGAGGCCGCTGGCCGCATCGGCACGCGCAGCCCGCAGAAGAATATGGTCGGGCTGATGCTTGCGCAGCACGTCGTATACCAGATCGGTGGAAATCGTGAGCTGGCGGCGCGATTTCTCCTCACCGGGGAAGCGTTTTTCAATCAGTCCGGCGATGATCGCACAGCTTCTAAATGTGCGCTTCATCAGCGCCGATTCCGCGAGCCAGGCCTCCAGATCGTCACCAAGCATATCCTCATCGAATAGTTGAGCGAGCGAGACTTCGCCGCGCGCGATCCGGAGTGCGACATCGCCCAGGCCCCACACCGCCAGTGCATACTCATTTGCGACGAAACCGAGTGGACGAAGACGCGCCCGCTCCAGCCGGCGCGTCAGCAACATGCCAAGTGTCTGGTGCGCGAGGCGGCCTTCGAACGGATAACAGACGAGGTAATATTTGGCGGCGCGCGGGAAGGTCTCGACCAGCAAATCCCGGGCCTTGGGCAACACCGAGCGCCATTGCTGGATCTCCAGCCACTCCCGCACCTGGTCCGGCAGCGCACGCCAGGCATCTGGCTTGGCCAACAATGCGCGCACACGCGCCGCGAGATACGTCGACAGCGGAAATTTTCCGCCCTCGTAGGCCGGCACCTTGGGATCGGTGGCGTCCGAGCGCGAGACGTAGGCTTCGTCCTCGACCAGGGCCTCATATTTGAGAATTTCGCCGGCAAACACGAATGTGTCGCCCAACCTCAGGGTTTCGATGAAATATTCCTCGACCTCACCGAGGAGCCGTCCACCGCGCGGAACGACCGCTCCGCTTCGGCGTGAGCGCACCAGCCGCACCTTGATCATGTCAGCCTCGACGATGGTGCCGACATTCATGCGATAGCGCTGCGCCACGCGCGGATGCGTGATGCGCCAGCGGCCATCCTTGCCCAGCCGGATCTTCGCGAAACGCTCGTACGCCTTGAGTGCGTAACCGCCGGTGGCAACGAAATCGACCGTCGCATCGAAATCAGAGCGCGCCAGCTCGGCATAGGGCGCGGCGGCACGAATTTCGGCATAAAGCTGGTCGGCCAAGAACGGCTCGCCACAGGCCCGGCCCAGAATGTGCTGCGCCAGAACATCGAGCGCACCGGTGCGCAGCGGCGGCGTGTCCTGCGCATTTTCTGCCACTGCGTCGATTGCGACGCGGCATTCAAGCACTTCGAAACGATTGGCCGGGACAAGCACCGCTTCGGAAGGCTCGTCGAGCCTGTGGTTGGAACGACCGATCCGTTGCAGGAGGCGCGAAGAGCCCTTTGGCGCGCCCACATTGATCACCAGATCGACGTCGCCCCAGTCCACGCCGAGATCGAGAGAGGACGTGCATACAACTGCCCGCAATTTGCCGGCGGCCATAGCATCTTCCACGCGCCGCCGTTGCGCGACATCGAGCGAACCGTGATGCAGGGCGATGGCGAGATTGTCGTCGTTCGCGCGCCAGAGCTCCTGAAAAAGAAATTCCGCCTGACTGCGGGTGTTGACGAACACCAGCGTGGTCTTGTGTGTCTTGATATGCGCATAAATCTCTCCGAGCGCATGACGCGCCGAATGACCGGCCCATGGCAAATGCTCCTCGGTGTCGAGCATCGTCACGATTGGCTGTGCTCCGGCCTGCGCTACCACCAGATCGGCGCGGGCCTCACCGCTCAGCGGCTGCGGAACCAAGAATCGACAAAGCTCATCGGGTTCGGCGACAGTCGCGGACAGCCCGATGGTTGCGAGCTGCGGTGCCAGCACAAACAGGCGGGCCAGGCCAAGCGACAGCAGGTCGCCGCGCTTGGATGTGACCAGCGAATGCAATTCATCGAGGACAACCCGCCTGAGCGTGCCGAACAGGTAAGGTGCATCGGCGCTCGCGAGCAGCAGCGCCAACTGTTCAGGCGTCGTGAGCAAAATATCCGGCGGATCGCGGCGCTGGCGCTGACGCTTCGACGCGGGCGTATCGCCTGTGCGCGTTTCCACCCGCACCGGCAGCCCCATCTCCTGCACCGGAATCTCCAGATTCCGCGCAATGTCGACGGCAAGAGCTTTCAGCGGTGAAATGTAAAGTGTGTGCAGGCCTTGCGAACGCGCCAGCGCGCGGCCGGTCGATTTCAGATTGCGCGGACGAAGGCCGCGTTCGCTCAGCTCAACCAATGTCGGCAGAAAGCCGGCCAGCGTCTTGCCGCCGCCGGTCGGGGCGATCAGCAAGACCGAGCGCCCGGCCTTGGCCTTTGCCAGCAGCTCGAGCTGATGCGCGCGCGGCTGCCAGCCGCGGCTGGTGAACCAGCGCGCGAAGACGTCTGGAAGCGCCGGTGAGGTATCAAAAAGATCGCGCGCGGGTTCCATGAATTTGATGTTGTTTGCGGATCATGCGCCCGTGGCCACCACGATCAACCCGGGCACCGGCACACCCTTTTCGGTGCGAGTAGAGGCAAAATCGAGGCTGATCGGCTTAAGCCCGGCGGCGGCCAGTGCGGCTTGCACATGAGCTTTGCCATGGGCGTAACGCAGCGTCTCGCGCAAGGTGACGCCGTCCCCCTCATGTGTCTCGACGCTGAAAGCGAGTTGGCCCGATGAAGCAAGCACCTGCGCAACCGCCGTGAGAACCGGCGCGAGGTCTTCGAAATACATGAATACATCGGCAGCGAGAACGAGATGGTAGCGGGCTTTGATCCTTGCCTCACCGGCAAGAAAAGCGCCTACCTCGCTTTCGATCAGCCTGTCGTAAAGTCCTTTGCTGCGGGCCTGCGCGAGCATGGCCGGCGAGAGATCGACCCCCACCATCCAATCGCTGAACGGGCGGAACGGCAGCGCAGCCAGACCGGTGCCGCACCCGAGATCCAGCGCAGACCCGAATTTCATCCGTGCGCCGGCGTGCGCCGCTTCAACGGCACGGAACAAGAGCTCAGGTGCGCGATAGGTCAGGCCTTCCAACGCTTGCTCGAAACGCGGAGCGTACCCGTCGAACAGCGCGCGCACGTAGCCCTCCGGCATGGCAGCAGGCGGTTGAGCGCCGAGATGAATGAGATGGAGCGCAGCGCCATGCCGGTCCTGCGGGTCGGCGGCCCTCGCCTTTTCAAAGGCCGCGATGGCTCCAGCGCGGTCACCCAGCTTCTGGCGCAGTTCGCCGAGCACGAACCAGGCTGAGGCGTAGGTTGGCGCAAGCTCAAGCGCCTGCAGCAGCAGATCGGCAGCACCCGTGAGATCGCCCTTGGCCTCACGGTCGCGCGCCCATTCGAAACGACGGTCGGCGATCACGTCGCCGGAGGAAAGGGAAATCGGACTGTTCATTGAAAGGTTCTTTGTCGTTTCGCGCTTAGTGCCTATCTAAGCACGATGCGTCCCGAAGATATCCTGGTTCCAACGCCGTCGGGCGTGTGCTGCAAGCCCGGCGGCTTTCATATCGATCCGACCCGGCCGGTTGAAAAGGCCTTGATCACGCACGGGCATTCCGATCATGCGCGCGCCGGCCATGCCGCCGTGCTGGCGACGAAGGAAACGCTGGACATCATGCGTCTGCGTTATGGCGATAATTTCGCGGGCCGGACACAGGCGGTTGCATACGGTGAGACGCTGAAACTCGATGGCGTAAAGGTGAGCTTGCATCCGGCCGGGCACGTCCTCGGCTCGGCACAGATCCGCGTTGAATGCGGCGGCCTGCGCCTCGTCGCCTCCGGAGACTACAAGGACGTCGCCGATCCAACATGCACCCCATTCGAACTGGTGCCGTGCGACGTATTCATCACCGAAGCGACATTCGGATTGCCGGTCTTTCGCCATCATGACTCCGGCGGCGAAATTGCAAAACTCCTGCACTCAGTCGCGTTATTCCCCGAGCGCGCCCATCTCGTCGGAGCCTATACGCTCGGCAAGGCGCAACGCATGATGGCGATGTTGCGGGCGGCCGGACACGACAAACCGATCTACATCCATGGTGCCGTCGAGTCCATCACGCGCTACTACCAGAGCCGCGGCATTGATCTCGGCCAGATCGAGCTCGTGCGCGGGGCGAACAAGGCAGAGCTTGCCGGCCATATCATCATCTGTCCGCCAAGCGCGATGAGCGATCTGTGGTCGCGCCGTTTTCCCGATCCGGTCGCGGCGTTTGCGTCGGGGTGGATGCGTGTCCGCGCTCGCGCACGCCAGCGTGGCATCACACTCCCGCTCGTCGTTTCCGATCACGCCGACTGGGAGGGGCTCACGGCAACCATAGCGGCCACGGGCGCCTCCGAAGTCTGGGTGACGCATGGGCAGGAAGACGCGCTCGTGCATTGGTGCCAGACAAAAGGCCGTAAGGCGCGGCCGCTCGATATCGTCGGCTATGGTGATGAAGAAGAAACCGACGTGACCACGAGCGAGGCGGAAGCATGAATCGCTTCGCCGAGCTGCTCGATCGCCTCGCATATGAACCGGGGCGCAACGCCAAGCTTCGCCAGATCGCCGAATATCTGCGGAGCACGCCCGATCCGGAACGCGGCTGGGCGCTTGCCGCTCTGACCGGTGCGCTGACATTCAAGCACGCCAAAGGCGGAATGATCCGCGCTTTGATCATGGAACGAACCGACCCGGTGCTGTTCGCACTCTCGTACGATTATGTCGGCGACCTGTCCGAAACCGTCGCGCTAATGTGGCCGGCCGACCCGGACCGAAAGCCGAATTCGGCTCCCACCTTGTCGGACGTTGTCAAAACGCTTTCGACGCTCGGGAAGGCGCAATTACCGGCACAAATCGCGCGCTGGCTCGATGGATTGGATGAAACCGGCCGCTGGGCACTGCTGAAGCTGGTGACGGGCGGCTTGCGTATCGGCGTCTCGGCTCGTCTCGCCAAGACCGCTGCTGCGTCGCTTGGCGGCAAGCAGCCCGACGAAGTCGAAATTCTATGGCCCGGGCTGACGCCGCCTTATCTCGACCTTTTCGCCTGGCTTGAGGGCCGGGCTGAGAAGCCGTCCTCGCGCGATCCGGCACCGTTTCGACCGCCGATGCTCGCGCACGCGGCAGAAGAGAGCGATCTCGCCGGCCTCGAGGCCGCGGATTTCATGGCGGAATGGAAATGGGACGGCATCCGTGTTCAGGCGGTGGCCGGCCACGACGAACAGGGCGAACTGGTCGCCCGACTCTATTCGCGCACGGGTGAGGAAATTACCAGGAGCTTTCCCGATCTCGTCGAAGCGTTACGATTGCCCTGCGCGATCGACGGCGAACTGCTGATCATGCGCGAAGGGCGCATTCAGTCCTTCAACGTGTTGCAACAGCGCTTGAACCGCAAGGCGGTCACCCCAAAGCTGCTGGCGGAATTCCCCGCGCATCTGCGCGCCTACGATCTTCTGGCACGCGGCGACGAGGATTTGCGCGGGCATCCCTTCATGGAGCGTCGTGCACGATTGGAGAAATTCATCACAAAATTGAACGATCCGCGGATCGACCTTTCACCGTTGATACAATTCAATTCCTGGGATGAATTGACCGCGGCGCGCGCCGATCCGGCCTCGGCCGGGGCCGACGCCGATGCCGACGCCGTTGAAGGCGTGATGCTCAAGCGGCGCGACGCGCCGTACACGCCCGGCCGGCCAAAGGGACCATGGTGGAAGTGGAAACGGGACCCCATGATCATCGATGCCGTGCTGATGTACGCGCAGCGCGGGCATGGCAAGCGCTCGTCATATTATTCGGACTATACTTTCGGCGTCTGGACCAAGGGCAAAAACGGCGAGGAACTGGTGCCCGTCGGCAAGGCCTACTTTGGTTTCACGGACGAGGAGCTGATCCAGATCGATCGCTTCGTGCGCCGGAATACCGTCGACCGGTTCGGACCGGTGCGCGAAGTCGCGCACGAGCCCAAGCTGGGGCTGGTGCTGGAAGTTGCGTTCGAGGGACTACAACGCTCGACGCGTCATAAGTCCGGCATCGCCATGCGGTTTCCGCGCATCAACCGGTTGCGCTGGGATAAGCCGCCGGGGGACGCTGACCGGCTGGAGACACTCGAGCACATGTTGCAGCGGCGAGAGCATGCTACAATGGCCGCCAGTGGAGGCAATCATGGCTGACAATCAGGTCGCGCGATGGACGGGCGGTTCACCACTTGCGGTGCTGGGGCGCCTGATTCTCTTATCGGTCCTGGTCGGTGTGATTCTCTCGGCGCTCGGCCTGGACCCATTTGACATTATACACAGCGTTGAGCGGCTGATCCGTTCGATCTGGAACATGGGCTTCGACGCAATCCGTTGGCTATGGCGTTATTTCCTCCTCGGAGCGGTTATCGTCATTCCGATCTGGATTCTCATGCGCCTGTTCAATGCACCGCGCGGAAAATGAACGGAAGCGCTAGCCCGGCCAGCTTTCGGCAGTGATCGCGGCCGCATCGTTGCCGACCATCGACGCCAGCGAGTTGCGATGACCGCGCCTGAGTGCCGCTGTGAGATCGGCCTTGATCTCCGCAACCACTCCGAGTCCGCGATAAACAAGCGCACTATAAAGCTGCAACAGCGTGGCACCTGCCTTGATTTTTGCAATCGCGGTCGAACCGGAATCGATACCGCCGACACCGATCAACGGAAACGCGTTTTCGGCGCGCACGAAAGTTTCCGCAAGCATGCGGGTCGAAAGCTTGAACAACGGCTTGCCGGATAGTCCGCCCTGCTCGCGCCCCTTGTCGCGCTCGCGTAACGAACCGGGACGCGAAATGGTCGTGTTCCCGACAATCATCCCGTCGACGCGGCGTTTCCGCGCAACACCGACGACGTCGTCAAGGTCGGACAGCGTAAGATCGGGCGCGATCTTGAGAAGAATCGAGGTCAGGCCCACACGCGGACGCACCCTTTCACGCGCATCGATGACACGGGCGAGAAGGTCGTCGAGTGCCTTTGCCTGTTGCAAGTCGCGCAGACCAGGAGTGTTCGGCGAAGACACATTGACGGTGAAATAGCTGGCGACGGTAGAGAACGTTTCGATCAGGCGGGCGTAGTCGTCGGTTCGATCCGTCGAATCGCGATTTGCGCCGATATTGACGCCCACTATTCCGCCGGCGTTGCGGCGTGCCGCAAGCCGCATGTGGGCAGCGGCAGCGCCTTCGTTGTTAAAGCCAAGCCGGTTGATCACGCCGTGATCCGTCTCAAGCCTGAACAGCCGGGGTCTCGGATTACCGCCTTGCGCTCGCGGAGTGATGGTGCCGACCTCGACGAAGCCAAAGCCAAGGCGCAGCAACGCATCCGGCACTTGTGCATTTTTGTCGAAGCCGGCGGCAAGACCGACCGGATTCGGGAATTTGAGCCCGAAGGCACTGACCGCCAGTTCATCGCTGTCAGCGGGCGCCCTGGCCACGGGCATGTAGCGCAGCGCCTTGATTGCAAGCGCGTGCGCGTCCTCGGGATCGAGGACCCGCAGAAAGGGGCGGGACAGGCGGTCGAAAAGACCTATCACCAGATTGGTCTCCGGATTCGCGCGACAGTCGACCCTATCGGCCGGGCCAAGGTTTATTCAAGGCGGCCGGCCCATGAAACTGTTGCGGGAGGGGGGCGACTCAAGGCTATAATTCCTATCCCTCGGACCACAGCCGGTGCCCGCGTCCATGCCTATGCTTACCCATAACCAGATCTGGACTGCCATTGACCGGCTCGCCGCGCGCGCCAAACTGACGCCGTCGGGTCTGGCCAAGAAAGCGGGCCTCGATCCAACCACCTTCAACAAATCCAAGCGCGTCACGCCGGAGGGGCGGCCACGCTGGCCGTCGACGGAATCGGTCGCCAAGGCACTGCAGGCGACAACCACCAAGTTCGACACCTTCGTCACACTGATCACCGATGGCGGCAAGGCGACCATGAATAACGTGCCGCTGATCGGCTTTGCACAGGCCGGCGCCGGCGGCTTTTTCGATGATGGCGGGTTCCCGGTCGGCAAAGGCTGGGAAGAGATTGCCTTTCCCGCCGTAAGCGACGAGCACGCCTACGCGCTGGAAATCTCCGGTGATTCGATGAAGCCGGCTTATCGCAACGGTGATGTCATCATCGTTTCTCCAGGCGCAACGGTGCGAAAGGGCGACCGCGTCGTGGTCAAGACCAGGGACGGCGAAGTCATGGTGAAAGAGCTCAAGCGTAAGACCGCGAAATCATTCGAACTCAAGTCACTCAACGCCGAGCACCGCGACCGCATCGTGCCGATGTCCGATATCGATTGGGTCGCACGGATTGTTTGGGCGAGCCAGTAGGTTTCGTCGTCACCGGGCTTGCCCCAGCCATGACAGATTACGCCGAGCGCGTCAGCGCGCCGTCGATCATGTCCATCGTGTTCTTTAAGCCGTAGACTGCCGCGAAAGAGCCGAAGCGCGGACCTTTCTCCTGGCCCAGCAACACTTGGTAGAGCAAATTAAACCAGTCGAGCGAAACGCCCGGCTTGCCATCCTTCGCCTTCTTCTTTTGATCAAGGAACGGCTCGCGGCGGCCGATTTCGTAGACCACGTTCTGGATCTCCTCTGCGCTCGCGTTGGGCTGCAACTGCGAGAGCGCATCGCGCAGATCGATCAGGGCCGCGCGCTCGGTGTCGGTCGGCTCGCGGAATTTCTTTTCCGGCAAGACAAAATCGCGGAAATAGTGGATGGCATATTCGACCAACTCGTTGAGCTTGGGATGCGTCTTCGGTGTCACACCGGGCCGGTAGCGGCCGATGAAGCCCCAGAGCGTGTCGGCATTTTCGGCATTCGACGACGATACCAGCGTGAGCAACATGGCAAATGAGATCGGCATGTCGATCTTCGGCGGCTTACCGGAATGGATGTGCCAGACGGGATTCGACAACTGCTGCCGCTGGTCCTGCCGCTCAAAGCCGTCGAGAAACTGATAGTACTCGTCGGCGTGGCGCGGAATGACGTCAAAGTAGAGCCGCTTGGCCGCCTTAGGCTCGCGATACATGAACACTGAGAGGCTTTCGGGGCTGGCGTAGCGCAGCCATTCCTCGATCGTCAGACCGTTGCCCTTCGACTTGGAGATTTTCTGGCCCTTCTCGTCCAGGAACAGCTCGTAGTTAAATCCTTCCGGCGCAGTGCCGCCGAGAGCGCGGCAGATTTCGCCCGAGAGCTTCACCGAATCGATCAGGTCCTTGCCGGCCATTTCGTAGTCGACGCCGAGCGCGACCCAGCGCATCGCCCAATCCGGCTTCCACTGCAGCTTGCAGCGCCCGCCTGTGACCGGAGTGACCACCTGCTCTTTGGTGTCCGGGTCTTCATAGGTGATGGTGCCGGCCTTGGCATTGTGCGCAGTGACCGGCACTTGCAGGACGATGCCGCTCTTTGGCGATATTGGCAGGAACGCCGAATAAGTCGCGGCGCGTTCTTGGCGCAGTGACGGCAGCATGATTGCCATCACCTCGTCAAAGCGCGCCAATACCTTGAGCAACGCCTGATCGAACCGGCCGGACTTGTAGCACTCGGTCGACGACATGAATTCGTATTCGAACCCGAAGTGGTCCAGGAACGCACGCAGCCGCGCATTGTTATGCTCGCCGAAGCTCGGATGAGTGCCAAACGGATCCGGCACCTGGGTCAACGGCTTGCCGAGATGCTTCTCCAGCATGTCCTTGTTCGGGACATTGTCCGGCACCTTGCGCAGGCCATCCATATCATCGGAAAAGGCGATCAGGCGCGTCTTTATCCTGTCACCGGTCAACACGCGAAAGGCGTGCCGCACCATGGTGGTACGGGCAACTTCGCCGAAGGTGCCAATGTGCGGCAGGCCCGATGGACCATAACCGGTCTCGAAGATCACTTCGTCCTTGGGATGCTTCTTGAGCCGCGTGACAATCTTGCGCGCCTCTTCGAATGGCCAGGCGTTCGATTGCTCGGCGATTTGACGCAAAGAAGCAGCGGCATCAGGGACAGACATCGTGGTCTCCGGGGCGCGGACAGTAGAAATGCCGCACGCCTGCGTCAAATGGGCGGTTCAAAACGGGCTGACGGGAAAATAACGTAACCACAGATCGGTGAAGCGGCCCTTTTCCCAGAGTCGGAACAGCGCCCAATTGAACGCCTGCCGCAGGAGATCGTTGCCGCGTCTCACCACGATGCCGACGCCCTCGCCGAAAAACCGGCTCTCCAGATAGGGTCCGCCCTTGAACATACAGCAATTCGCAGAGTCGGTTCCGTTGAGCCAAAAGGCGAGCGAGACGCCATCACCGAAAAGGAGATCGACCTCGCCTCGCTTCAGTGCGAAACGCGCAGCGTCGGCGTCCGGATAAGGACGCAACTCAGCCTCGGTGAATAGCGTCTTGAGATACGCCTCGTGCGCAGTGCCGGCAACGACTCCGATCTTCTTTCCCTCGAGCGCTTCCGGACGGACATCCTCGATCGTGCTGTCGCGGCGCGCGACGAAGCGCGCCGGTGTCCGGTAATACGGATCGCTGAAATCAACACGCGACCGCATTTCCGGCGTGGCCGCGATCGACGCGATGATGGCATCGCCGTTGTTGGTGTTGAGTGCATTGATCAAGGTGTCGAAGCGGCGCATTTGCACCGTGCAGGCGACCTTGAGCTCCTCGCAAATCAGCCGAGCCAGATCGACATTAAGGCCGGTAGGCGTGCCATCGGGTCCGGCATAGTTGAATGGCGGATAATCCGTTTCCGTCAGGAACCGGATGATGCTGATGCGCGAGAGGTCTGGCCGCTCCGGACGCCGGCGCGGATCCCAGAAACCGGGGATTGCAATCGGATCGGATGTCGCAGCCGCAGCGCCGGGTGGCGCCGGCGATTGTTTTGTTGCCTGCGAATGCGCGCCCGTCGCCGTGAACGCTGTCAGCATTGCAACAAACGCGCACACGCCGCCGAGACGCCAGCACATGCCTGAATGCACCCTCATCCGCAGGCCTTTCACCGAGAATCGCGGCGACCATACCATCGCCGTGGCGGCGGGCTAGTCATAATCGCAGATTTCGCGAGCCGGGATTTTCTGTGGTCAACCACCTGTCAGGTGCTTCTCAATCTCATGCACGGGCATTTTGACAAAATCCTTGTCCACTTCGGCGCGCACCGCACCCTTCAGCAACTGGGAATAGGCCGGACGGATCATTCCAAGAGCGCGTGGCGGAGCAACGACAATCATCGACTTGGCTTTGCCGGAAGAAACGGCACCATCGAGACGCCGGGCCAAATGTACGAGAAAGGTTTTCTCCGCCTGATCGTGCCAGTCCGTTTGTTCGACGGCGCTGCGTGTGTTGCCGACGGAGTTGATGGAACGCCCCGGCGCGTCCGTGCCGAGAGCATGTGTCGACAAATCCTTTTGTTCAAAAACTTCCACGGTCTTCAGATTGGGAGAATTGATATCGCCGACGTTTTCCAAAATCAGGGCCTTGGCGCCATCGCAGACCACCACCCACTCGCCGTGTCTTATCAAAAGCGCGGCCATTTATGGTCTCCTCGAATTGGCGCAAACCTGAAAACGGGCGCGCTTTGCGAGTTCTCCTCTGTCAAACCGGTAAGGCCCGATTTCGTTGCTGATTTCGGGCTTTTCAGTTCGTGCCGTCGAGCAGGCGGCGCGCAATAACCTGGGCCTGGATCTCGGCAGCTCCTTCAAAAATATTGAGGATGCGGGCGTCGCACAGGATTCGGGAAACCGGGAATTCCAGCGCAAAGCCGTTGCCGCCATGTACCTGAACGGCGTTATCTGCGGCAGCCCAGGCGACACGCGCCGCCAGCAGCTTGGCCATCCCGGCTTCCAGGTCGCAGCGGCGTCCGGAATCTTTTTCGCGCGCGGCATAATATGTGAGTTGCCGCGCGATCATTATTTCCACCGCCATCATCACGATCTTGTCGGCAACGCGTGGGAACCCGATGATTGGACCGCCGAACTGCGTACGATTTTGCGCATAGTCGAGCGCCTGTTCCATCGCGGCCTGTGCGACGCCAATAGCGCGTGCGGCAGTCTGGATGCGGGCGGATTCGAAAGTCTGCATAAGCTGCTTGAAGCCGAGTCCCTCGACGCCACCGAGCAGATTCTCCGCCTTTACCGCAAAACCGTCGAACGCGATCTCGTATTCCTTCATGCCGCGATAGCCAAGCACCTCGATTTCGGTGCCGCTCATTCCTTCAGCGGGAAATGGATTCCTGTCGTCACCACGCGGCTTTTCGGCAAGCAGCATCGACAGCCCGCGATGGCCGGCTTCTTTCGGATTGGTCCGCACAAGAAGCGTCATCAGATCGGCACGAACGGGATGAGTGATCCAGGTCTTGCTGCCATAAACTCTATAGACGTCGCCCTCGCGCACCGCGCGCGTCTTGATTGAAGCAAGGTCGGAACCGGTATTCGGCTCGGTGAAGACGGCGGTGGGCAAGACTTCGCCGGACGCAATTTTGGGCAGCCACTTTTCCTTCTGTGCGCCTGTGCCGCTGCCAAAAATTAATTCGGCGGCAATCTCCGAGCGCGTACCAAGCGAGCCGACGCCGATATATCCGCGTGAAAGCTCTTCGGAAACGACACACATCGATTCCTTGCCGAGTCCCATGCCTCCAAAGTCCTCGGGAATGGTGAGGCCAAATACGCCAAGCTCGGACATCTGCGCGATGACCTCGAGCGGCACGTAACTGTTGGTAAGGTGCCACGTTTGGGCGCTACCGATGACCTCGCTGTCGGCAAATCTGCGCATTTCCTCCCGGATCGAATCCAGCGTCTCGCCGAGTCCGCACGCGCCTACCGTGGCACTATGGCCTGTACGGATCAGCTCGATGAGG